>DASVLW010000001.1:0-9312 GCA_036384675.1 Minisyncoccota bacterium
CGAAGCGAGCCGTATCGAGCATACGGTGAGCGAGCACCGGAGCTTGCAACGCAGCAGACGACATTATTTTACGTCTTCAATCGTGCCCTTCATGTAGAAGGCCGCTTCCGGCTTATCATCATGCTTGCCGTCGACTATTTCGCCGAAGCCGCGGACGGTGTCCTCGCGCGAAACGTACTGGCCCTTGATGCCCGTGAACGGCTCGCCCACCGAGAACGGCTGGGACAGGAAGCGCTGGAGCTTGCGGGCGCGGTACACGACCGTCTTGTCGTCGTCCGAAAGCTCCTCGATGCCGAGGATGGCGATGATGTCCTGCAGGTCCTTGTAGCGCTGCAGCGTCTGCTTCACTTTGTTGGCGACGCGGTAATGCTCTTCGCCGACGATTTCGGGCGTAAGCGCCGAGCTCGACGAATCGAGCGGGTCGATGGCGGGATAGATGCCCAAGGATGCGAGGCCGCGGGAAAGCACCACCGTACCGTCGAGGTGGGCGAACGTCGTCGCCGGAGCCGGGTCCGTGAAGTCGTCGGCCGGCACGTAGACCGCCTGCACGGACGTGATGGAGCCTTTCTTGGTCGACGTAATGCGCTCCTGCAGCTTGCCCATCTCTTCGGCAAGGGTCGGCTGGTAGCCCACGGCCGACGGCACGCGGCCCAGGAGCGACGATACTTCGGAGCCCGCCTGGATGAAGCGGAAGACGTTGTCCATGAAGAACAGCACGTCTTTGCCGCCTTCGTCGCGGAAGTATTCCGCCTGCGTGAGGCCCGTGAGCGCGACGCGCGCGCGGGCGCCCGGCACTTCGTTCATCTGGCCGAACACGAGCGCGGTCTTGTCGAGCACGCCTGACTCTTCCATTTCGTGATACAGGTCGTTGCCTTCGCGCACGCGCTCGCCGACGCCCGCGAACACCGAATAGCCGCCGTGCTGGCTCGCCACGTTGTGGATGAGCTCCTGGATGGTGACGGTCTTGCCCACGCCCGCGCCGCCGAACAGGCCGACTTTGCCGCCCTTGATGAACGGGATGATAAGGTCGATGGCTTTGATGCCGGTTTCGAAAATCTCGGCCTTGGTCGTCTGCTCGTCGAATGCTGGAGGCGCGCGGTGAATCGGAAGGCGCGGCGCCTTCGCGTCCACCGCGCCCTTGCCGTCCACGGCTTCGCCGAGGACGTTGAAGAGGCGTCCGAGCGCGGCTTCGCCGACCGGAACGGAAATCGGGGCGCCCGTCGCGCGCGCGGCTTCGCCGCGCGAGAGTCCCGCCGTCTCGTTCATGGAGATGGCGCGGACGCGGTCGAGCCCGAGATGCGAGGCGACCTCGAGCGTGATGCGGCCGTGCTGGCCGCCCTTCTCGACGACGAGCGCATCGCCGATGGCCGGACGGTTCTCCGGGAAATGCACGTCCACGACCGGCCCGATGACTTCTACGATAGTTCCATTCATACGTTCGATACTACTAAAATAATCAGTGCGTTGCTAATGCCTCGCGCCCGCTCACTATTTCCGACACTTCGCGCGTGATCGCGGCCTGGCGGATCTTGTTGTACTTGCGCGTGAGTTCGCGCGCGACTTCCTTCGACTTGTCGCTCGCGTTCTTCATCGCCACCATCCTTGCAGAGTGCTCGGACGCCTTGGATTCAAGCAGCATGTGATAGAGCATCACGGCGACCAGGCGCGGCACGAGCGCGCCCACCACGGCCTCGGCCGACGGCTCGACCGTGTAGGTGACAGGCGCCGCGATAGCCGCCGCGTCGCTGAATCTCCCTTTCTCCGGTACGATGTCGTGCACTATCTTCTCGACGGTCTCAAGAGAGAGCGGCAGCAATGTGCGGCGCGTCGCCACCTGCTCGAACGTCGACTTGAAGTTGCTGTATATCACGGCGGCCTCGTCGAATTCGCCCGCGAGGAAGCCGCTCGCGACTTCGCCCGCGAACTCCTCCATCACGGACAGAGGAATCTCGTCGCGCTTGTTCTCGACGGCCTTGGCGACGCGGTAGCCGCGGCGGCTGAAGTATTCGTTGCCCTTGCGGCCGTATGCGTACACCGTCACGTCAGCGGGCGTCCGACCCGCGGCCGCGTGGGCGGCTTCTTTCAGCACGCTCGAATTCAGCGCGCCCGCGAGGCCCTTGTCGCTCGTGATGACCACGAGCGCCAGCTTCTTGACCGGGCGCGCCTCGGCAAGGGGGTGCCGCTTCACGTCGCTGCTTCCCGACAGGCGCGCGAGAATGCTCACGGCCGCGCGCGCGTACGCGCGATCCGCGATGGCCGCGACCTGCGTCTTGCGCATCTTCACCGCCGAGACGGCCTCCATCGCGCGCGTCACCTTGTTGGTGCGCAGCTTTGCGGCGATAGCGGATTTGATGTCTTTGAGTGCCATGAGCGGATGGAGACCGGTGCGTTACGCGTTAGCGGCGACGAAGCGTTCGAGCTTCTCCTTGAGGCTCGTCTCGGTGCCTTCGCGGATTTCCTTGGATTGCTTGATGGCGTCCAGCTCGCCGCGGCCCTCGCGCAGCAGGAAGTCCTGCAGCTTCTTCTCCATCTCGTTCACGCGCTCGGGCGGGAACGAATCGAAGAAGCCGTTGGTCGCGGCGAAGATGACCGCCGCCTCCATCTCGAACGGCAGCGGCTCGCCGCGGCCTTGCTTCAGCACTTCGGTCATGCGGCGGCCGTCGTCTATCTGGCGCTTGGTGTCGGCGTCGAGGTCGGACGAGAACTGCATGAACGCTTCGAGCTCGCGGAACTGCGCGAGGCCGAGCTTGATCTTGCCCGAAACCTTCTTCATCGCCTTGGTCTGCGCGGAGGAACCCACGCGCGACACGGAAATGCCGACGTTGATGGCCGGGCGCTGGCCCTGGTTGAAGAGATTCGACTCGAGGAATATCTGGCCGTCCGTAATCGAAATCACGTTCGTAGGGATGTATGCCGAGACGTCGTTTTCCTGCGTCTCGATGATAGGGAGCGCGGTCAGGGAGCCGCCGCCCTTCTCTTTCGAGAGCTTCGCCGCGCGTTCCAGAAGGCGCGAGTGCAGGTAGAAGATGTCGCCCGGGTACGCTTCGCGGCCCGGCGGGCGGCGCAGCAGCAGGGACATCTGGCGGTATGCGACCGCCTGCTTGGAAAGATCGTCATACACGACGAGCGCGTCCTTGCCCTGGTTCATGAAGTGCTCGCCGATGGCGGCGCCGGCGAACGGCGCGAGGAACTGGAGCGCCGCGGGGCTCGATGCCGGCGCCGTGACGACGACGGTGTATTCCATCGCGCCCTTTTCCGCGAGCTCGGCGACAAGCTTCGCGGTCTTGGATTCCTTCTGACCGATGGCTACGTAAATGCAGGTCGGGCGCGATTCCTTCGGTTCCGACTTCTGGTTGAGGATCGTGTCGATGGCGACGGCCGTCTTGCCGGTGCCGCGATCGCCGATGATGAGCTCGCGCTGGCCGCGCCCTATCGGAATCATCGCATCGATGGCCTTGATGCCGGTATGGAGCGGCACGTTCACCGGCGCGCGGTCGATGACGCCGTACGCTTCGCGCTCAATCGGCGTGTCCTTCACGCCCTTGATCGGGCCCTTGCCGTCGACCGGTTCGCCGAGGGGATTGACCACGCGCCCGACCATCTCATCGCCCACCGGGATGGAGAGCAGGCGGCCCATGCGGCGCACGAGCATGCCTTCATAGACTTTCGAGGAGTCTCCGAGCACGACGGCGCGCGTGCCGTCCTCTTCGAGGTTGAGCACGAGGCCGTAGACCGGCTCCGGATCCTTGAGCGCGTCTTCGAGGCTGCGGTCGAATGACGGGTCGAACAGCACCATCTCCGTCATCACGGCGCCCGCGAGCCCGTCGATTTCCGCGATGCCGTCGCCGGTCGCGCGCACGATGCCCGTCTCCTCGGACTTCGTCTCGGGAGCGAACGCCGCGATCTCTTCTTCTAGCTTCTTGATGATGCTTTCCATATGCCGTGTGACGGGGTTGGTAATGCGAACGGAATAAAATTAACGGGTTACCCTGCGGTACAAGTCGACGAGCGCGCGCTTGCCTGAACGGTCGACGAGCACGCCTGCGGCGCGGGCGCGCCAGCCGCGGATGAGCGTCGGATTGACGGCCGCCCTGACGGCGTTGATGCCGGCTTCCGATGCCGCGCGGAGCGCGGCATCGGCATCCTCTGCCCGGCCGACCTCGACGACCGGCGCCAGAGAGCGCTGCCGCGCCGACTCCTTGCGCGCGCTGCGCAGGATGCCGGGAAGCTGCTTCAGCTCGCCGCGATCCTTCAGTTCCTTGACGAGCTTCTCTGCGGCTGCGAGCGCGCGACCTTCGTCGTGCGCCGCGAGCTGTGCAAGCTTCTTGCCGTAGTCAGCCATGCGCTATTTCGCTTCAGCCATCGCCTTGGCCGCCGCGAGCACGGCGAGCCGCGCAATCTCCTTCTCGCTCTCGCGGAGCGCCTTTGCGCTCGCCTCTTTGGCGCGCGCCTCGGCGTCCGCAGCGACCTGCGCCGCGCGCGCCTCCGCTTCCTTCAGAAGTTTCGCCTTCGCGTCGCTTGCCGCCGCGCGGGCGGTATCCACGATGCCCGCGGCCTGCTGCTCCGCCGCTTTCAGGCGTTCGCCCGATTCGGTGTCAGCTTCGGCGAGCTTCACGCTCGCGGCTTCGGCGTCTTCGACGCCCTTGGCGACTATGGCTTCGCGGTCGCGGATCATCTTCAATACCGGCTTGTAGAGCAGGTACGTGAGCGCGATAGCGAGCACGCCGAAGTTCACCGCCTGCGCGATGAACAAGTGCCAGTCGATGCCGAAAGTAGATAGAAGTGCGTTCATGCGATGTCTTGGGTTGAGAGGATGGAAAATGGCTTCAGATGCAAGGCGCGGGCAGTCGATTTCTGGAGACGTACTAGTGGTACGGCGGAAGAAATCGACGCAACCCGCAACGCAGCAGATGAGGCTATTTTACATTCTCTAGGTGAACTTGATGATGAAGCCGACGACGAGCGCGAAGATAGCGAGCGCCTCCGTGAAGGCGATACCGATGAACATGTTCGCGATGACCGAGCCGGATACTTCCGGATTGCGGCCGATAGCTTCGAGCGCGCGGCCGACGATAAGGCCGATGCCGATGCCCGGGCCCATGACGCCGAGTCCGACGGCCAGACCCATGGCGATTGAGTTCGCTGCTGCGATATCCATAAAGTGTATGCGGTGCTAATTAACCTGCCTGATTGGTAATCCTCTGAAGGAATGGAAAGCTCGTGCGAGCCGTCCATTGGCTTCCGAGCATTCTCTAGAGCGGGATGACGGCGTTCTCGTCGGCCGCGGCGTGGCGCATGCCTTCCTTGGAGCCGCCGACGATGCGCTCGGCCATGTCGTGCGCCGGCCCATGCTCCTCGTGCGCGTCATGCCCGCTGATGGCTATCTTCGTGAAGAACAGCGTCAGCAGGGCGAATATCGCGGCCTGGATGAACCCGACGAACAGTTCGAACGCCGAGAACGGCACCGGCACCAGGTACGGCACGAAGAACAGGATGACGAGGATGAGCACCTTTCCCGCGAACACGTTGCCGAAGAGTCGGAACGAGAACGATATGAGGCGCGCGATCTCCGAGACCAGCTCGATGATGCCGATGGCGAAGGCTATAGGCGATTTGAACGATATGAACTTCTTGCCGTACTGGACGACGCCGAGCGTCGCGACGCCGAATATCTCTATGGTGAAGAACGCGATAACGGCGAGCGCGAGGGTGTAGTTCAGGTCGGTCGACGGCGAATAGAAGAGCGGGGTCACCTCGCTGAGGCCCGGCTGATGGAAGCCGAGGCCTTCCGTAATCGGCAGCAGGCCGAACCAGTTGGCGCCGAGCACCGACAGGAACACCGTCATGATCACCGGGAAGGTGCGCTCGGCGACAGCGTCGTTCTCGAGCGTGTCGCGCACCAGCTGGTACGGATACATGACGAGGCTCTCGAGGATCACCTGCCAGCCCCGGGGCTTCAGCGAAAGCGAGCGGCCGGCGAAGTACGCGAGCACGATGAAGAGGATGCTGACCGTCACCATGGTGACCAGCGTGTTGGTCACCGGCCAATTGCCGAAATGAGCCAGCGCCAAAGGCGCCAGGTGGATCGATATACCCCCCTCCATTTCCCTATCGTACCAAGCGGAGCGCGCAGGCGCAAAGGGAAACAGGAAATACCAGAAAGGCCGCAGCAATCACTTGCCGCGGCCCCTTTTCTTCTTCTTTTTATTCTTGCCCTTCTTGTCCTTCCGCTTCTTCCACTTCCGGTAGAGCTTGAGCTTCTGCTTGTATTTCTTCAGCAGTTTGCGCTCTTTCTTCCAGTTCTTGCCGAGGATGACGCTCGACTGAAGCGGGGCCGGAGGAAGCTCCTGCCAGACGACCGCCATCGCGCCCAGGTACCACCGGAGCGATTTGACGGCGCGTTTGACCAGTTTCTTCACCGGGCCGCAGGTCTCGAACACGACCGTGACGCTTTCCCACCCCGGGTCGGGATAGGTGTGCCCCATGGCGCCGGACTGCAACAGCCCGGTGACATAGGTATACCCGTGCGCGCCGTCTTCAGAGTACTTGATGACGCCTTGCCCGATTATCTCGAGCCCGGCGTCCTTCAGCATCTGGTCGTAGTCGGTGCGCCGGCGCTTCAGCGTGTCGTCATCCTGTACGCGCAGCCGGTTTATATGCCTGCACCCATAGAAGATCACCCGCCAGAGCGGGGATTCGCTCATGGGGACATTCTTCTTGGACTTCTTCATTTCACACTTCCCCTCTCAAAAGGCGTCTAAAGCGCTTACAGGTTGGAACTAACTGGGAGTATAGGGCCTCTGCGCGGGGGCGCAATGCCTTTTCGGTCTGAAAACTTCGTCCAGAGTTAGTCCACACCCCCTCGGGACAAAACGCCCCCTATGCCCTACACTGGGGCGGTCAAGCTCGATTACGCATAAATTCAACAACGACATGCCTAGAACAGCAAACCCGGCACTCCTGAAGCCCATGACCCTCTCGCCTGAACTCCAGGCGGTCGTCGGCGCAGGCCCGATGCCGCGCTCCGAGGTCACCAAGAAGATCTGGGAGTACATCAAGAAGAACAACCTTCAGAATCCGTCCAACAAGCGCAACATCCTCGCGGACGACAAGCTGAAGGCCATTTTCGGCGGAAAGTCCGAAGTAACCATGTTCGAGATGACGAAGCTCGTCTCGGCGCACATGAAATAACCAGGCTCACGCCTGTTTGAGAAAGCACCCGCCTCTGGCGGGTGCTTTCTTTAATCTGTGGACCCTAGGGGGATCGAACCCCTCGCCTCCGCCATGCCATGGCGGCGCTCTACCAAATGAGCTAAGGGCCCGTGTATGAACTTTATCCTTTCTTCTTGAGCGCCTCAAGGTCGGATAGGATGCGGCGGATGTCGGCGGTGAGCTGTTCGAGCGACTTATCCGCCGCCGCATCGGCCGCCGCCTCTTTTTCTTCTTCGGTCATATCCTCGACATCCTCCTGGATTTCATCCACGTCCTCCTGAATCTCGTCGATGTCTTCCTGGATTTCATCCACGTCCTCCTGCATCTCTTCGACATCTTCCTGAATCTCGTCGATGTCTTCCTCGACCTCGCGCAGGCTCGCCGCCTGGCGGTTCACCGTCATCTGGATGAATATCGCGAGATATATCGCCTCGAGAGAGACGATGGTGGTCAGGATGAGGAACATCAGGTCCCACGACAGCAGGCCGGTAAACGATAGGATGAAGAACCCGATGAAGACGAGCGTGTGAAGGGTTACCGACTGCCCCGAACCGACCCATCGCGTGAGCCGCTCTATCGCATCGGGGGCCGGCAATGGTTTCTTCGCCATGATGTTTTCCAGTATGTCAGAGGAGCGCGCGATAATCCATGCCGCGATCGCGTATACTGGACGCATATGGCGCGCAGGCGTATATGGAAGACCCGCTACCTGGTCTATGCGGCGATAGGCGCCGCCGCTGCCCTGCTTCTTATCGCGCTGTTCGCATTGCCGCGCATCATAAGCGCCCTGAATACATACCGGCCGGCCGGACCAGCCATCGCTGCCTTTCCCGTCACCGTCGATCCGGCGCGCAAGCAGATAATCGAAGACCCTGAAGTCGAAGCGAAGTTCTTCGACGACGCCACTTCGACCGAGCTCTCCCGGGGCCCGGGCTGGCTTGCGCGCATCGCTGCGCTCCTCGACACGTTTCCTATCTATGCGCGGCTCGCCTCGGCGGACTCGCGCGCGGTCATCATCGATCCGGGATTCCGCAAAGAGCAGGTGGCCCATGCCTTCGGCAAGGCGCTGGGCTGGGATGCGGCGCAGGAAGCGCAATTCCTCGCCATCGCCGCCGCTGCGAAGCCGCAGCTCTCGGAAGGAGAATTCGAACCCGGCCTCTACGTCGTCGGTGCCGGCACGACGCCCGGCGAAATCCAGGCGCGCATATACGAGCAGTTCGATACCGACATCCTTTCGCGGTACACGCCCGAGACCGCGGATGTGGTGCCGCTCAGCCAGGCGCTCACCATCGCGTCCATGATAGAACGCGAGACGAGCGACCCCGATGAGATGCGCATGGTGTCCGGCATCATCTGGAACCGCCTCTTTACCGGCATGCGGCTGCAGATAGACGCGACGGTGCAGTACGCCATCGCCGATAAATCCCCCACGACCTGGTGGCCGGTCGTGAAGCCCAGGGATCTGACCGTGAAGTCGCCCTACAACACATACCTGCACGCGGGCCTGCCGCCCGCGCCCATCGCGACGCCGAGCGTCGCGGCAGTCCTCGCCGCGCTCAACCCCAAAAAGACCGACTGCCTGTTCTATTTCCACGACGACGATGGCGGGTTCCATTGCTCCGCGACATACGCCGAGCATGTGGCGCTCCTCAAGCAGTATTTCGGGCGGGGAAAATAAAAGGTGCCGGATTTCTCCGGCACCCAAGTTCGACTCAGTATTCAGTTACGCGTCAACGGGAATGCGTTTTGAGAATGGCAGGGAAAGCACGGCTTCTCCCCCATACCCTTTCTTGTCGATTATGCCGAGCGCGGCCATGTTGTTCGTGATCTGCAGCATGAAGCCGTAGGCGATACCGGTCGCGGCGCTGGCTTGTGCAAGGCTGAGCGAGCCGCCGTGTTTGCGCACAGCGGCGAGGATTTCCTGCACGTGCGGCGCCTTCCCCTCTTCTCCGTACCCATACGCCAGAAGCCCGAAACGGCCGGACGTGAGCACGAGGTCCGAAAGGACGCGCACCCGCTCGGACAGAAACGGATGGCGCGCCGCAACCTGGCGCAGGACGTCGTGCCACCGGTTCATTTCGGTCCCATAGGTCTGCAGCG
>DASVLW010000002.1:0-5153 GCA_036384675.1 Minisyncoccota bacterium
GTGAAGTTCGACGACGCGGTGGTGTCCGGCGTGAACGACCGCGGCGTGTTCGTCGCGCTCAAGGAAACGCACGCGGAAGGCATGATACGGATTCGCGACCTGGGCGACGACTACTTTACGTATGATGAAAAGCGCTACCGCCTCGTCGGCGAGCGCACCAAGCAGGAAATAGCCCTCGGCGACCCTATCCGCGTGAAGCTCATTGCCGCACGCCCGCTCGACAAGGAACTCGACTTCGCTCCGGTAAAAGAATCGCCTGCCGCGTAACGATTGCGTGCGCCGCTATTTCGCGACGGCGACCGCTTCGTCGAACTTCACGGAAAGGAGCTTCGAGACGCCGTCACCGCCCATGGTGACGCCGTAGAGGATGCCCGCGCGGCTCATGGTCTCGCGGTTGTGCGTGATGACGATGAGCTGCGACTTTTTCGCGAGCGTCTCGACCATGTCGCCGTAGCGGCGGCTGTTGGCTTCGTCGAGCGCGGCGTCGGTCTCGTCGAGGATGAGGAACGGCGGCGGATTGACCTGGCTCATGGCGAAGATGAGCGCGATGGACGTGAGCGCGCGCTCGCCGCCCGAGAGCTGCATCAGCGACTGCACCTTCTTCTTCGGCAGGTGTACGGAAATCTCGATGCCCGGCTTCTCGGCGGCCTGCGGCTGCCTGGGCGCGTCTTCGTCCTCGTCTTCCCCATCCCCCGCATCGAGGTCTTCGAGCACGAGTTTCGCGCCGCCGCCGCCGAACATAACGGCAAAGAATTCCCCGAACGACGCATTCACCTGCGCGAGGCCTTCCGCGAACGTGCGTGAAAGCTCGTCGTCCAGGTCCTTTATCAAAGAGCGCAAGCCAGCGGCCGAATGCGAAAGATCGTCGAGCTCGCGCGCAAGGAACGCTTCGCGCTGCGTGGCGTCCTCGTATTCCTTGCGGACGTCTTCGCCGGTGCCGCCCGCTTCCTCGAGGCGGATTTTCAGGCGCTCCATGGAACGCTTGCGCGCATCCTGCACGCCGCGCTCTTCCGCGGGCGGCGCGGCAAGTTTCTCGTAGGTCACGGCCTGCGTACCGCCGAGCGCGAGCGCCTCGGCGCGCGCCTGCTCGAATTCCTGCGAAAAAAGCGCGAGTTCGCGGCTGCGCGCCTCCTGGCGCGCGACCTCCGCTTCCTGCGTCGCGCGTTCGTTCGCGATGGTCAGCAGGCGGTGGCGGCCTTCGCGGCCGGTTTCCTCGTGCGCGAGCACGGCGGCGCGGGCGCGCGACAGCGCCGCGCGGGCGGCTTCAATGGCTTCAGCGGCTTTCGCGTCCCGTTCGATGAGCGCCGCCCGATTCTGCTCTACGGTAAGGGCCGCGCGCTCTTCTTCGGCGAGGTACGCATCGTCGCCCGAGGAATGCTTGTCGAAGAACGCGCGCATCGCGGCGCGGACGGCGGCGAGCGCCGCCGCAAGGCTTTCAGGCGTCGTACCCGCGTGCGCGGCCTGCTTCTCTATTTCGTCGCGCAGGGCTTCGATGTCTTCGCGGGGAATCTTCGCGAACGGCTCCCGTGAGGCGCGCGCGGCATGCTGCTTCGCCGCTTCAAGCACGCCTTCCACCTTGCCGAGCTCGCGCGCGAGCGCGGCGCGCTCGCCAAGCAGGCGGTCGAGCTCGCGCTCGGCCAGCCGTACGGCTTCCGCGCGTACGACCCCCTGCTGATCTCCCGCGCTCGCATCTTCGAGCTTCTCGATTTCCGCAGTCGCGACGGCGAGACGGTCGGCGGCAGCGCGCAGCGCCGCCGCGTTCTTCTCCTTCTCGGATTCGAGATATGCCTCTTCTATCGAAAAATACGTCTGGCACGCGGCGACGAGCTCGCGGCGAAGCTCGTCCGCGCGCTCGAGCCGCTCCACCTGCTTCCCGAGGAACTTCAGGTGCGGCGAAAGCTCGCGGCGCATCGCTTCCACCTGTCCCATATTCTCTTCGGTCTTCTGGAGCTTGCGCTCGCTCTCGGCTTTCTTGAATTCGAACACCTTCAAGCCGAGCGCGTCCTCGAGCATCGCGCGGCGCTCTTTGGGATTGGACAGGAGGATGCGGTCCGCTTCGCCCTGCGAGATGATGTGATGCCCCGTCTCGCCGATATTCGCGTTCGAAAGCAGCTCCTGGATGTCCCGCAGGCGCGCGCGGGAGCCGTTGATGGCGTATTCGCTCGCGCCGTCGCGGAAGACGGCGCGCTCGATGGCGACTTCGTCGAAATCTATCTTGAACGGGCGCTTGCCGTGGCGCTCCTGGTTATCGAATACGATGGTGACGGCGGCGCGATTCGCGCGCGCCGCCGAATGGGAGCCCGCGAAGATGAGGTCTTCGCTGCGCTTGCCGCGCATGGACTTCATGGACTGCTCGCCGAGCGCGAAGCGGAACGCTTCCGCCACATTGCTCTTGCCCGAGCCGTTCGGCCCCACGATGGCGGTCGCCGCGGACGAGAAATCGAGCACGGTCTTGCGCGCAAAGGATTTGAACCCGGCGATCTCCAGCCGCTTCAGCATGATACGCACAGTATACCGTCCGCGCGCCCGTGGCGCGCGGGTGACCTGCATAAAAAGTGCTCCCCGGCGCGTGTTACCGCGTCGGGGAGAAGTTCTTCACCGTGCCGATTTCCTGCAACAGGCCCCTGATCAGGCGGCCAGCGGCAGGGTTCCCTTGCTAAGCACGCCGCGCAGGAAGTCGACTTCCTGTTTGAACATCGCATCGTCGTCGCAAAGCGCGACGACGCGCCGGCAGGCATGCAGGACCGTCGTATGGTCCCGCCCGCCGAATCGCTTGCCGATCTCCGGAAGCGACCGCATGGTCAGTTCGCGCGCGAGGTACATCGCCACCTGGCGAGGCCGTGCGACCTTGCGCGCCCGCATCGGCGACTGGAAGTCCCGAAGTTCGAGCTTGTAGAATTCAGCGGTCTTGCGCTGAATGTCCTCGATCGAGACTTTCTTCGCCGCCGCTGCCTGCCCGAGAATGGCGCAGGCTGACGCCACGGTGAGCGGCTGCTTCGTGAGATCGGCATACATCGCCACTTTGTTGAACGCGCCGACGAGATCGCGCGGGGAGTCGTATGCCCCGCGCTCGCTGTCGGCGATATGCTCGAGCACGCCTACCGGCACCTCGAAGTCATGCGTCCGGGCGAACTCCGCTGCGCACCGCTTAAGTATGCCGAGACGCGTTGCGCGATCAGGCGTGTCGAGGCCGATGACGAGTCCCCCCGAAAGGCGGGCCCGCAGATCGGCGCTCAAGTTCTCGATCGCCGTCGGAGGCTTATCTGCGGCGACCACCAGCTTGCGCCGGAGGTCGGAGAACGCGTTCAGCGTGTGGAGGAACTCCGCCACGGTGTACGTCGAACGGCATAAGTGCTGCAGGTCGTCGATCAGCAGCACGTCGGCAGCCCGCAGGTCTTCCTTGAAGCTCAGCGTTTCCTTGCGATTCAATGCGCCGAGGAACTGGCGCATGAAATCTTCGGCGCCGAGAAAGAGCGGCTTGCGGCCGCGCTTCTGTGCTTCCAGGGCGATGGCATTCAACAGATGCGACTTGCCGTAGCCGAAACCGCCATGAATGTAGAGCATGGGGATCCCGTTACGGTCTTCCGTCGCCAGATCATGAGCCGCGCGAAGCGCGAACTCATTTGCCGGCCCGGAAACGAAGGTTTCGAACGTCTGGGTCGGCTGCTGGACCTTGTGAGAGAGTCCTTTCCGTCCCTCGGTTCCGTTCTCGACAGGAGCAGCGGGAGCTGCCGCCGGCGCCGTTTGGACGGGCGCCGCAGGTTTCTGCGCCGGGACGACCGCGATGGCAACCGTGACCGCTTCGCCGCTTTCCTTCGAAAGCGCGCGCTCGATACGCTGCTTGTGATGCCCATCGACCCAATTGCGCGCGAACGGCGTGAGAGCGGAAAGCTTCACTTCGTTCCCTTCCGCACCCACGAATGAGAGCGGACGAATCCATGCGTCGAAAACGGGATCACCCATATCGAGGCGCATCTTTTCGCGCGCTTCAAGCCAGCACGCACCGTAGTCAACGGTCCTCTCGGAGGATTCCGTCGTCTTCTCTTCTTCCAAGGCCATGTAGCCCCCTTCTGGTTGATTGTTGTGGCAATAAACCCTGGTGGTCAAAGAGCTACGCGACCACCTGCCCGGAGTATATGCCTCTTTCGTCAAAAGAGAAGCGCGGCGCTTCCTGCGTCACGCTTCTCCGGCAGTCCGCGGCCTAGGCCTTCTCGACGACGACCGCCGTGCCATAAGCGAGCACTTCGGCCACGCCCTGGGCTATCTCGTTCGCGTCATACCGCATGCCGATGACGGCGTTCGCGCCCTTTTGCGCGGCGTGCTCGATCATGAGGTCGAACGCGTCCTCGCGCGTCTTCTCGCAGAGCTGGGTGAAGAGCGTGATATTGCCGCCGACCAGCATCTGGAGCCCGGCGCCGACGGCGCCGATGATGGAGCGCGAACGGACGATGATGCCGCGCACGAGCCCTACGTTCTTCACGATACGGTATCCGGGAATCTCGAGCCCGGTCGTGACCATCGCGTGGTCGAAATCAGTGGTGGTATTCATGCGGAAAGTATACTCCTCCGCTGTACAAAAATCCGCGGACTTGCGTCCGCGGATTTCTCCTTCTGTCTGAAGATGCAGCCCGGCTCCTACGCCGGCGGTGCCGGCTGCTGTTTGAGCTTCGCGATGCGCCAATCCAGCCGCCCGCCCATGATCACCAGGACCAGGGCGACGCCCGCCAGATAACCGCTGAACGGTATCGGCGGCGGCATTCCTGCCATCCCGAGATACATCACGATGCTGGTGAGGAGGAAGGCGAACGAGATCGCCCCGTAGAAACGCGTGGCCGTACTGCGGCCGAACGCTTCGCCAAGCGCGGGGTGGCGCAGGTATGCGGCGACCGCTTCGCGCACGGGCTCCTCGGCGCTCCAGATGGTGAAGAGAACGACGATATAGACGCCGATGCCTATCACGCACAGGAACGGGAATATCGTATCCCGCGACAAGGCGTCCGCCGTGACCCGATACACCGTTCCGAAGGCGAGGACGTGAAAACCGACGATGAACAGCACGGCATAGACCGCCTGGGTGACGAAAAACCGCGATGAGAACATGGCATGCCCCTTCCTGAATCCGGATATATTATCGCACGAAAAACTGTTTGCTA
>DASVLW010000003.1:0-2105 GCA_036384675.1 Minisyncoccota bacterium
GGAAGAGAACCACGTGTCGAGCGCGTCCGTTTCCTGCTGCCAGCCTTCGCCCGACGGCGCTTCCAGCCCCGCGTATATTTCCTCGCCGCGGTACCACACGGGGATGCGGTGGCCGAACCATATCTGACGGCTGATGCACCAGTCGCGCAGATTGTCTATCCAGTGGAAATACGCGTTCCGGAAGCCGTCCTGCGGCATGGACACGGCGCCGCTCTCAACCGCAGTGCGCATGAGGCGCTTGAGCGTCGTCTCGCTGCCGCTCTGGATGCCCGGAATCTCGCTGCGGTCGATGAGGAACGGCTTATCGACGTCAATCCACCACTGCAGCATTGGCAGGGGCTCGATGACGGCGCCGGTGCGCTCCGCCGTCGCGATGCTCTGCGGCACCGGCTCTTCCTTTTCGAGCAGATCCTGCGCGCGCAGCCAGGCGACTACCGCTTCGCGCGCCTCGGCAGTCTTCTTGCCCTTGATGCCGTCGGTCCCGAGAATCATCTTGCCGTACGTGTCGATGACCGGGATGACGGGAAGCTCATGGCGGTCTTTTATCTCCCAGTCCGTCATGCTGTGGGCAGGCGTGACGCCGACCGCGCCCGTGCCGAAGGCCGGGTCGACGGCTTCGTCCGCGACTATTTTTATCGAAAGCCGCTCGCCGCAGAAGTCGGCTTCGTAGGTTTTTCCGACATATACGGCATAACGGGCGTCATCCGGATGCACCGCGACGGCCACGTCGCCGAGCTTGGTTTCGGGCCGCGTCGTCGCGACCGGGACAGGGAAGTCCTTGCTGTAGCGGAAGGTATAGAGGGCTCCCTGGCGGTCCTCATGCACGATTTCATCGTCCGATATCGTCGTCTGGCCCTTGGGGTCCCAGTTCACGATGCGGTAGCCGCGGTAGATAAGCCCCGCGTTGAACATGTTCACGAACGCCGTCATGACGGCGCGGTAGCGCGGCTCGTCGAGCGTATATGCGTAGCGCGACCAGTCGAGCGACGCGCCCATGCGGCGAACCTGCGCCAGTATCGTGCTCTCGCTCGCTTTGGCGAATTCGCCGACGCGCTTCACCAGTTCTTCGCGGCCGAGGTCGTGGCGGCTCTTGCCCTCGTCTTTCTGGATATTCTTCTCGACGCGCGCCTGCGTCGCGATGGCGGCGGAGTCCGTGCCGGGCACCCAGAGCGCCTTCTTGCCTCGCATGCGCTGGTAGCGGACGACGGCGTCCTGCAGGGAGTCTTCGTACGCGTGGCCGATATGCAGGACGCCGGTGACGTTGGGCGGCGGCAGTACGATGGTGAATGGCTCGCTGCGCTCGCCCGGCAGGTTGTCGGGGTTGAAATAGCCGCTGTCCTCCCACTCCTTATAGAGCCGCGGCTCCGTCGCGGCTGGGTCGTAGGGCTTCAGGAATTTCTCGTCCATTTACTACGAAATATAGCAAAAAGCGCGACATGTTGCCTCCTTACGCAAGGGAACGGTTGCCATCGGCCGCAAGCGCGGCGGGGTCGGTGAAATCGCTGCGCGCGGCGTGGTAGAAGCCCGCGAGCGCGATCATGACGGCGTTGTCGGTCGTGAGATCGTAGGGCGGGATGCGCAGCGAGACATGCGGGTGTTCGGACTCGAGTTTTTCACTAAAAACGCGGCGAATGTGCGTGTTCGCGGATACGCCGCCGCCGAGCACGAGCGTTTCGGCGCCAGTCTCTTCGAGCGCGCGCGAGGTCTTCTCCGACAAGACGTCGGCGGCGGCGTCTTCGAACGCGACGGCGAATCGCTTGCGGTCTTCGTCGCTTATATCGGGATACTTTTTAATGAGATACAGTACGGCGGTCTTGAGCCCCGCGAACGAGAAGTCGCAGGAACCGTCGTTCATCATCGGGCGGGGCAAATCGATGCCGGCCGTGAAATCGTCCGGTTCGTTGCGCGCGGCTTCAGCGAGCTTTGATATCTCGGGGCCGCCCGGGTAGGGCAGGCTGAGCATGCGCGCGACCTTGTCGAAGGCTTCGCCGACGGCGTCGTCGCGCGTCTGCCCGATAAGCCGGTACGAAAGCCAGGGCTCCATCAAAACCAGCTCCGTGTGGCCGCCCGATATCAACAGCGCGAGCGTCGGCATGGCGACATCG
>DASVLW010000004.1:0-12209 GCA_036384675.1 Minisyncoccota bacterium
AATCGTCCCATACGGTTGACCCCTGCCCAGTTTGCGGGGCTGATGATCCGGAACCCCCACACGAACGCGATGGCATACCACGCGCACAGGAGGTAGTATGCCGCAGCTAAGCTGTAGCGTGTTCCGATGACGAAGAGGATCGCGGCGGGGATATTCCACGCCGCAAGGGCGATGAGTTTTGCCTGCCACCACTTGATTCGATTAACATGAGGTACGGCCATTTGTTTGCCCTTTCCTTGGCAATGTACAGGGTTTTTAGTACTGGTACCATTATACTCTTATTTATATGGAAAGTCAAGTATAGAAATGGGCGGGGAAGCAAGCATTCAGGCCGCCAAATGGCGGCCTGAATGCTTGCTATTTTAAACGCTGTGGGCGAGAGAGGCTCGGCCACGAATCATGCGCTCGCGGACTTACGCATGTTCTCGGCCCCACCGTTTTGTGGGCGAGAGAGGACTCGAACCTCCACTCCTTGCGGAACCAGCTCCTAAGGCTGGCGCGGCTACCAATTACGCTACTCGCCCATACCCCGAAGATATCACCTGGCGGAGACAATTGTAAAAGAGCGAACGTCTGCTACTATGATTTTCGTTGCGCCTATAGCTCAGTTGGTAGAGCAGCTCCCTCTTAAGGAGACGGTCCCTGGTTCGAGCCCAGGTAGGCGCACAAATGTTCGGAGGCCTTTGTGCCGGGGGTGAGACTCGAACTCACACGAAAGTTTTTAGGCTCTCTCAGGATTTTAAGTCCTGTGCGGCTACCATTACGCCACCCCGGCGTATGGATACTGTACACGAGATTTGGATATGGGAGGGGGTTGGTCACCATGGACGGGGTTGGTCACGAATAATCCGCTCGCCGTCGCTCCCGGATTTTCGCGACCCCGGCTCGCCATCCAGTTCTGCTGAACTGGATATGGCTGCGCCTTTCAATTCCCGGTGCATGGCGCGCAGGCGCCATGCTCCCGGGCCTCTTTTCGAGGACTCAAGAGGCCCGGGCGGGAATTGAACCCGCGCGTCGCGGTTTTGCAAACCGCTGCGTTACCACTTCGCCACCGGGCCGGTGTCTTCGATTCTACACTACACTGCCGCCGCCCCGGGCGCATCCTTGCCGTGCACGTCCGGGTCGAGCTGGAAACGGACGTGCGGGATGCGGGGGAGGCGTGTTTCCTTCTTCAGGTAATCGCGGAAGAGGTCGCGATGCCGCGCAAGGAACGCCATCGCATGAACGGCTTCTTCGACGGGGAACACGCTCACGAACACCGCGCCGTTCTTGCCGTCTGACGACAGGATGGCGCGTGTCGCCGTAATGAGCGTGCCGCGTCCCGCTTCGCGCGCCAGGTACGTCGCCGCGGCGTGCGCGAGCAGTTCGGCCGCCTGTTCGGGGTGATGCGGCATGCTATTTCGATTCGACGCGGCGGAACGCCGTCAGCTGGTCGCCATACGCGAGGTCGGCGCGCGCTTCTATCTGGAGGCCGAAGTCGCCTTCGACGCGTATCTCGTCGACGTCCGCGCGCGCCTGCTGCAGGTTCGTGATCTTCCCGCGGCCGAGCTCTTCGCCGCCGCGCGTTATCTTCACCTGCACGCCTACCGCAAACGCGCCGGACTCGAGCCGCGCACCGAGCACCTGCTTCGTGTTGCCTGCGCTGAATACTTTCAGAACCTTCGCTTCGCCCAGCACTTCGTCGCGCGCGACTTTGGGCGCGGTCTCCTCGAGCAGGTCGGACACACGCTTCCCGAGGTCGTAGATGATAGAGAACGACTCGATAGGAACGCCGGAGCGCTCAGCGAGGTCGCGCGCCGGCGCATCGACATCGACGGTGAACGCGATGATGCGTCCGCCCGCGGCGATAGCGGTCTTCACGTCGGCTTCGCCGACGCGCCCGATGCCCGCGGACAGTATCCGTATCTGCGCGCCGTCGTGCGAGAGCTTCCTGAGCTCGTGCTTGATGGCTTCGAGGCTGCCGGTAACGTCGCTCTTGATGACGAGCGGCAGCACGGCCTTGCCTTCTTCCATTTCGGTCTGGCTGGCCGCTGCGGTATCAAGGAGCGCTTTCGCCGCCGCGATTGCGGCTTCCGCTTCCTTCTTGTTCTTGTATGCCGTGAACGGCGTACCCGATGGCGGCAGTTCCGAGAATCCCGAAATGCGCGCGGGCTGGGACGGCAGGGCTTCGGTAATGCGCTTGCCGGCGAAATTCTCGATGAAACGCACGGGTGCAAGCGTCGTTCCGGTGACCACGTATGAGCCCGTGGCGAGCGTGCCGTCCTTCACGATAAGCGTCGCGGAGAGGCCCTGACGCGGATCCTGCGAGGATTCGAGCACGAATCCGCTCGCCGGCAGCGCCGGGTCGGCGGTCAGTTCCGCAAGGTCGGCGGTCAGGAGCACGAGGTCGAGGAGCTCCGGCACGCCCGCGCCTGACTTGGAAGAAACGGCAGCGTACGGGACTTCGCCGCCGAGGCCTTCCAGGTATACGCCGTTCTCCAGAAGAGAATTCTTCGCCCGCTCGGGATCCGCGCCGTTCTTGTCCATCTTCGTGAGCGCGACGACGAACGGCGTCTGCGCTTCGGTGATCGCTTCGAGCGCTTCGAGCGTCTGCGGCTTCACGCCTTCGTCCGCGGCGACGACGAGTATCGCGACATCCGCCGCGGCTGCGCCGCGCGCGCGAAGCGCGCGGAAGGCTTCGTGTCCGGGCGTATCGAGGAACGTTATCTTGCGCAGCGCGCCTTCGTGCTCGTGCTCCGCTTCGTATGCCGACACGTGCTGCGTGATGCCGCCCGCTTCGCGCGCGGTCACGTTCGTCTTGCGGATATAGTCGAGGAGCGACGACTTTCCGTGGTCGATGTGGCCCATGACGGCGACGATAGGCGGGCGGGTGCTTCGAGCCATAGTGCTGCTATTTCATCATGAAAATGGCCTATTTGCAATGTGCGGCGCCGGGAGCGCGAGCTCCGACTTCCTGTATAGTGCGGATATGTTCGCGAAAAAGCGCACTTATCTCGACTGGGCGGCAGCGGCTCCGGTGACCGCGGCGGCGGCGCGCGCGCATATGCGCGCGCTTGCCGCATACGGCAATCCGTCATCCCCGCACGCCGAAGGCCGCGCGGCGAAGGAAATTCTCGAATCCGCGCGCACTGCCGTCGCGCGGGAAATGATGATGAAGCCCGACGACATCGTGTTCACGAGCGGCGCGACCGAGTCCAACAATATCGCGATACAGGGCGTGCTTGCGGCCGCGCTTCGCGCCCGGCCGGGCGTTCGCCCGCATCTGCTGTATCTTCCAAGCGCGCATGCGTCGGTCGTCGAGACGATGCGCGCGGCAGGGCATGCCGCTGACGCCGAACCGCTGCCGGTAATAGACGGCAAGATCGGCATCAGCGCGCTGAAGCGCATGCTTCGGCCTGAAACGATACTCGTGTCGATGGATTTCGCCTGCGGGGAGACCGGCACGCTTTGGAATGTACGCGAAGTGCTTCATGCTCTCGACGGCGCCCGTACCGGAACGAACGGGCGCATATACCTGCACGTAGATGCGAGCCAGGCTCCCTGGACCGAGCTGCCTGAACGCACGCGGCTCGCGGGCGACCTCATCACGCTCGATGCGCAGAAGATCGGCGGCATGCGCGGCGCCGGCATCCTGGCCGCGCCGCGCTTGGTCGCGCTCGACGCCATTACGCATGGCGGCGGTCAGGAGCGCGGCGTGCGGCCGGGCACGCCGGCGGTCGCTCATGCGGCGGCTTTCGCCGCTGCGCTCGCCGCGGCGAGCGCAGGCAGGGAAGCGTTCGCTCGCCGCGCGCGAAGCGCGCGGCTGGAGCTCGTAACGGATATCCGTACGGCGATTCCTGATTCGCTTATAAACGAAGGCGCGGACGGCGTTCCGCACATCCTGAACATCTCGCTTCCTGGCCGCGACACGGACTACCTCGTCGCGCTTCTCGACGAAGCCGGGTTCGCCGTTTCAACGAAGTCCGCCTGCGAAAGCGACAGCGGGCAGGGTTCCCGCGCGGTGCTGGCGCTTACGGGCGACGCCGCGCGCGCGAAATCGACGCTGCGCATCTCATGGGGGCCGTCCGTGCGGGAACGCGACCTGCGTCGCTTCGTTCGGGCGCTCATCCGCAGTGTGCAGTTCCTGGACTCGAACAACGCCTGAACCCGCGCTATACTTCTCATACTTATATGAATATCGACGACCTCTCGAATTCCCAGCTCCTGCTGCTCACGCTCTTGGTGAACTTCGTCATGGCTATCGCCACGGGCATCGTGACGGTGTCCCTTCTCGATAAGGCGCCGCCGACCGTCCTGCAGTCGGTAAACCGCATCGTCGAGCACACCGTCGAGACCGTGGCGCCTGCGATAGACATCCCGACGCAGACCGTCACGCAGCCGCAGGATAGTCAGCCGAGCGAAGAAGACCAGCTCGTCGCCGCGATAAGCGCGGAAAAAGCGCGCACCGTGACCATCGCGGACGATGACGGGAAGCCGCTCGCGCTCGGCGTCTATCTCCCGAAGGCGCGCGCCGTCGTGACTGCGAGCGCCGAGCGCCTGCCGGCGCAGGCCACCGCAGCGTTCTCCGACGGCACGTCCGTCCCGGTCTCCATATCGAAGCAGGATTCGGCGCTCGTCGTATACGGCTTCGCGGATGACGCCGTGCTCCCGTCGGCCGTTTCCCCCGCGCTGCTTGCGCCGAACGGCCTGAAGCAGGGCCAGGCGGTCATCGCGCTTACCGCCGACGGCAGCGCGGTCACGGGCATCATCTCCAAGGTTTCCGCGGACGGCATCACGACGACCCTTCCGGACGTGCCGGCAGGCTCCGCCGCCGTGTCCCTTTCGGGCGGTCTCGTGGGTATCCGCAGCGGCAGCGCGGACGGCATGTTCATCGGCGCGGATAGCATTGCGGCCCTGCTTTCTGCAACCTCTACCGCTTCCGGCTCGTAGTGATAGAATAGAGGAAGTATCGCGGCTGGGCTCGCGCAGCGCGATGCCGTAACCCCTTTTCTATATGCCGCCATTCAAGAATTTCACGACCAAAGCGAAAGAAGCCATCCGCAAGGCTCACGAGCTCGCCATCGAGCGCGGGCAGAACCACGTGTCGCCGCTGCACCTGCTGACGGCGCTCATACACCAGGAAGAAAGCCTGGTATTTTCGATGCTCGACCGCATGGACGTAGATACCATGCTGCTTGCGGACACGCTGCTCGAGATGCTCGAGGCGCCGGAGTCTGCCAGCGTCCTTTCGCCGTCCTACCAGCTCTACCTGACGCCCGACCTCGCGCAGGCGCTCGAATCATCGGGCAAGATCGCCGCGCGCATGAACGATCAGTTCGTCGGCACCGAACACCTGTTCGTCGCGGTGCTCGAGCACCCGGGACCGGCCGGCGACGTGCTCTCGCGCTTCAAGATAGACCACGAGACCGTCCTCTCCGTGCTCAAGGAATTGAAAGCGTCCAAGGACGGCCAGTCGACCGAGCCCAAGCGCTTCCGCGCGCTCGCGAAATACACCCGCAACCTGACGCGACTCGCGCAGGAGAACGCGCTCGATCCCGTCATCGGCCGCGATCAGGAAATTCACCGCGTCATCCAGATACTCTCGCGCCGTACGAAGAACAACCCTGTCCTCATCGGCGAGGCGGGCGTCGGCAAGACCGCCATCGCGGAAGGCCTCGCCGCGCGCATTGCGGCCGGCGACGTGCCCGAGTCGCTCAAGAACAAGGAATTGCTGTCGCTCGACCTGGGCCTCCTGATCGCCGGAACCAAGTATCGCGGCGAATTCGAGGAGCGCATGAAGAACGTCATGAAGGAAGTCGAGAAGGCGGAAGGGAAAGTCATCCTCTTCGTCGACGAGCTGCACACGCTCGTGGGGGCGGGCGCCGCCGAAGGCGCGATGGATGCGAGCAACATGCTGAAGCCCGCGCTCGCGCGCGGCGAGATCCGCGTCATCGGCGCGACGACCCTGAAGGAATACCAGAAGTACATCGAGAAGGACACGGCTCTTACGCGCCGCTTCCAGCCGGTGTACGTCGAAGAACCGACGGTCGAGGACGCGATCGCCATCCTGCGCGGCCTGCGCGACAAATACGAGCTCTTCCACGGCGTGCGCGTCACCGACGGCGCCATCGTCTCGGCGGTCGAGCTTTCGAGCCGCTACATCAGCGACCGTTTCCTGCCGGACAAAGCCATCGACCTCATCGACGAGGCCGCTGCGGGTTTGCGCATCGCGCTCGAGAACAAGCCGCCGGAGCTTGAAGAAACAGACCGAAAGATCCGCCGGCTCGAGATAGAGCGCCAGGCGGTGCAGAAAGATGCGGAGGCGCAGGGCACCGAACGCGAGAACGCGCGGGAGATGAAAGACCGCGTGAAGGCCATCGATGAAGAGATTGCCGACTTGCGCGAGAAGACGTCCGAGCTCGATTTGAAATGGAAGAACGAGAAGGAAGTCCTCGACGGCATCCGCTCGAGCAAGAAAGAGCTCGATAAGCTGAAGCAGCAGGCGGACGCAGCGGAAGCCTCTGCCGACCTCGGAACTGCCGCGGAAATCCGGTATGGCAAACTGCCGCACCTGCAGCGCGATATCGAGATGAAGATGAAGCGCCTCAAGACGCTCCAGAAATCACGCCGCATCCTGCACGAGGAAGTCACCGAGGCCGAGATCGCGAGCGTGGTGAGCCGCTGGACGGGCGTGCCGGTCGTGAAGATGCTGGAGGAAGAAGCCGCGAAGCTCGCCCGCATGGAAGAGGCGCTGCGCGCCTCGGTCATCGGGCAGGACAAGGCGGTCGAGATAATTTCGAGCGCGGTGAAGCGTTCGCGCGTGGGCATCTCGGACCCGAACCGCCCCATCGGCTCGTTCATGTTCCTCGGTCCGACGGGCGTCGGCAAGACGGAGCTCTCGCGCAAGCTCGCGGAATTCATGTTCAACGACAGCGACGCGCTGGTGCGCGTCGACATGTCGGAATTCATGGAGAAGCATTCCGTCTCGAAGCTTGTGGGCGCGCCGCCGGGCTACGTGGGATACGACGAAGCGGGCTCGCTCACCGAGCGCATCCGCCACCGTCCGTACGCCGTCGTGCTGTTCGACGAGATAGAGAAGGCGCATCCGGAAGTCTTCAATATCCTGCTGCAGGTGCTCGACTCGGGCCACCTGACCGACGGCAAGGGCCGCAAGGTCAATTTCAAGAACACCATCATCATCCTGACGAGCAACGTCGGAGCCGAATACATCGACCGCATGGCGTCCATCGGCTTCGGCCAGGGTTCTGCGGGAGACGCCGCGCAGTTCGAGCAGGTGAAGGAAAAGGTCATGGGCTCCCTGAAAGACCACTTCCGCCCGGAATTCCTCAACCGCCTCGACGACATCGTCATGTTCGACGTGCTTTCCAAAGACGTCCTCGCGGATATCGTCGAGAAGCAGGTCGCGGAAGTCGTGGAGCGCCTGGCAGGAAAGCGCATCACGCTCACGCTTTCTCCCGAAGTGCGCGCATGGCTCGCGGAGAAAGGCTATGACCCGCAGTACGGCGCGCGGCCTTTGAAGCGCGTCATCCAGGACAAGATACTCACGCCAATCGCGGGCATGATGGTCGGGCAGGGCATCATGGAAGGCGGGCAGGTGTCCGTGACCATGAAGGGGGATGCGCCGCACTTCGACGTGAAGAAGAAAGCGGCGCGCGTACGCGCGACGGAGGCCGCGCCGGCTGCCCAGACGGCCTAGAACGGCCCATTTGCGCCATAACCCTAAGGCTGGTACAGTAGGCTCATGTCGCAGGATCAACTCATAAAGCTGAAGTCGACGAAGTCCGACTACGTCTATTTCACGCGCAAGAACAAGAAGAAAGTCGAGCGCAAGATCGAGCTTACGAAGTTCGACCCCACGCTCAGGAAGCGCGTCGTCTTCAAGGAGGCGAAGAAATAAGCCATGAGCTTCGAAGGTTCGTCTGGCGCTAAAAGAAGCTCCAAAGAATCTTCATCGGAAGAAGAAAACGTCCGGCGCGATGTCTCGCGCCGGACGTTTCTCAACGCCGCGGGTGCATTAGGCGCAGCTGCTACGGTAACGGGCATAGTCGGCGGCCCGACGCTGCTTGATGCCGCGGAAGGGATGCTGGACGAAAAAGGACTTATCGCGCGCAGCGATGAGCTTGCGCTCAATATACAAGAGTCGTACGGCATCTCCGTCCATTTCGATGACACGCTCTGGAAAGATGTGTCTTCGACGAAAGACACGTGGCTCGCCGAACGCGTGCAAGCGCTCGAGCAGGTGGATGCGGAGCTCGCCACATATCCGAAGGTCCTTTTCGATATCGGACCCCGGTCGGTAACGTTGCGGAACGCGCTCTATCTCAATGGCCAGAAGGATACACTCGATATGAGCATTGAGGGCGTTACCGGCCAGCGCGGAGCAGGCAGCAAAGAAGATATCATCGTAGACGTCGGCGGGAAGCTGGCGGATCAGTTCCATACCTTTGGATGGGACACCGCAGAAACCGTTCGCGAAACGTTCACCCACGAATTCTTCCATTCCATCGACCGATTCGACAATGACGCGTGGGTCGCGATGTTTGGCCAAGGCGGAGGACCTTCTTTGCTCAACCACGATAACGCGGTACCGGGCTACGCGATTGGGTACGGCATGACCAACGCGATGGAGGATAAGGCGACCGTGTATCAAAAGCTTGCCAGCGGCGATCCTGATTTCATCGAACGCTGCAAAACCGATCAAGTACTGGCGGCGAAGGTCACCACGCTTCAGGAATATATGACGATGGTTTCGGATGGCCTTATCGATCGCGAGTATTGGATGGTCAAGAACAAGTCGGCTTTCAGAGATCATGCGTCCGAATACTTCAAGCAGCAGGCGCAACGCGTCCTCGGTGAACCAGTAGAGGCATTCCATGCGCGACATCCGCGGCTCGTCCATGCGGTGCAGAATGAAACGTACCAGGGATGGCAGGAACGATTGCGGAAGGAATACGCGTAGCGCTTGCCGCGATATAGTTTTCTGCCGAAAATCTTTGCGGTCACCGCTCTCGCCTCGTCGTCACTCAGCTCGGCCGCGACCCCACCGCGCAGTTCGGCGTGCTCGCCGAACATCGCTGCGGCTCCCGCAAAGCAGAAAGTCCCGCGCAGGCGGGACGTTTCTGTCTTTGCGGGCCCAGTAGGAATCGGACCTACGCTAACGGATTTGGAGGCCGTTGTACTACCATTATACGATGGACCCGTTCAGGCAGGGTAACAGATGGACGGCTGTGGGGAAAGGCGTCCCCGAAGATGCCGGTGCGATACACTAGGGGCATGAGACGGCTCGCGGCGTGGTTGCCGCTCTTCCTCGCTATGATCGCGCTTGGCGTGCCGCACCTCGCGTCCGCCGATGTCAGTTCGCTCTCGACCGGATTCTCCATCGTACCCGACGCCTGCAATTGCGGCGCGGGTGCCGGCTGGGGGTGCGTACTGCTGGTCATCGGCAATCTGCTGAATCTGGCGATAGGCATCGGGGTGCTCGCCTCGGTCGCCGCGCTCGCGTATGCGGGATTCCTCTGGGTCACGAACCCGCTCAACAGCGAGAACCGCACGCAGGGACGGACGATGCTCATGAATGCCGTCATCGGACTCGTCATCGCGCTCGGCGCATGGCTCATCGTCAATACGTTGCTCACGGTCCTTACGGGCTCAGGCGTCGAAAGCGCCACGAGCAAGCTCGGCATCGGCAGCAACTGCCTGCCGACCGCATCAGACATTACCAGCGATCTCAATGTTAGTAATAACTCTTCAGGTTCGACCGTAGGGTATAGCGGTACGCCCGTGAACGGCGCGCCGAACGTGCGCGGCGAATGCACGCCGGACGCGCTCGCGCTCAACGGCATGGATTCGAGCATCACATCGACGATGTCCTGCATCACGAAGACCGAAGACGCGTCGTGCGCGCTCGGCGCCAAAAGCGGAACGGACTTGTCTGATAACGGCGCGGGCCCTTCGGTCTCTATCGGCATGTTCCAGGTGAACATATCGGCGAATAACCTGAGCCAGTATCCAGCATGCGAAGCGGCAGTAAATAATGCGCCCCTCAACTGCACTGCGGCATTCACCGGCGGCGCCTATACCGCTTCAAATCACAGCACGCATTTAGTTAATCAAAATCTCTATAACACCTGCGTTACCGCGGCCAGCAACGCAAAGTGCAGCGCCCAGGTTGCGCAGGATCTCTATCAGAACCATGGCGGTTCGAAGAATTGGGGAACCGCCGCGCAGCAGAATTGCGGCGGCTGATATACTTATGGTACGCGTATGAACCGCACCGCCCTCGTCGCACTCATCATCGCCGCTGTCGTTATTATTGCTGGCGGCCTGTGGTTCTTCCTATCGCCAGGACCTTCGACTGGCGGACAGCAGACGGGTACTTCGACGCCCTTGTTCCCCGAGGGCGGGGCGAATTCTGGAAACGGCCAGGGCAATAATCTGGCGAACACTGGTACGACTGTAGTGTCAAACGACGGAGGGCAGCCTATTACGACACGCGATTTCCTCGATGATCCCGGTGTCATACATGGCCCGTACAACACGCCAGGATACGATATCCTTGTCGGTACGAGCGACCCATCCGCGCCCAATCCTCCATACGAAATAGACTATACGGCGCGCGACCAGAGCTTCGGCATTGCGCTATATCAGGAACCGCTGGGACAATACCGCATCACCGCAGAACAGGATTTAATGACGCGGCTCGGCATATCAGAAGCCGATATGTGTCGGCTGAATTACGTCATTGCTGCAGGTCCGGGCGTGAATGACGCATACAGCGGCAAGAACCTCGGTTTCAGCTTCTGCCCCGGCGCGACGCCTCTGCCGCAATGAAAACCAACCTGCTGCGCGCGCTGCCGTTTTTCGTGCTCACGCTTGCGCTTAGCGCGCCGCATTTTGCGCATGCCGTCAGCTCGCTTTCGGCCGGATTCTCCATCGTTCCGGCCGCCTGCAACTGTGGCGCGGGCGCGGGCTGGGGCTGCGTGCTTCAGGTCATCGGGAACCTGCTCGACCTCGCCATCGGCATCGGCGTGCTCGCTTCGGTCGCCGCACTCGCGTATGCGGGATTCCTCTGGGTCACGAATCCGCTCAACAGCGAGAATCGCACGCAGGGAAGGAACATGCTGCTCAACGCCGTGGTCGGCTTGGTGATAGCGCTCGGTGCGTGGCTCATCGTGAACACCCTTCTGAACGTGTTGACCGGTTCCGGCGTCGAAAGCGCCACGAGCAAGCTCGGCATCGGCAGCAACTGCCTGCCGACCGCGAGCGATATTACCAGCGACCTCAACATCAAGCCCACCGGCTCCACGACGACCGGCTACGGAGCGTCAACGTCGACCGCCACTACCGGTACCGGCAACGGCGGCTATACGTACGACCCGGGCATACAGGCCCAGGTAGGAGACGAGTCGGGTGCTCTTTCCTCGCTTCTTTCCTGCATGTCAGGGAAACTCCCGGCTGGGGTCGGACGCATTTCTTCGATATCGGACAGCAAGATTACGAGCGGCCAGGCGACGTTCGCGCAATGCGCGGCAAACGGCTGTGCGCATGCGAAGAACTCGTGCCATTACGGCGGCACGTCCTGCATCGGGAAATCATACGCGGCTGATTTCGGCGATGAGCAGAATAATGCCGCGCTTCAGGCCGCCGCGAACGCATGCGGAGCAGACTTCGTCTACTTCGAAGGCAATCATTTGCACTTAAGCGAAGGCAAGGAGTGCGGCTGCAACTAGAGCCGGCTTTCGGCTGCGAGCTTGCGCAGCCATGCCTTTTGCCGGCGCGCGTACTGCCAGAGCTTTATAGATAGTATCGGCAGCAGCGATTCCTCGGTGCGCTCGCCGCGCAGATATTCGCCGACGATGCGGTACTCGAGGCCGAGCTCATTGAGCCGCGCATCGCCGACTTCTTCGCGCACGCGGCGCACTTCCTCCATAAGGCCGCGGGGGAACTTGGTCTCTTCGCGCGCATCGAGCCGCGCCTGCAGGAGCTCCTTCGACGGGTCGAGAACTATCCATTCGACGGCATAGGGCACGGCAGCCGCATCTTTTGGACGTTCCGGTACTTTTCCATACCGCTCTATTATCTCGAGGGCGCGCACGAGCCGGCGCGGGTTTTTTGGGTCGAGCTCCGCCGCGCGGCGCGGGTCCCTGGCGAGGATGCGCGCGCAGAGCTCCTCGTTTGTGAGCTTCTCCAATTCCGCGCGCCGCTGCCAG
>DASVLW010000005.1:0-10466 GCA_036384675.1 Minisyncoccota bacterium
AATGCCCGCTTCAAGGGGTCCACGAATCAGAATCCGTTCAGCCAGACCGACGGCAAGCCGGGGGAGGGTGGGGATATCTTTTTCACGCTGAAGCTCATCGCCGAAGCCGGCCTCATCGGCTTCCCGAACGCGGGCAAGTCCTCGCTTCTCAACGCGCTGACCCGCGCCCAGTCCAAGGTCGGGGCATATCCTTTCACCACGCTCGATCCGCATCTCGGCGACTTTTATGGTCATATACTCGCCGATATCCCGGGCCTCATCGAGGGCGCTTCCGCCGGCAAAGGCCTCGGCTCGAAGTTCCTGAAGCATATAGAACGCACGAAGATACTTGTACATCTCGTCTCGGCTGAACAAGATGACCCGTCCGAGGCCTATAGGAAGGTCATGGACGAGCTGCGGACGTTCGGACGCGGTCTGGCCGAGAAGCCCGAGCTCGTCGTGCTCTCGAAAGCCGATCTCATCCCGGAAGGGGAACGGGCAGCAGCCCTCAAGAAGCTCTCTGCAGCTGCCGGCACCGAGGCCATCCTCGTCTCGATAGCGGATGACGACCTTCTGAAAGCGTTCTCAGATCGGCTCACCAGGATGCTCGCAGACTAGGTTTCGGAGCTTGCAGCCCGCCGCCGCACCCCCTAAGCTGGGGCTATACATGACCTATCGCCCGACTATTGGCCTTGAAGTCCATGCGGAGCTCACGACGCGGACCAAGATGTTCTGCGACTCCGCGAACGATCCGGATGAGACGCGCGCGAATACGAACGTGTGCCCGGTCTGTCTTGCGCACCCCGGAACGCTGCCGACGGTCAACAAGAGCGCGGTGAAGCACGTACTGCGCGTGGGGAGCGCGGTGGGCGCAACGCTCGCTGATTACAGCGAGTTCGACCGCAAAAGCTATTTCTATCCGGACATCCCGAAGGGATATCAGATCAGCCAGTACGCGTATCCGCTCGTCGCGGGCGGCGCGCTCGCGGGCGTCGCTATTACGCGCATACACCTCGAAGAAGATACTGCCCGTTCGTCGCACGGGAAAGATGCGAGCCTCGTCGACTTCAACCGCGCCGGCGTCCCGCTTATGGAGCTCGTTACCGAACCGGTCATCCATGACGCCGAGACGGCGGGGAAGTTCGCCCGCGAACTGCAGCTCCTGCTGCGCACGCTCGGCGCGTCGCATGCGAATCTCGAGAAAGGCGAGATGCGCATCGAGGCGAACATCTCGGTATCCAAAGACGAAACGCTCGGTACGAAAGTCGAAGTCAAGAACCTCAACTCGTTCCGCTCGGTCGAACTAGCTATAGCATACGAGATCGACCGCCAGATCGCGGCCCTTGAGAACGGCGAGGCGCTCGTGCAGGAGACGCGCGGCTGGGACGAGGGGAAGCAGCAGACCTTCCATCAGCGATTCAAGGAAGGCAGCGCGGACTACCGTTACTTCCCGGAGCCTGACATCCCGAAGCTGAAGCTCGCGGATGATCCCGAGTTTGCGCCAGCGGCGGTCGTCGCGACGCTCCCTGAATTGCCGTGGGCGCGCCGCGCGCGCTACGGCGCGCTCGGGCTCAAAGACGACACGGTCGAGATGTTCCTCGCCGATCCATTCATGGCGATGCTCTTTGAGGGCGTCGTAAGCGGCGCGCAGGGCGACGCGGAAATAATCCGCCTCGCGGGCAACTACATCGCGTCCGATATCGTCGGATTCGTTACAGATGCTAGTGTTTCCGGAAGCCGGGAGCACATCGACGCCGTATCATTCCTGAAGCTGCTTCAGATGATCAAGGCCGGCGACCTTTCGTCCCGCGGGGCCAAGGACGTCCTGCGCGAGATGTACGCGCAGGGAGGCGACCCGGCGGCCATAGCCGATAGCAAGGGACTGATCCAGGTCCATGACGAAGAGGCGCTTCTGAAAGCCGTACAGGGCGTCATAGCCGCCCACCAGGGGCCTGCAGACGAATATCGCGCCGGCAAGGAAGCCTCGCTCCAGTTCCTCGTGGGGCAGGCGATGAAGGCCACCAAGGGTGCCGGAAACCCGGGAAAGCTCAAGGAGCTGCTCGTCAAAGAGCTGAAACGCTAGCCGTACGCGGAGATATTCCAGCGTACGGATTTTTCATAGCTGCTGTGCATAAGCTAGAGCAAACAAGAAAAGAAAAGCTTATACTGCTTGTATGAATGAACTTACTATCGACGGGAAAACATACGTCTCGTCCAAACGCGCAGCAGAAATAACCGGCTACGCCAAGGATTATATCGGGCAGATGTGCCGCGAGGGGCGTGTGGAGGCCCGCTTGGTAGGGCGCGCATGGTACGTGCTCGAGACATCGCTGCGCGAGCACCGTTTTGGCTCCGAAACGGCGGTATCAGAGCCGGAGGCTCCTAAAAAGCCGTCTATAGTCGATACGTGGGCAACGCTTCGCTATGAAGCCGAGCCGTCGGAGGCTAAAGCCATCCCCATATTTGAAAAACCGAGCGTAAACGCCTTTGAAATGGCATCCGAGGCGCTTTCGGAGTCGCATACGACCGTTGACGAGAGTGATTCGGCCCAGACGCCCCTCGCGGACTTGCAGTCTGCATGGAAGGACTGGTTCGCGCGCCGCGAGCTGCCCGCTCCTACGGAAGAAGAACAGTCCGAGACGCGTGAATATGAGGCTTTGGAAGCCAATGCGACGTCATATCAGACCGTAGAAGAGCCTGCAGAGGCTTCCGGGACCGTTCCAGAATCGGAAGAGATACCGGAAAGGGATGAGGCGCCCCTGGAGCCTGAGCCGGTGAGGGTGCCGATAGAGCGCATACACGTTAAGCCGCGCGTGCGCATGAACGAACCGGTTGCGGACGCCGTCCCCGAAGGAGTGATCATTCGCGAGAAGCGCGTGCGCCGCAAGCGAAAGGGCTACCGATCCGTCTATGCTGCGGCTGCGTTCATATCCATAGCAGCTATGCTCATCACGCTGATCGGTAGCGGAATATTGGATGGATATCTGCACTACCTTCCGCCGGCAGCCTTTGATGCTGTCGCGGGTATTCATACATACGAGAAATAATCTTTATAAAATATAGATTTCTTATCTCGGGTAAAAGAGATATAGGGCGCGCAGGACAGGACTGGCATATAGCGCCGGTCCTGTTTGCTTTAGGCAATCAAGCAAAAGGACCAGATAGCGAGGGGGAAAATGCGAAGCTTGATGCAAGCGTATCGGTTTTTTTGCCAAAATTCTTCGTCATAGAGCACGATAGGCGCATACGTCCGGCAAAATTTTCAAAAAGTATCTCGAAAGAGCCGCCCCGAGGCAATTTTTCGTCCGGAATCGCTAGTATTTTGTTGACTTATACAATCGCGCATCTAAAACGGCTGTGATTTCAATTTTTCACAGGCAAATATCCGACGCCCGTCGGAGCGAAACGAACAGCATCTTTGATCGAATCTGCGGACAAAAATCCGCAATTTTCCGCTATTGCGGAAAAATATTTTTGCAACATGCGAATAGAAAATATTCATGAACGAATGATGAGTCTTATCCACATATTTTTTGACGTCATTAGCCGGAATAGCTTGTAAACTATAGATAAATCGTTCATCCGACATGGAACCTCTCCTCGAAAAAAATCTCCTGTCGACGAAGGTCGCGTCAGAAATTTCGGGCTACAGTTCCGACTACTTGTCGCGTCTCGCACGCGCCGGAAAAATCGAAGGCGTACAGGTCGGACGCACCTGGCTCGTTCATCGCGCGTCGCTCGAGGCGTTCATGCGCACGCAGGATATCCGGAAGGAGGAACTCTCGCGCTCGCTCGCGCGCGAACGCGAACGGGAATACGTCCAGGCTCGCGGGTATGAAGCGCCGCCGCGCAAAATTCCATCCATCGTTCCTGAAGGAGCGTCAACCGCACGCATAGCTGATTCGGTCAAGGATCCGCGTACGGCTCCGCTCAATACGCGCGCCGTCCGGGAAATCCTCGGCGCGCTGGCCCGCGGCCCTATGCCGTCGATCGCGCTCTCCTTCCTCGTCGTCGCGTCGAGCGCGTCTGCCGCCGCGCTTGGGCTGCCGCAGCAGGCGCTCACGCGCGCGAATGATGTCGCTTCGGCCGCGGCAAACGGAGCGCGCATGATCGCGCAGGACTACGCCGCTGATGTCGCGGCGCGTATCAATGACGCATCGGAGAGCGAACGCATCGCTTCGGCGCGCGCAGGCGCTGCGATCGCGGACGCGATGCCGGAGCGGGCGATCGACGTGCGCGTCGCATCGGTGCCGGTCGCGCTTGCCGCGGTTTCCGCGCATGCGAGTGAGCCCCGCGCGGTTGCGGCGAATGACCGCGCGCGCGCGGCTGATGCCGGCGCGGAAGATTCATCATCGTTCGTTGCCGGCGCATCGAGCGCGGCGGCGGCGTTCGCGGACCATCCGATCGATTCGATCCGCTCGATCCCGGCCGCGCTTGAAAACGCGTACCTCGCCGCCGGGGAATCCGCATACGGACTCGCGGCTCGCTCGCTCCCGGCATATGTCGCGCTCGTGAATGATGCGGGCGCGGCCGCATACGCGCAGGGCGGCATCGCGAGCGATGCAATCGCATCCGTTCCGGCGCGCATCGTGCGCGCGGAAATCGCGTTCGGTACCGCGCTGCCGCGCGCGACGAACGCAGTACTCGGTATGTATGCGCACGCGACGTACGCATATGCGGACGCCGCTCCCGACATCGCGCCGGCGACCATCGTCGCATTCGCCCGCACCGGTGATGCGCTGGCGACTGCCGCAGCGGACGTACTGCCGTCCGCCCAGAACGCGTACGTGCGCAGCGTCTATGCATTTTCGGGCCATTCAAGCGATTTCATGGCTCAAAACGGAGCCCTGGCGGCGCGCACGGGCACCGCACTCCGCGCGCTTGCCGTTGGCAGGCTTTCGGCTGAACCGGTCGTTGCCGACGCTTCGAACCAGATCGAACAGGACGCAGGCGACGTGGCACCGGCGCCGCATGAAAGCGCAGCCGTCCGCGTACTCGGCGCGGCGGGAAAGACAGCCGTGGCGGCGCAGGGCGCCACGCACGCCGCTTCAGGCGCGCTCGCCGGAACATTCGCCGCCGCGAACGAGGGCGGCAGCTCGCTCGTCGCAGCCGCATGGCGCTCCATAGCCGAGCTCACAGGACCCGAACGCGCAGCCTATAATTTCTACGAATTCTTCCACCGGAAGACGGTCGCCATCGCGCGCATATTCTCCCCGTCGAATTTCTTCGCGCAGGCGCCGGCAACGACCGTCGCGGTGAATGAAGGCACGACGACGAACGTCACGAACGTCACGAACACCGGCCCGACGTACGTGCAGGGCGGCACGACGGTGAATACCTACCCGACCTACTACACGTATGCGCCGCAACTGGCGCAGGCAGCGCCGCTCTCAAGCGATCAGCTTGTCGGGCTGCGCAACGACGTCGTCCAGTTCGTGCTCGACCAGCTCGATAAGAACAAGAGCCATAATTCATCGGGCGGCGGCAGCGCAAGCAGCGCGAATTCCGTGACGAACGGCACGATAACCGACAGCGCCATCACCGGCGGCACGATTTCGAGCACGACCATCACCGGTTCGACGTTCAGCGGCACGAATGTCACCGCGGACCTCGGCTCGTTCGATACGCTCGACGCGGCGCTCGCGACTATCGCCGGCCTTACCGCAACCAACAGCACGACGACGAACGCGACGACGACGAACCTGTTTGCGTCGAATCTGACGCTCGGCGCGCCGCTCCTCGTGTCGAGCGGCGGCACGGGCTCTACGTCGCTCTCGGGCATCCTGCTCGGCGACGGCACGAATCCGATACGCTCGCTCATCGTCGGCTCGGGCCTCGCGTTCGACGGCACGACGCTCTCGTCCACGGCGGGCGGCGGCTCGGTGACGAGCGTGAACGCGTCGGGCGGCACGACCGGCCTCACGTTCAGCGGCGGTCCGGTCACGGGCGCCGGCACGCTTACGCTCGGCGGCGTCCTCGGCATCGCGAACGGCGGTACGGGAACGAGCACCGCGCCGGGCGCGAACAAGCTCCTGCTGTCCGACGCGACCGGCCACTGGCAGTACGTCGCGACGTCGTCGCTCGGCATAACGAGCGCGGCCTGGGGCAACATCACGGGCTCGCTCGCGAACCAGACGGATCTGCAGAACGCGCTGAATGCGAAGCTCGACGCAACCGCATTCGGCGGCCAGTTCTATAGCTATTTCCACGCCACGACGACCGACGCGCTCGCCGAAGGCACGACGAACAAGTACTACACCGACGCGCGCGCCACCGCGAACTTCATCGCGAACCTCGCGGGCACTACCTCGGTCTCATCCATCACGACGCTCCCGAATCTCGCGCTCGCGACGAGCCAGCTTTCGGGCACGCTCGGCGTCGCGCACGGCGGTACGGGCTCCACAACCCTCTCGGGCCTCCTGAAAGGCAATGGCACGAGCGCCGTGCAGAGCGCGGTCGCGGGCACCGACTACCAGGCGCCGATCACGCTGACTACCACGGGCACGAGCGGCGCGGCAACCTTCGCCGGCAACACGCTCAACATCCCGCAGTACGCCTTCACGGATACGAACACGACGTACACCGCCGGCACCGGCCTCACACTTTCGAGCACGACGTTCGCGCTTTCAAGCAGCTCCATCGCCTCGCTCGCGCTCGCGGACTCCGCGCTCCAGTCCGGCGACAACGTTTCCGCGCTTACCAACGATGCGGGATACATCAGCAACATTTCCGCCTTCACCACCGACGACCTCGCGCAGGGCAGCACGAACAAGTATTTCAGCAACGCGCTCGCGCAGGGCGCCATCAGCGTCTCGGGCGCGCCGCTCACGTATTCGGGCGGCGTCATCGGCATCAATCAGGCGAGCGGTTCGCAGGCCGGCTACCTCTCATCCACCGACTGGAACACGTTCAACAACAAGCAGAACGCGCTGACCGCCGGCACCGACTACGAAGTGCCGCTCACGTTCAATTCGCCACTCTCGCGCACGGGCAACGCGATATCGCTCGGCACGGTAGGCATCGCGAGCGGCGGCACGGGCACCACGACCGGCGGCGTAGCGAACGGCGTCGAATACTTCGACGGCTCGAAGCTCACGAATAACGGGAGCTTCATTTACGACGGCTCGCACGTCGGCATCAACATCTCGAATCCATCCGTTCCGTTCCAGGTCGCGGGCAACGCCATCGTCGGGCAGAACATCAGCGGCGCGTACTACACCGCCGCGCCGCTCGCGCTCGTGAACAGCCAGGCGTCCACGCTTAAGACGCAGCTTAATCTCGTGAACACGGCCGGCGGCGCAGGTGCGGGCTCCGCCATCGACTTCTATACCTACACCACCGCAGGCAACGGCCAGCCGGAAGCGCGCATCGGCGGCATCGACGACGGCAATTATTCGAGTTCGCTCGCGCTCTATACCAAGGATCCGGGCAACACCGGAAACAACAGCCTCATCAATCGCCTGAACGTCGCGGCGAATGGCGTCGTCACCATCTCGAATCTCGGCACCGGCCTCGTGAAGTCCACGAGCGGCGTCCTCGCTAATGCGACCGCGGGCACCGACTACGTCGCGCCGTCCGCGCTCGCCAGCTACTTCACGCTGGCTGACTGGCATGCGACCACGACCGATGCGCTCGCGGAGGGCGGTACGAACAAGTACTTCACGAATACGCGCGTGCAGGATTACCTCGACACCATCGCGAAGGGCTACTTCTTCTCGACTACATCGGCGAACTCCTGGCTCGGCACGAAGTCCACGAGCGACCTCGCCGAAGGCAGCAATCTGTACTTCACGAACGCGCGCGCCGACGCGCGCTTCGTGGCCGGCCTCGCCGCCACGACGTCGGTCTCTTCCATCACCGCGCTCCCGAACCTCGCACTTCCGTACTCGCAGCTCACCGGCGCGCCAGCGACCGAGAACCCGCTGACCTTCAACTATCCGCTCACGCGCTCGGGCGACGCCATCAGCCTAGCGTTCGGCACCACCACCGCCAACAGCTGGAGCGCGCTCCAGCAGTTCGACGGCGGCGCGTCGTCGAGCGCGCTCACCGTATCGGGCCCTGCGTTCCTCGCGACCGGCAGCGGCGCGACGAGCATCGGTACCACGAGCCAGGGCGACCTCGATCAGAAGCTTCTCGTCGATATCGGTACGAGCACGGGTAGCTCGCGCGGCGTCGAGATAGTCAATAGCGCATCGCCTATCGGGTGGAGCGGCACGGGCGGCGCGCTCGTCATCCGCAATACGCATGGTTCCGGCGGCACGCTCTCGCCGGCGCTCAACGTCGTCGTAGGGAACACCTCGTACGCTTCCATCAGCGCGTTCGGCCTCTTCGAGGCTTCGAACGCGAGTCCGAGCAACCCGTCGTATTCGTTCGGCGGCTTCGGCGGCGTGAACAATGCGGGCCTCTACTACAGCGCAAACTTCGGCTACCTCGGCCTCGCGACGAACGGCACCGCGCGCTTGACCATCAATCCGGCCGGTCAGGTCGGCATCGGCACGACGACGCCATTCGGCGGCTCTCTCATCGCCGGCTTCACGGTCGCGACTTCCACCTATATCAGCGGCGACCTCACCGCCACCGGCACCGTCGCTTTCACCGGCCTCGGTTCCGCAGGCCTCGTGTACGCAAATCCAAACGGCGCGCTGTCGCCGGTCTCGACTTCAACATGGACTTTCGCATCCTCCACGCTCCTTGGAGACAACAACACGTTCTCCGGCACCAACACCTTCAGCAACACCATCAACGGTTCAATCTCCGGCAACGCCGGCACGGTAACAAACGGCGTCTACACCACCACCTTCGGCGGCCTCTTCGCCAGCAACCTCGCGGGCACCACCACCGACGCGCTCGCGGAAGGTTCCACCAACAAGTACTACACCGACGCGCGCGTAGGGAACTACCTCGTCGGCAGTACGACGCTTCCTGCGCTCCTTAACTACTGGACTAAGTCGGGCTCCAATATTTCCTACAGCGCGGGGCATGTCGGCATCGGCATCGCCAGCCCCACGGTGGATCTCGACGTAGAAGGCTCTACCGCAGGAGGCGGCGTCGAGCAGAAGATCTACAATACGAGCAGCTCGGGCGACGCGTACGCGGCGACCTACATCGGCCAAGGCAACGGCGCGAATCTTACGCTGCAATACTTCAATAGCAGCTACACCGCTGCGGGCCTGCTCACTCCGAACACAGGCTATATACAGGCCGGACCGAGCGCGACGGGCGGCCTCACTTTCGTCGCCAAGGCTGCCGCGCCCATCACCTTCGGCACCGGCGGCACCGCCGCGTCGAATGAGCGCATGATAATCACGTCGACCGGCAACATCGGCATCGGCACCACGTCGCCGTTCGCGAAACTCTCGGTTGCCGGCAACGCGTACCTCGGCGGCAACCTCACCGCGACCGGCACGGTCGCCTTCACGGGACTCGGCACCGGCCTCGTGAAGTCCACGAGCGGCGTCCTCGGCAACGCCGTCGCCGGCACCGATTACCAGTCTCCGCTGACCGCCGGCACCGACTACGAAGTACCGCTCACGTTCAATTCGCCGCTCTCGCGCACGGGCAACGCGATATCGCTCGGCACGGTGGGCATCGCAAGCGGCGGCACGGGCACCACGACTGCTCCGACGCTCGGCCAAATTCTCGTCGGCAACGGGAGCGGCGGATACAAGTTCGTCGCGACGTCGTCGCTCGCTATCAACCTCGCGGACGTGACGGGCGTCCTCGACCTTTCCTCGCACGCGACCGGTACGCTCGCGCAAGCAAACGGCGGCACGGGCATCGCGTCCTATACGCCTGGCGACGTGCTCTACGCGGACAACACCGGCACGCTGACGAAGCTTCCGAAGGGTTCGGACGGGCAGGTGCTGAAGCTTCAGGCGGGCCTCCCGAACTGGGGCGTCGACCAGACGATAGGCAGCAGCGGCAATGACGGCATCTTCGCGACATCGACGGGCGTCATCTATCCGCTCGACACGTCGAACATCGTCGTCATCGGCAGCAACGCGACATCGAGCGCGAACGCCATCTTCGAAGTCTCGGGCCAGCAGTACATCTCCAGCAAGCTCGGCATCGGCACGACATCGCCGACGACGGAGCTCTCGGTCGGCGGCAACGGCTACCTGACCGGCGGTCTCGGCGTCGGCGTCTACAACCCGACCGCCGGCACGCTGCGCACGAGCGGCGCGGCGTACGTGGGCGGCGCGCTGAACGTCACCGGCGCGACGACGCTCGCGACTTCGCTGAACGGCATACTCAAGGCGTCGTCGGGCGTCGTGTCGAACGCCGTCGCCGGCACCGACTTTCAGGCGCCGCTCGCGTTCACGTATCCGCTCGTGAACACGAGCAACACCATAAGCCTCGCCTTCGGCACCACCACCGCAAACTCATGGAGCCAGCTCCAGCAGTTTAGCGGCGGCGCGTCGTCCACGCAGCTCACCACCACCGGCACAACGTACCTCGCGACCGCCGGCGGGAACGTGGGCATCGGC
>DASVLW010000006.1:0-3508 GCA_036384675.1 Minisyncoccota bacterium
CTTTCTTTATTTCATACGGCGCCTCTTGTCCGAGAGCGGACCAGGTAATCTGGGAACCTCTGTCTTCTGTCTGTTCGCCCCACAGCTGCGGCGGCGGCTTATCAAAACCGGTCTCGGCAAGCGCGTCGTGCAGCGCGCTCAAGACTTTTGCGCGCTCTTCAGCAGAGAGCTCGTTATCGTATTCCAGCGTCCACGTACCATCCTGCCAGCTATAACATTGCGCGGCGCTCGTCGGGAACAGGAAAAGGCGCCGGTAGTCTTCGCCCGCGGGCATGCCGGGAAGGAATTGCTTCTCGTATTGCTTGTATGAGCCGCCGGACATGACGGCGACGAAGGTCCGCTGCGCGAGCTTCGCGATCAGGGCACCCATCTCGGGAGTCACCGGCGATTTGCTCTTGGCGATAGTGCCGTCGAGATCGAAAATGATGGCGTCAGGCATATTCCTATGATAGCGCGGCGAGTATGCGCGATACGGAACCCGTCGCCACGCCGAGCACCCTGTCGCCGCCGCCATAATACACGTACAGCGTATCGCCGCGGATGACGGAGCCGCAGGAGAACACCACGCTGCCGACTTCGCCCTCTATCTCGTATTTCTCCACCGGCTCGAAGATAGGATCCGCGCTGCGCGCCAGCACGCTTACGCCGTCTTCGGCCAAAAGCGCGGCGCCGAGGCGGTAGCGGCCGCGCCTTGAAACTCCGTGGTAGATAAGGAGCCACCGATCCTTGCCGTTTACGGATACTTTCATCGGCGGCCCTGCAATGCCGACTTTCGCGGCATCCCACATGCCTTCGCGCGGGCCCATGACTTCGATGCAGCGCGAGACGCGCTTCTCGAACGACAGGCTCGGCACCAGATCCGCGCAGATGCGCCCGCTGATGCGGTGATACAGCAGGTACAGGCCGTTCACCGTTTCGGGCAGAAGCCCCACGTCCTTGTCGTCGACGCCGTCGGGCGTGATGAGCGCGGGCTTCGTCCACGTGTCGAATTTCTCGGCGAGGAAGTCGTTGAGCGCGATGGACGATATCGCGCCGCGCGGCGCGCGCACGCCGTCGTATGCGGTATAGGTCATGTAGAGCCGGTCGCCGATGACGACCGCGCGCGGGTCCTCGCACCCTGAATTGCCGTCCGGCTTGCCGTTCTTGCGTTCGAAGTCTTCGCGGGGGACGTATGCGGGCCGGTCGAGGCGCCCGTCTATGGAAATGCCGTCTTTGCTGCGCGCGTATCCCACCGTCGACGTGTGGTCGCCGCTCATCGCGCGATAGAGCAGGCGGACCGAGCCGTCCGCATCCACGGCGGCCGCGTTCATCACCGATACTTTCTCGAAGCCGTCGCCCTGCGGGACCATGATGGGATTGCTCGCCGCGCGCGTGAGCGTGCAGGACTCTTTGGCGGGAGTGAGCGCGTCCAGGAGGTCAGCCAGGCGCACGGACGCTTTCGCGCACGCCGTGTCCGCGGCGCCGTAATAGATATCGAGCTGGCCCTCGCGCACTGCCGCGCCCGACGGGAACACGATGTTGGGCACGATGCCGTAGCGTTCGTAGACTTCTTCGGGCACGAGGAAGGGGTACGTGCGCGCGACGACTTTCCTCGGGTCGTGCAGGTCCAGAAGCGCGGCTTCGATGCCGAACGTGCGCTTCGACTCGTCGTAGTAGTGCTGGATGTATGAATAGATGAGCAGCCAGCCGCGCTCGGTCTTGATGGGCACCGCGCCGACCTCGATATGGTCGTCGTCGGAACGGAGCAGGCTGTCGAGCGCGTGATCGGGGAGCGCGTCATGCCACTTCATCCAGAACGCGGGATTCCAGAAATCCTCGATGTTCTTCGAGCGCGCGATGGCGATGGTCGGGCGCGGATGCTCGTTCGTGAAGTCCGTGTGCGCGGTGACGAGCATGACCGCGTCGCCGTCGATGCGCTCGGGGAATATCGCGCCCGCCTTGGCATTGAACGGCGTCGCCAGGTGGCGCTCGTCGAACTGCTCGCCGTCTGCGGACACCGCGATGGCGATCTTGATGTTCTCGGGGCCGAACGGGAATCCGCCGAGCGCGGTGTACGTCACGTACGTCTTGCCTTCAAACACCGTCGCGCGCGGGTCTTCGCACCCGTACGCATCCCATGCTTCGGACGCCATGATGACCTGCTGGCGCGAATGGAAATGCGTGCCGTCTTCGGAAAACGCCATGCCGATGGAGGACTGCCCCGCATAGGGCGACACGAGCGCTTCGGCGTTCGCGAGCGCGCGGTAATACACGCGCGTGCCGTCCCTGGTCGTGATGGGCGACGGATTGAACGCCGCGAGCGCTTCCCACGGGTGCTCGCGACGCGGGGAGAGTATCGGGTTATGGGTGCTGCGACGCAGGACGAACATATCAGACGGGAGCGAACGCGACCGGCAGGTTCGGGAATATCGGGGCGCGCTGCCGCGCGAGCTTTGCCGCGTGGCCGGCCTTCAGCTTCTCGAGGAAATCGTCGAGCGGCGCGGCGGCCATGCAGACGAAATTATCCGCGCCGCCGTAATACACCATGAGCATGCCGTCGCGCACGACGGCGCCGCACGCGTAGACGATGCCGGGCTTCGCGCCTTCGTTCTCGTAGCGTGCGTCGGGCTCGAGCACGGGCATCGGCGAGCGCGCGAGCACTTTCGTCGGGTCGTCGAGGTCGAGCAGCATCGCCCCGAGCTTGTAGCGGCCGTGGTCATGGTCGTGCGCGTGATACAGGACGAGCCAGCCGTCTTTGGTTTCGATAGGCGGCGGGCCCGCGCCGCGCACGCGCGTCTCCCAGCCGTCTTTTACGCCGGCCGTGCGCGGGCTTTCTACGCTCTTGATGTGCGGCTCGGTGACGCCCACGGCTTCGATGTCGTCCACGTATTCGACTTCCGGCGCTGGCGAAACGCTATGGAGCACGGCGAACTTGCCGCCTATCCTGCGCGGGAACAGCAGCCAGTTCTTGTGCACTTGCCCGGGCGGCGACAGGTATGACGGCGGCGTCCATTTCCAGCGCCGGTTCTGCAGATCTTCGGCCGAAAGCGTCGACATCCCGATGCGCATCGACCAGTCCTGGAAGGAGTTGTACGTAAGGTACATGCGGTCGTCGATGAGAACGGCGCGCGGGTCCTCGACGCCGCTCCAGCTGCCGCCGGACGCCGCGAGCGCGGCGAAGCGCGCGTCGTTGCGCGCATAGAGGCGGGAGCTGTCGCGCGGGTCCTTTTGCGTCGCAAAGACCGGGTGGGGGAGGCGTTCGTCGAAATGGATGCCGTCGCGGCTCGATGCGTAGCCTACGCGCGATACGCCGTCGGTGCCGATGGCGCGGTAGAAAAGGTGAATACGCTCGCCGTCGTCGATGGCTGCGGGGTTAAGCACGCCCGCCGCTTCCCACGCGTGCCGCGTGGTCGGCAGGACGGGATTGTGCGCGGCGCGCCCGAGCTTTAGCGGATACCAGCTGCCGATCAGCAGGTCATACGCGTGCGCGATGAAATTCCGGAAATGCACGGGGCGCAGCAGGTACCAG
>DASVLW010000007.1:0-11541 GCA_036384675.1 Minisyncoccota bacterium
CTATTTTGTGGTATCGTATCAACTATGAAAACGCCTGACCTTGATCGCGAGCGCAGCGAACGGCAGCTTACCTCCGGGGTCTTTTTGAGGGCATACAACGAGAATCTGCCCGCCGGATTCCCGCAGGCCTCCGCCGCATACATGAAAGAGTTCCGGAAAGCCTACCCGAGCCTTTTCAAGCAGGAAAACGCGTGGTCGCTTGATCAGCATCGCAAGAAGCTCATGGACTGGCTGCCGCTGCATATCAGGATTGCCGCCGAACCGAGTACCAAGTGATGCTGCCGCCGAGGCATTGCGAACAGCCGCACCTCGCGTAATGGCTCCCGAGACCGTAGAATACGGCCATATCAATCAATAGCTCGCATGACCCTATTCCCTTACTCTGCTTGGTACGTACGGTGGGCGCCTGTGCTCGCCCGCGTGTTGTTCGGGCTCCTGTTCCTCATGGGCGCCGCATTCAAGATTCCCGGCACGGCGGGATTCGCCGCCGAAGCGGGCATGACCGCGGCTGCTGGCGTGCCGTTCGCGACCATCGCCGTCGCGCTCGCCTTCCTCGTCGAGGTCGTCTGCGGCCTCGCCGTCATCATCGGCTGGCACGCGCGCAGCGCGGCCCTGGTGCTCGCCGTGCTCACGTTCGCGTTGGCACTCATCTTCTACAACGACTTCTCGAACCCCCAGACTATGGGTATGTTCGTCTCGCACCTCGGGCTCATCGCGGGCCTTCTCTATGTATCGGTGTATGGCGCGCAGAGCGTCGCGGTATCGAAGGATATCCCGAAAAGCTACGCGTCTTAGCAGTGCGCTCGCAAACAGCCCGGCGCTTCGCGCCGGGCTGTGTTCTTACGGTATGCAGACTTGTGTATGTTGTGTGGATATCCACACATATTGCCGGGAACAAGTGTTAGTCTTGGGATATGAACCGCCCGGAATCCCTTACGCCTGTCCAGGAAGCGACGCTGTCGTTCATCAGGAACTATATAGCCGCCAACAAGCAGTCGCCCACCATCACGGAGCTCGGCGCGGGCTTGAAACTCAAATCCCTGCGCAGCGTCACGCAGCGCATCGAGTCGCTCGAGCGCAAGGGCTGCATCGCGCGCGACCGCTTCCGCCGCCGCGGCATCCGCCTTGTCGGTTCAGATTCCCCGTCTGCGCCTTCCCCCACGCTCCTGGTGCCCGTCATCGCATCGGCCGGCTGCGACGCTATGGACGTGTATGCCCAGGACGAATTCGGCGAATTCATCGCCGTGGACCGCCGCATCGTCGGCGCCCGCACCAATATCGCCGCCGTGAAGGCCGTGGGCGACAGCATGCAGGACGCGGGCATCCATAACGGCGACTACGTCATCGTGGAAGTCACCGAGCATGTCGAGCAGGGCGACCGCGTCGTGGCCATCATCGGCAATATGGCCGTCATCAAGCAGTACCAGAAAGTCGACGATGTCGTATTCCTGCATCCGCAGAATAAGGACGGCAGTTACTACCCCATCGTCGTGAAGCAGGAAGACTCCAAGATCTTCGGAAAGGTCGTGAGCGTCATCCCGGGCACCGACTGGATAGACGACATTAAAATCGAGTACTATCCCGACTATCAGCCGAAGCGCTAGCGTGCCGAAGGCTTGGGCTATGGACAATGACCTGTTCCGGTGCTAGTATTCTCCCATCTGGCCAGCGCTGATCCAGAGGAGCAGGGATCGAGCTGCCACTCCAGCCCACTGAGTTAGATACCATTACACGCACACCTACCCGCACTACATATGCAGACAGGAACTATCGCTCGCCTCACGGACAAGGGCTTCGGCTTCATCTCCGTCGAGGGGCAGGAGAAGGACATCTTCTTCCATGCCAAGGAGCTCGTAAACACGAGCTACGACGACCTGCGCGAAGGAGACAAGGTCTCGTTCGAGCTCGGCGACAGCCCGAAGGGCCCGAACGCCACTCAGGTCAGCAAGATCTAACGATCACGCTGCAGAAAAGCGCCCCTCGCGGGGCGCTTTTCTTTTGCAACCGTCCCGCCGGCCCTAGGCCGTGCGCTTCTTTGTGCCCGCCGCGCGTCGGCAATGACCGCACCGGCAGCCGCCCGGCGCGATGTGGTCGTTCCAGTATTCCTTTCCGTAGTCGTAGGTCAGCTCCTCGCCTTCCCTGACATCCTTCGTCGCGAAGATGAATACGCGATCGCCGACTTCACGCGGCTCGCAGTTGGCGCGGCACGAATGATTGACATACCGGGCCGTATTCTTGCGCGTCGTGCCGTCGATGGCCTTGTCGTGGTCGAGCTCGAACAGGTATTTGCCGCCGCGGCGGTTCGCCTCTTCCTCGCTCACGACCGTACCCCAGTATTCGATGACGAACGCGCCGCGCTTTATGGGCCCGGTCGCGAAAAGGCCGAGGCCGGAAAGACCCCGCCTGACGGCGAGGTTCGGATGCTGCGGGCGCGGGAACGGCTTCTTCATGGGTTCTCGGTACTGCATCCTACCCTATCCATGGGCTACTATGGAAGCATGTTCGGCCTCGGCCAGAAAGAAGAGTCCCTGCTGCGCGAGCTCTCGACTCCGCGCAGCATACAGGACTTCCTCGACCGCCTCGCGATGAACCATGAGAAGCGGGGCGAGACGTACCAGTCCCCGCGGCTGGTATTGAAGACGCGCAAGGCGCACTGCATGGAAGGCGCGCTCCTGGCAGCCGCCGCGCTCTGGCTTCAGGGGCAGCCTCCGCTCCTCATGGACTTCCGCACGACACCCCTGGACGAGGATCATGTCGTCGCGCTCTATCGCGTGAACGGCTATTGGGGCGCCATCAGCAAGACCAATCATGCCATCTTGCGCTTCCGCGACCCCGTGTACCGCACGCTGCGCGAGCTCGCTCTTTCCTATTTCCATGAGTATTTCGATTTCAAGACCGGCGAAAAGACGCTTCGGGAATATTCGAAGCCGTTCGCGCTCAGGAAGCTCGGCGCCGGCTGGATAACCGCCGAAAGCGATCTGCACTGGATAGCGCAGGCCGTGGACGACTCCCGGCATTACCCGCTCGTTCCCGCGAGGAACCTGCGGCATCTGCGTCCTGCGGATCGCATGGAGCTCGCCGGCGGCAAGGTCATAGAGTGGCCTAAAACCGACCCCCGCACCTGAAAAAACTCCCGGCGGGCGGGTGGACGCGAGCGATTTAGGGGCGCATACTGGCTGCATGAATCCCCTCGCCATAGCCCTGTCTGTCGCCCTGCTGGCCGCCCTGGCCGCCGGAGGCGGCGGCAGCTACGCCCTTTACCAGCAGCGCGAGGCATTCAGTGCCGAGCTCGCCTCCACTACCGCGGCATATCAGGCGACGTCAGACCAGCTCGCCTCGTCGACGGCTGCCGTCGCCGACCTCTCGTATTCGCTCGAAAAGGAGCGCGAGAAGAATGACTCGTTCCAGGATCAGATAGACGAGCTCTCGGGCACCGTCGGCAAGCTCAATAAGCTCTCGCAGACCGATCCCGAACTCCTCGACAAGTATTCGAAGGTGTTCTTCCTGAGCGACAACTACGTCCCCGCGGACCTCACCAACATCAGCAAGAAATACCTGTATGACCAGACGCGCACGCTCCAATTTCAAAGCGATGCATACGACTTCCTGACCGACATGCTCGACGACGCGCAGGACGACGATGTCGACATTCTGGTCGCGAGCGCCTACCGCTCATTCGGTACGCAGGCGTCTCTGAAAGCCCAGTACACCGTGGTCTACGGCACCGGCGCGAACGCCTTTTCGGCCGATCAGGGCTATTCGGAGCACCAGCTCGGCACGGCCGCCGATTTCACCACCAAATCGCTCGCCGGCGACCTCGACGGCTTCGACGCGACGCCCGCGTACAAGTGGCTCACCGCGAACGCCTACAAATACGGCTTCATTCTTTCCTATCCGCAGGGCAACGGTTACTATGAATACGAGCCGTGGCACTGGCGCTTCGTCGGCAAGAAGCTCGCGCGCTATCTCCACACCACCAACGAGCGCTTCTATGATCTCGACCAGCGCACCATCGACTCCTACCTCATCACCATCTTCGACAAGTAACGCCGGCTAGCTTGCCGGAGCGTATAGCGCAAAGAGCGCCTTGATACCGGCCAGGTTCTTGTCCCATTCTACGGCGTCGTGCGTCGTAAGCTCGACCGTCACCGCCGGGATGCCGATAGACGCGAGCCAGCCTTCGGAGTCTCCGGTTATCGGATAGGCATCGAACACCGCGGATGTCTTATAGCCTGCGGCCTTCGCGTACGCGTTCATGAGCGCCAGGTCAGCATCCGATGCTCCCCCGCCGCATTCAGCGGCGTACACCGTGCCCGACGCGCTGTGCCAGAACACGACTGCGGCAGGCTGGAGCTTCACCGCAAGGTCGCGGATGGCCTGCGCTTCAGGCTCCGAGAATGCCGCCGTGCCGGCGCTTTCGGGTTTGTTCTGCCAGGTGCTCGTCGGCGCCCAGTGGCAGCCGAAATTGCGGTTCAGGTCGACGTCATGCGCGTTCTTGCGCCCCACGCCCGCCGTATCCGCGCCCGCGGGAACGTCGGCCGCGGTGAACCGGCCTTCCTTGCCGATATACGCGAACACGCCGTCCGGATTCGCCGCCGGCACGACCGTGACCGACAGGCCAGCCGGCACCGCGTCGGGATTCGCCGCGAGGTAGTCCATGAACTGGTATGCGAGCAGGACGCTGTTCCATTCATAGCCGCCGTGCATTCCGCCGACGAACAAAAGATGCGTCGGGCCGGTGCCGTAGGTGTACGCCGTGATGGCGCGGCCTTGCACCGACGTCCCGATGACTTCGGACGTGGATGCCGCGGCAACGGGCGCGGCCGGCACTTCAGCCGGCGCCTGCGGCGCCGGCTTGTGGAAATGAAGGTACGCCGCAACGCCGCCGCAGACGACCAGAAGGACGACAGCCAGCGCGACGACCCCTCTGGTAGTAAGCATCGGCATCTTACTGCGCGTAGTGCGCGAGTACTGCGTCAACGCCCGCCTGGTTCTTGCTCCATTCGGTCGACGTGTGGTCGGTCAGCAGGACGCTGATGCCGGGGACGCCCTGCTTGGCGAGCCAGTTCACCATGTCGCCCGTAATTTCGTAATAGTCATAGCTTGCGTGAGCCGGATAACCCGAAGCCTTGGCATACAGGTCCGTGAGGGTCTGCGTCTCCGGAAGCACGCCATTGTGGCAGTTCGACGCGTACACGCCGCCCGCCGCGCTGTACCACACGATGACCGCTTTCAGGCTATGGGAGCCTACGTACGTCCGGATGGCCTGGCTCTCGGGCTCCGAAAATGCGGACGTTCCTCCGTTCACGCTCGTGTTCTGCCAGGTGCCGGTCGCCTGCCAGTCGCAGTCGAAATTGCGGTTCAGGTCGACGCCGTTGCCGTTGTAGCGGCCGGGAATGGTAGACGCCAGGTCGGACGGCACGTCCGACGCGCTGAAGCGCCCGTCCGTACCGACGACTTTCGCCGTGCCGTCCGGATTGAGGTCGGGGATGACCGTGACGCGCTCATTCGCAGGAATCGCATTCGGGTTCGCGTCGAGATAGTCCATGAGCTGGTATGCGACGAGGCTGGTGTTCGACTCGTAGCCGCCATGGATGCCGCCGACGAACAGGATCTCGTCGCTGCCGGTGCCGTAGTGGTAGGCGGTGATAGCACGGCCCTGCACCGACGTGCCGATAGTTTCCGTGCCGTTGTCGGCGGTCGTGGTCGCCGTGGTCGTGGCCTCGGGCATGGTCGTCGTCGCCGTTTCGGCCGGTACTGCCGGCGTGACGGAAGGCCCGCGCGTAGCGAAGTAGTACGCACCCCCGGCGGCCAGGAGCACGACGATGATAACGATGATTGCGGCAAGCGTCTTGTTCATGAGCGAGTTCTTAAGCGCGGCTGTCCGCTAATTTGCTTATATAACCCCATTATACGCTATCCGTTCGTGAAGGAAGGGTGAGGCCTATGACACGGATCCGAGCACCGGCAAGGGCAGGTGCTTTCGTCCGGTGCCCGGGATGCGGAACCGCTCGCGGTACGCGTCTTCGCCCGGGATATGCCGCCCGGCCGCCCGCTGCGCGGCCATAAAGCTCGAGCCGAGCGATACCACCGATTCGCCGTATTTCTCGGCCAGACGGTCGAGCGAAGCGAATACGTTCGACGTTTGCCGGGACTGCTCGCCCCCGCCCCACATATCGAGCTGCAGGTCATGCTCGCCGCGGAACGCGAACAGCGTGACGCCCGTCGCGCGGTACCGCACGCCGCGCTCGTATGACTTCAGGAATGCCGGCCGCAGCGCTTTCAAGACGTCGGTCGGCGCGTCGGACGGGTATGGGAGCCGTATGTCGTCCCCGCGATACCGGAATTCCTGCGATTTTATGAAAAACGACGCACGCGCCGGAATGAGCCCGTCGGCGCGCGCCCGCATGCATGCTTCCTCCACGTTCCCCGACAAATGCGACCAGAGAAATGCCGCATCGGCCGAGGGCGGCGTGAACGTGCGCGTGCGCTGTATGGAATGGGGCGCGGCCGGCACGCCATGGGCAAGCTTCCAGACCGCTTCTCCGCGCAGCTCTTTCCAGAGCTCGAACGTCGGCTGCGCGAACTTGCCTTCTATCCATGCGCCGGGGCGCTCGACGAAGTCGAGCGCCGAATTGATGTTATGCGCTTCAAGCTGCACGGATAGCGCGCGCCCGATGCCCCACACGTCCTTTATAGCCGTACCCGCAAGGTATTGCCACGCGTCGTCCGGCAGGATGACGGTAAGGCCGTTCGGCTTTCCCCATTTGGAACCGAGCTTCGCGAGCGCTTTAGTGCCCGCGAGCCCCACCGAAAATGAAAGCGCGAGCTCGGTGGACAAGTCCTCCTTCACGCGCCGCGCGATGTCCGGCAATGGCATGCCGAGCGCTTCGTCCTGGCCTGTCAGGTCCCCGAAGCACTCGTCTATCCCGTACTCCTCGACCCTGCGCGCGTAGCGCCCCACGATGGCGTAGAGGCGCTTGGCATACATGCCGTAGAGGTCGTAGTCTCCGGCCAGTATCGTCACCTGCGGGAACTGCTTCTTTACCTGAAATATCGGCATGGCGCGATGGATGCCGAGCTTCTTGGCTTCATACGTCGCGGCCGACACGATGCCGCGCTCGCGGCCCGTCACCACGGGCTGCCCCCGCAATCCCGGATTGCGCGCCACTTCGCACGCCGCGAAAAAGGCGTCGCCGTCCACGTGCAGTATCGCCCTCGGCAAACCTTGAACACGCTCCATAAGTAGCTAGGAGAACGTGTCAAAAAGCGCCCAGATGCGAGGCGCGGGCAGTTGATATTCGTAGGCGTACTGCAGCGTACGACGGAGAATATCAGCGGGGCCCGCAACGACGCAGATGGGACTTTTGGACATGTTCTCAATACTTTCGGACTACGGCAGTGACAACCGCTTCTATGGAAAGATTCCCCTTCGGATATATCGGCTTGAATCGTTCGTTCGCGGGCTCGAGGAAATAATGATCGCCCTGCCGGCGCAGGTATTTCATCGTGTATTCGCCGTCCATGCTCGCGATGACTATCTGGCCGGGCTTGTAGGTCGCGCGGCGCTCCACCACCACGAGGTCGCCCGGACAGATGCCCGCATCTATCATGGAGTCGCCCTTCACTTTCAGCAGGTAGCTTGATTCTTTATTCGGGGCGAGGTATTCGTCGAAATCCATGACGTCGAGCAACTCCTCTTCCGCAGGCGACGGAAACCCTGCCTCGACGAGCCCCAGAAGCCGCACGCCGCTGCGCAGCCGCGGCCCGGGCGACAGTTTGCCGTTCGCTTCCTTCACCACCACGCCGTCCTCGGCGAGCTTCTCTATGAGCTTGTAAGCGGCATTCTTGGAGCTGAACCGTGCGATCTTCATCAGTTCCCCGTACCCCGGCAGCCGGTAATGCTTGCTATAGAATTCCTCGACTTTCGCCCTGTGCGTCTGGTAGCTGCTCATGCGCCTATGATAGGTGAACCATCGTTCACCGGCAACAGGCTGGCAGTGGAAAACTAGTGCCCGACGGCGGTGAAGACGGCTGCGGCCTGCGTATCGCCCGGCAGCTGTACCGGATGGGCGTTCGATTTCGTGAAAAGCAGCAGGCCGAGCAGGGCGACCAGCAGCACGAGCCCTCCCCCGATGACTTCCTTGTATTGCACGCGCGCCTTTACGACGACGGCAATGATGAGCAGCACAGCGACCAGGATGATGAGCGCGGTGAGTATGAAAACGAGATCATGCGTCGGCGAGGTTGCGATAGCGCCGAGGAAGCCTGCCGCAGCCGGCGGCGAAACTTCCGCGCCGAGAACGGCGGTCGTCGCCGTGCCGGACGCTGTCGCGAATGCGACCGACGATGTCGGCGCGGTGCCGGAAGCTGCGGCCGTTTTTATCGAACTCGTAGCAGCGGGTACGGCCGGCGCCTGTGCAGGTTTCTGCGCGGATGTGCCGAGCGCCGAGCCCGCTACCGCGATGGCTGCCGGCGGCGCCGCGGCGAGCTTGCCCGCGTCGGAGCGCGCGGCGAAGAACTGCACGACGAACGTCGCCTCCTTGCCCTGGTATTTCCCCTGCGCGACGCCGATGCCCACCTGCGTGTACTGCGGCTTCACGAGGTTCGCATGGTGCGTCGGCGATGCCATCCATGCGTTCTCGACATCCTTCGAGTCCGTGAAGTTGACGGCCAGGTTCTCGCCGGCATACGTGTACGGATACCCGACGAGGTCGAACCAGTACCACGGCTGCTTGCCGTCGGGCGTCACGTGCGAGAAATAGCCTTTCGCCGCCATGTCGTCGGCCTTGTTCTGGGCCGCCTGGTCAAGCAGCGGGTCGTCGGTGAGCGCGCCGACGCCTGCCGCCGCGCGGTCGTCGTTGGCGAGCGACACCAGGGCGCCCGGCAGCACGCTCGCCATGAAATTCGTCCGGAAGAAATCGGTGCGGGTCGAGGCGATATAAGCGCCTTCCAGAAGCACCAGCACCGTGAGCACGCACGCCACCGAAGCCGTGCTGAAGAATGCCGGCTTGTAGTAGTTATTGCGGTTCGGTATGAACCAGTGCTTGAGGCGCGACGGGCGCTTCTTACGGGCCATTGCTTGACATCATACCGTCCCATAGCAAAAGCACAACGCCGTCCCCTTGGGGACGGCGTTGTGTTTTTTGCTAAAGCTTCCTAGAACGAGCCGCCGTTAAGCAGCGCGCGGGTTATCGGGCCGAAGTAGCCGACCGCCGGGACGATGCCATGCAGGCGCTGGAAGAACGCGAGCGCGGCGCGCGTGAGCGGGCCGAAGTAGCCCGTCGGCGCCGGGATGTTCAGGAGTCCCGCGTCAATGAGTATCTGCTGGAGCGCCGTCACGTCATCCCCCGTCGAGCCGATGGTCAGGTCGCGGGTGAAATTGAAGGTCTCCGCGCCGAGCACCGAGCCGCCGCTCGTCCCCTGGCTCTTCGTCTTTGCCGAGAAATGATGCGTGGTCGAGTTCGTGCTGGCCGCCGCGTCGACCGTGATGCCCACGGTCGCGGCCGCGCTGTCTTCGGTGCCGTCGTTCGCGGTGAACGTGAACGAATCGGTACCGGCGTAGTCCGCGTCCGCGGTGTACGTGACGACCGCAGGGTTCGTGCTGCTGGCCGCGAGCGTACCGTGCGCAGGCGCTGCCGCCGCGAACGTGAGCGCGTCATGGTCCGCGTCGGAGCCGGTAAGCGTTATGTCGAACGCTTCGCCCTGCGTTACTTCGACGGTCTGATTGTCCGCCACCGGCGGCGTGTTCGTCGGGTGGCCGAGGCCGCTCGCGTTGTCTACGGTGAGCTGCCAGAGCGGGCTCCAGGCGCTCTGGTTGCCCGCGGCGTCTACCGCCGCGACGCGCCACCAGAACGTCGTGTCGCCCACGTTCGTCGCCGTCTTGCTGGTCGTCGGATATGTTCCCGTGAAGCGCAGCGAGGTCGCCGCCGCATCGTCATAGCTCTCATACACGTAGTGGTCGACGGTCGGGTCGGAATCGCTCCACTCCTGCGTCACGCTCGCGCCGTTCACCGTCGCGCCGTCGGCCGGCGAGAAGAGCGCCGGAGCGGCAGGAGCCGTCGTGTCGAGCGTCACGTTCCATATCGGGCTCCAGTCGCTGTAATTCCCTGCTGCATCCTTCGCGCGAACCTGCCAGTACCACGCGCCGTCTCCGGCGCCGCTTGAGGCGATGGACGGGACGGTCAGCGGCGCCGGCGGGGTCCACAGGCCGTTCGTGAGCACGCCGTCGGTCTCCGCCGGGTCCTGCGTCGCCTGATAGTCATAGGTCACCGGGCCCGAGGCGTCGGTCGACGCATCCCAGGTGAAGGTGAAGTTGTTCGTGGCGAGCACTGCCTCGTTCGGCTGGCCGTTTTCCGGCGTCGTCGGGGCGGTGTGGTCGATATCTATCTTGAGCGACTGCGGATGGCTGTGGTTTGCGGCGACATCTCCAGCGACGACATTGGCGCAATAGGTGCCTGAAGGAAGAGCGCTGTCGTCAAGCGATGCGGCATAGGTATCTCCTGTCCCGCTCGTTACCGTGGCGGATGCGAGCGGTACGCCGTTGCCATCGCAGACGCCATCCCCGGCGCGCGGCGTCGTGATAGAGAACGCGACGCTGGCGATTCCCTGGTCATCGGTAGCGACGGCGCTCAGAGCGAGCGTTCCAGGCGTCGGCATATCTGTCGTGAAGTCGGTAACGGCCGGTGCCGCGCCGTCCACCGTGAAGGTTACAGGCGCGAGAGCCGTATGATTATTCGCTTGATTGTAGAGCGTCGCTGACGCTGTGTGCGTTCCCGCAGAGAGTCCTGCCGCTGGCCAGTTACCCGCCGCCTTGGCGTCGCAGAGTACATAATTGCCGGCCGCGCGAAGGTCGCAGTCCGCACGATTCACCGTATAGTTGGTACCGTCTACGGCGAACGTTACCCGGCTGAATGTGCTATTCGCATCACCGGCTTTGACACGGAGCGGATTATCGCCTGGACGGAATACCGCACCCGAAGAGTTCGGGATGACGAAGCTGCCGGTCGGATTTCCGAGTACGTAGAGCGTCGCGCTGCCCGTGATCGGGTACCACGTACCGCCAACCTCATACTCGCCCGTCACGGTATAGACGCCTGCGCCTGCAGATACGCCGCCGCGATACTGATGCTGGCCCGTGGATGGGATTGGGAATTGGCCTGCCTGAATGTGCTCCGTGCCTGCGACATCGTCGTAGACGCCAGCGCCGTCAGTCTGCGTGTAGGTGAAGTGTGCCGCGGTAGCCGCAGCTGGTACGAGCGCGATCGATGAAGTGTCGCCGCTGTTGTTTGCGCGGATGTACTCAGGATCAGCCGTGAACTTCGAGTCAGCCGAGTTATACGTGTAATTCTGGATCACGTAATTCTTGAAGTAGCTGTCGATGCCGCTCGGATGGTACTGATCTACGGTCAGATTGCCGGCCGCGTCGACGAGCTTCTGAACATCAAGGTTATACGTGCCATTCGCGAGCGCGGTCGTATCTACCGTGAACGTGCCGGTACCGCTCGAGAGGTCTACGTACTTGCCAAAGGTCACGTGCTG
>DASVLW010000008.1:0-31668 GCA_036384675.1 Minisyncoccota bacterium
CCTTCTTCATGCCCTGCTTGAGCATGCTTGGAGCGCCGTCGACGAGGTCCTTGGCCTCCTTGAGGCCGAGCGCGAGCGCCTCCTTCACCGCCTTGATGACGGCGATCTTGTTGGCGCCTGCGTCGGTGAGCTCGACATCGAAGGTCGACTTCGCCTCCTCGCCGCCTGCTGCGCCGCCGGCCGCGGGGCCTGCGACGGCGACCGCAGCTGCGGAAACGCCGAACTTCTTCTCGAACACCTTCACGAGCTCAGAGAGCTCGAGGACGGTCATCTTCTCGACTTCCTCGACGAGCTTCTTGAACTTCGCAGGAACTTCGACTTCCGCCTCGGGTGCGGCTGCCGGCTCTGCGGCTGCCGGAGCTGCGGTCTCGACCGCCTCTGCCGGTGCCTGGTTCATTTCATCTGCCATATATATAAGAGTAAATCGTTTCTAATTATGCTGCCTTCTTCTCGCGAATCTTGTCGAGCGCGATGACCAGTCCCTGGATAGGGCTGTTTATCACGTTCACGAACATGCCGCGCAGCACCGGCACCGGTGGGATGGTCGCGATGGCGGTCATCTGGGCCGCATCGGCGAACACGCCGTCGAACACGCCGCCCATGATGGCGAGCGCGCCTTTGTGCTTCTTTCCGGCCTCGTATATGCCGCGGGCGGGCGCCGTAGAATCGCCTTCCGTCCACGCCATCGCTATCTCGCCCGGGAGCTCGGGAAGCGTTCCCGTGTATCCCTTGGCTTCGAGCGCGCGGCGCATGAGCGTCTTCTTGGCGACGTAGTACTGCGTGCCCTCGGCCTTGAGCGCCTTCCTCATCTCGCTGGTGTCCTTTACGGAGAGCTTGCCGAACTTCACGAATACGACCGAGGTCGCGTTCGCGAGCGATGCGGTGAGCGTCGCGAGGATGTCCTGCTTCTTCTGTTTGGTGATTGCCATGTAATTTCGTTTCGTACGGAAACGGAGCAGTCCGCCTGTCTATATGACATGCGGACCTGTGGAGACTGGTCGACCAGAAAACGGCGTAAGCCGATCCCGTTGTGTCCTGCGCCGGCGTGTATTAAGGCTTTCGCCGCCAGCGGTCTTCGGTCCGTACTTCCCCACCATACCGCAGGGCGGCCGGAATGGCAACGTCCTTCATTGCAACTACACCATTGTGTGTTACTATCCGCACGCCACATATCAGAGGAGGTTGGCGTGAATAAGACCGTTCTTTCATCGTCCGTCGGGAATCTCGGCGACCGCAACCTGTCGCTGCGGACCGCGGCGAGCATCATCAGCATGAAGCGCGACGGCGCCCAGCGATACCAGGGCTGCCCGTTGCTTCTCTCGCGCCTCATGGCCGAGGGCGTCATCGAGGAAGACGTCCCGGGCAAGCATTGCCTCGGGCCGGCCGCGCGGGACCTCGAGCTCGACGCGGCATACATCGACTACGACCGCGGCACCATCAGATGGCACTAGCTGCCGGATGAACGCACGAACCGCCCCCGAAAGGAGGGCGGTTCTTGTTTTACCTGTGGCGGCCTTTCCTACGCCGCCGATTCGAAATACAGGACGACGAGCGCGCCCAGAATGACGACGGCGAATGCGAGCGCGAACGCCAGGAAGTGCAGGAAATATTTCACGTTGATAAGAGGATACCATGAGTAAAGATTGATTGTGTATAGAACGAACCCCGCGTGAGCGGGGTTCGTTCTAACTTAACTGCTTACCATCCGTTCTCTTGAACGTTTTCGGAAGATCCGAAATTATCCAGGAATCGTCTGGGTATCAGTCTGGAAGTCGCTGTTGCTGGTATCTACCGGGAAGTCGAAGTCTGGAGTGGTGTCAGTCGACGAAGTGCCGAACTGAATGTCCGTGAGCTCGACGCCGAAGATGCCGGTCGACGAAGGGTCAAGGGCGACCGTGAGCGTGAAGGTTTCGGTAGAACCCTCGCGCACCACGAAGTTGCCGCTACCGTTCTTGTCCGCAGTCGACGTGAGGACAGCGCTCTGCGTGCCGCTGAATGTGTCACCTATGATGTCATAGATGGCACCGGCAGTCGCACTGCTATCCTCCGCAGCCGAAGCCGGGATGTACGCATCGTCCTCAATCGCCGTAACATCGAACTTGATACTGTAGTTGCCCACCGAGTTGTTGTTGGTCGACGTCACGCTCTGAGAGGTGCTGTCTGACTCAACATCAACGCCCGACAGGAGAATCGTGTGCGTCGCGCCAGTGTAAGCGCCGCTCACATCCGAGTCATCGCCGGTGTCTGCGCCTTCAGCTTCCACGTTATCGCCATCAAGCGAGAACTGGAGTTGCTGGCCCGTCGCCGCGTAATGGTTCTCCTGGCCGTAGAGCTCGACGGTAAGCGTGCCGGTGACGGTATCGTTGCCGTCGACGGTCGTGTCGAGATCGTCGAACGTGATGTTATCGGCGTTTATATCGCCGTCGTAGTCATCGCCGTCGATGGTGAGCGTCGCCTTGCGGACGATATCCGTAAGGTCGTTCGTGTGGCCGGTCGCGGAACCTTCGGTGACATCCGCATCGATAGTTATCTCATCGAGCAGAGCGTCGGCATCGTCCTGATTTTTCAGGTCGAACGCAAAGACCGTGAACTCGTCAGAGGTATCTGTGTCGTCAGCGACGAGGATGGACGAATCCGGATCTTCATCGCTTTGGCGAACCGAGAGATCTCCGTTCTCCGCCTCGCCAAGTCCGAGGCTTACATGGTCGCCGTCATCGCCGGTGTATTCCTGGATACCCGCCGCGTCTACCGCGCGGATACCGTCGTCAGGAATGGTTACCTCGAAGCTCTGAGAATCGGAGTCGAAGTTGGACTGCGCGTCGGCGCGGATGGACAGCTCGGCGTTATCGCCATCACGGATCACCCCGTCGGTATCGATGGTGAGCGTGTAATAGTCCTCGTTGCTTGCGTTGAAGTCGCCGCCGCTGTCGTCGCTGTCCCAGTCATCGCGATCGCCCGCGTCGGCTTCGCCGATCTTCTCGCCGTTACTGTAGACGGAGAGCGAGTCGACGTACTGCCACGGCTTGTTGTCGATATTGCTGCTGTCGTCGGTCGCCTGGAAGACGACCTGGACGCGCTGCACGTTGACATCGCCGCCGTCGACGTCGAATTTCGCGGTCGCGATCTCGGTGTCGTTGTCGCCTTCGTCGAGATCGTTGCCTGCGCGCAGGTCGAAGTTCGAGAGGTCCGCTTCCCCGCCGTTAAGCGTGGTGCTCGGCGTCGAAGGATTCGACGGGTTCGTCGGCACTGTCGTGCTTACGAGCATCGCGTACTTCGCACGCGATATAGGCCCGAAGTAGCCGGCCGTCGGCGATACGCCGTTAGCGGCCTGCCAGCTCGCGGTCGCTCCCTGGGTCTGCGTGCCGAAGTATCCGGTCGCGCCGGCAGGAATGGAGAATCCGCGGCTGATGAGATAGTTCTGGAGGCAGGTTACATCTGCGCCCGTCACGCCGATAGTGAGGTCGCGCGTGAACGAGCATGCGCCGGCGACGACCGTGGTGCCGCCGAGCTGGGCCTGCAGGGACTGAATCTGCGCAAGGAGCGCGGATATCTGCGCCTGAAGGTCGGCGGTCGACGTCTGCGCGTTCGTCATCGGAGCGAACGACATGAAGACGAGCGCGAATCCGGCGACTCCCGCCGCGATTCTCGCCGTCATGCCCTTCTGAATCGTTGTAGTTATGTTCATACGAGATTAGATTTCAGCGGGCGCCGCGCGCGTGTCGAGCAATTCGGCTTTCATACCGGAAACGCGCCCGGCGCCCTTGCTTATTCATTTTCTGATACCGGCCCCGGAAAGCGTATCAACCGCGCGCTCTACAGAACCGTCCTGGTGGCGCCTCATACGCAGGCACGCGCTCGCTGCGCGCCTGCTCCTTGCGAGGAAACCATTTCCCTACTGTGAACTACCGGCAATAAGGTTTTTATGAAGTCGCCCATGAAGGCAACTTCATGTAACGCAAAACCCCCGCTTTCGCGGGGGTTTTGCTCAACTGAACTTCAGTCGAAGCTTTTCAGGTTAAGGCTTAGGAGCCTGGAACCGTCTGAGCGTCGGTCTGGAAGTCGTCGTTGCTGGTCGGAACATCGAAGTTCGAGTCTGGCGACGTGTCAGTCGAGCTGTTGCCGAACTGAACATCGGTAAGCTGAACTCCGAAGATGCCGGTCGACGAAGGGTCAAGGGCGACCGTGAGGGTAAAGGTCTCCGTGGAGCCTTCGTTTACCTCGTAGTTGCCGCTGGCGTTCTTGTCAGCCGTTGACGTGAGGACAGCGCTCGAAGTACCGGTGAAGGTATCGCCGATGATGCTGTAGATCGCGCCTGCAGTCGTGCTTGCTCCCTTCGAAGCAGTAGCCGGGATGTAGGCGTTGTCTTCAACCGCCGTCACATCGAACTTGATGGTGTAGTTACCCACCGAGTTGTTGTTGTTCGACGTCACGCTCTGAGAGGTGCTGTTCGAAGCAACATCGATGCCCGTGAGGAGTACCGAGTGGGTTGCACCCGTGTACGCACCGCTAACATCTGCGTCATCGCCGCTGTCTGCACCCTCAGCCTCGACATCATTGTTCGCATCGTCAACCTTGAAGGTCAAGGTCTGTCCGGTTGCGGCGTAATGATTCTCCTGGCCGTAGAGCTCTACCGTGAGGACAGCAGTTGCCGTGTCGTTGGCGTCAACCGTGGTGTCGAGATCGTCGAAGTCGATAGACGTCGAAGCGACATCGCCATCGTAGTCATCACCGTCAACCGTAAGGGTTGCCTTGCGGACGATCTGGCGAAGGTCGGTGGTGTGGCCAGTGATACCACTGTCCTGACCAACCGTAGCCTCTACCGTGATCTGGTCGAGGAGTGCATCTGCGTCATCGCTGTTCTTAAGATCGAACGCGAAGACGGTGAACTCATCAGAAGTGTCCGTGTCGTCAGCAACGAGGATAGCTGCATCCGGGTCCTCATCGGACTGGCGGATGCTCAGGTCGCCGCTTTGCTCAGAATTGAGGCCGAAGGTGACATGGTCGCTATCATCGCCGGTGTACTGCTGGATGCCAGCAGCGTCCGTGGCGCGGATACCGTCCTCAGGGATCGTGACCTGGAAGGTCTGAACGTCAGAGTCGAAGTTCGACTGCGCATCAGCGCGGACCGAGAGCTCTGCCGTGTCGCCGTCCTTCACTACGCCATTCGTCGAAACGGTGATGGTGTAGTAATCGGTGCCGCTGCCGTAGGTGAAGTCACCACCGCGGTCATCCTCATCCCAGTCAGACTTCGAGTTTGCATCAGCATCGCCGATCTTCTTGCCGTCAAGGTAGACGGACACGTTGTCGAGATACTGCCAAGGCTTGTTGTCGTAGCTGGTGCTGTTCGCCTGAAGGACAACCTTCACGCGCTGGACGTTAACGTCGCCGCCATCAACATCGAACTTCGCGGTTGCGATTTCGGTGTCGCTGCTGCCTTCGTCAAGGTCATCACCTGCGCGGAGGTCGTAGTTCGTGAGGTCAGCCTCGCCGCCGGAAAGACCGGAAGACGAAGTGCCGCCCGTCGAACCCGTACCAGTGCCCGTCGAGGTGCCTGCCGAAGCATTCACCTTGGCGCGGGTAACTGGGCCGAAGTAGCCAGCTGCCGGCGAAATGCCGTTAGCTGCCTGGTATGCCGCGAGAGCAGACTGGGTCTGCGCGCCGAAGTAACCAGTTGCACCTGCCGGGATCGAGTAACCCTTAGCGATGAGCCAGTTCTGGAGGGCCGTAACATCAGCGCCAGTGGAGCCGATGGTGAGGTCCGCCGTGAAGGTCATGCTTGCGGTCTGGCTCGTGCCGAGCTGAGACTGGAGCGAATTGATCTGGGCGAGAAGCGCAGCGATCTGGGCCTGGAGGTCCGAGGTCGACTGTGCGCGAGTCACAGGAGCGAACGACGCGAAGACGAGGCCGAGACCGGCCACGACTGCTGCGACTTTCGCAACTGCATTCGTGTTTGTAATAGACATAGTTTGAAGTAAGTTCTAGAGAACGCACGCGGTGCAGCTAAATCGTGCACTGCATGCGCATCCTTTCGATAATAATGCGTTCGCCTTTCGGCGTTCGCGGGCGCACGTTCCCTTTTCACACCACCCAACGGGGCGCAGTATCGACCCGCGTCCCATCAAGCAGCTGGCGAAGTGAGTCCGAGCATCCGTTCATCCGTTTCTGAAATGGCTTCCGTAGCTGTGTGCCCGTACTTGCGTAGACGGGCAAACGCGCCATGCATTACATGGCGATTCGAACCTGAACGTATTTAATTTTCAACGTTCGATCGTCCGGACCAGTGCCCCGTCCGACTCTCCGGCGCTATGCCCTTTCAGGCACAGCGCCGTATACTCGAAGTATACAGAGCCCGAGGGAACAATGGCCGAAAACCAATGTGGATAACGGGTGAGCCCGGAACGCAAAATGAGGCCGTTTCCGGCCTTTTCCTCTGCGAGCTATGGGCGTGTTACCACTCCCTTAATATAGTCCGTCCGGGGCCTAAAGTCAACGCGGCTGGGGCCGCGCCTTGGCCTAAGCGGACAAGGAATAGGTGGTCCAACGGCGCTCACCGGTGCGGCGTATCCTGCCCTCCTGCACCAGCGACTGCAGTTCGCGCTGTACGGTCTTTTCGCTCACTCCGCGGACGAGAGTGGATATATCCTTTATATATGAGGGTCCCTTTTCTTTGAGGATGGCGAGGATGGAATCGCGGCGCGACGCGGCCGACGGGCTGTCCTTTATAGGCTGTCCTTTATGTCCTTGAACGGATTCGCTTGCTGCGGCAGCGCGCTTTTGCGCGGGTGCGGATGCCGAAACGGACGTGCGCTCGGCGCCGGCGTTCGCGGATTTCGCGAGCTCCGCAAGGCTCGGAGATTCGCTCAAAAAAAGACGGGGCTCTTCGTACCCGGCTATCTCCTGGAGCAGCAGCCGCGCTTCCTTGCCGATAAGATCCGCATTCATGCTCGAAAGCATGCCGCTCGTGTTCGCGATTGACAGCACGCTCGAAAGCGCGAGCAGTTCGCGCGCGAGCGCGGCGCGCGCCTGGCCGGGCGTTAGGGTCGCGGCATCGATTATGTTGATGGCGACCACGTCTGCGCGGTTGCGCAGCGCCGGCGACGACTCGAACGCCGGGGTGATCATATGGAGCGCGCGGGCGAGGCGTTCGGCCTTCTTATAGATATAAACGCGTCGTATGTCCTTTTCGAATATGTTGGAAAATATGTTCTTTTCTAGGACAAATGCATCTGAATCTGCCATTCCGGCGTTCGACTTCGACATGCTATGTCCTTTATTTTTTTCCATATCGGTCATTCGAAGACGTCCTTGATGTCCCAAGTATACGTCCTTGACGCGAGAGTGTGCAAGCTTGTCCGTTACGCTAACTCTTCCTTCAAACTACCTCCCGGCATGCTGAAGGGAGGGTGCGCTCCGGGCCGCTAGGCCGAATCTTACCCCCTCCCTTCAGCATGCCGGTCGGTCTAAGTTTTCAGGCAGAGTCAGCGCTTACTGCCAAGCTTTTGTGAGGGGTGGCACGACGGAAGAGGAGGAAGGATGATAAAATCAGGGCATGGCAAAGAAGGCCGCGAAGCAGCAGAAAAAGAAAAGCCAGACCGACTACGGCCCCCTGATGAAATGGGCCGGCGCCATCGCGCTCATCGCGTTCGGCATCATCCTCGCCCTTGCCGCCTTCGGGCTCGCGGGCGCCATCGGCGCGACGCTCTTCTCCTTCTTCTTCGGCATCATCGGCGCGGCGGCGTTCCTGGTGCCGGTCGCCGTCATCGCGCTCGGGCTCATGCTCCTCTTGGAGCGTTCGTTCGTCACGCCGCTCGAAGCGGCCGGCGGCACTATATTAATAGTCGCCTTGCTCGCGTTCTTCGGGATCGTGGAAGGCGCGTGGGGCGGACGCGCGGGCATGTACCTCGGCACGCAGGCATCGCTTGAATTCGGCATCGCCGGCGCCATCGTCATCATCCTGGCCGCCGCGCTCATCGGCCTCGTGCTCGCGGTGGATGTCATCCCCTACCTGATGGCCATGCGCGACGCCGCGCAGAACGCACGAGCCGCCGCAGGCGGCGTGCTGGCGAACGTGAAGGTTCCGGGCACACCGCCGGGCGATGATTCGGGCGATGTGCCGGTGACGGGCTATATGCCGGAAGCGGCGCCGGCCGCTGCAGCCGCGGCCGAGCTTTCGCCCGATAAGGAGCCCGTGGTGACGGTATTTAACCGCGCTCCTGCGGCAAGCGTGGGTGACGCGCCGTCAGCCGTCGCCATCCGCAATTTTGACGCTGAATACGACCCGCCTCCCCTTTCAATACTGGGCGAAGACAAGGGCAAACCGGGCACGGGCGACATCAAGGCGAACGCGAACGTCATCCGCCGCACGTTCCAGAACTTCGGCATCAACGTGGAGATGGACGAAGTGTCCGTGGGCCCGACCGTCACGCGCTATGCCGTGAAGCCGGCCGAAGGCGTGCGCCTTTCCAAAATAGTATCGCTGCAAAGCAACCTGGAGCTTGCGCTCGCCGCGCACCCCGTCCGCATCGAGGCGCCAATCCCGGGCAAGTCATTGGTGGGCATCGAGGTTCCGAACGCGGCCAAGGCGATGGTGGGACTTGGCGGCGTGCTTTCCGCTCCTGAATGGACCTCAAGCAAGAAACCGCTCCTGGCCGCGCTCGGCCGCGACATCACCGGCACGCCGCACTACGTGAACATCGCGAAAATGCCGCACGGCCTCGTGGCCGGCGCGACGGGCTCCGGAAAGTCGGTCGCCATCCATGCGCTCATAACCTCCCTTCTCTATCGCAACGGTCCGAACCAGATGCGCTTCATCATGATCGACCCGAAGCGCGTCGAGCTCACGCTCTACAACGGCATCCCCCACCTGCTGACGCCGGTCATCACGGACCCGAAGAAGGCCATCCTCTCGCTCAAGTGGGCGGCGAAGGAAATGGAACGCCGCTACAATATCCTGGAAACCGAACAGGTGCGCGACATCGAGTCGTATCACGCGACGGTAGTCGAGCCGGCGAAGAAAAAAGGCGGGGACGATATGCCGGAAGCCATGCCGTACATCGTCATCGTCATCGACGAGCTTGCCGACATCATGCAGACGTATCCGCGCGAACTGGAAGCGTCCATCGTGCGCCTGGCCCAGATGAGCCGCGCCGTGGGCATCCACCTCATTCTCTCGACCCAGCGCCCGTCGGTGAACGTCATCACGGGCCTCATCAAGGCGAACGTGCCGACCCGCATGGCGCTGCAGGTAGCCTCGCAGATAGACTCGCGCACCATCATCGACGGCGCGGGAGCGGAATCCCTGCTCGGCGCGGGCGACATGCTCTACCTTTCGAGTGACATGCAGAAGCCGGTGCGCATACAGACGGCGTACATCGCGGAAGCGGAAGTGAAAAAGGTCGCGCAGTATATAAAGAGCCATAACGCGGGCGACCTGTCGTCGCTCGATCTCGGCGGCGGAAGCGGCGCGGGCGCGGAGCCGAACGACGCCATCAGCATGGCCATGGACGACGGCGAAGTCGACGACGACCTGTATGCGGCGGCGCGGGCGGCGGTCGAGGAAGCGGGACGCGCGTCGACGTCCTACCTGCAGCGCAAGCTCCGCATCGGCTACAGCCGCGCCGCGCGTCTCATGGACCTCCTTGAAGAGAAGGGCGTCATCGGCGCAGCCGACGGCGCGAAGCCGCGCGAGGTGCTGTCGCGCGGCGGCGCTGCCGCCGCGCCGGCAGCGGATACCGGAGAGGCGCCGTACTAGCTCATGCTGGCCCGCATCGCTATCGGCGCCGTACTCGTCGCTCTGGCTGCTTACGGCCTCATGGAAGCCCGTCCCCTGCTGCTGGGCCCTCGCATCGTGCTCGACTCCCCCGCCGACGGTTCGGTGTCCCCGGACGGCTTCGTGGACGTGTCAGGAACGGCATACCGCACCCAGTCGCTTACCCTGGACGGCGCCCCGCTCCTCATTGACGAATCAGGAAAATTTCATACTTTGCTCACGTTTCCTTCAGGGGGCGTTATACTATCATTGACCGCAGCCGACCGGTTCGGGCGCACCCACCGCGTCACCCGGACGGTCGCCGTGCGCTAATAATCTATTTTCTATGCCAAAGAAATCCGCCAAGAAGAAGCAAGAGGACGCGATGGAAGACCAGGAAGGAACAGAAAAGGCTGGCGGGGACGTGGCCGTGAAGGAAAATGGCAAAGCGGGCGCCGTGGACGCGCGCCGCAAAGCGATCGACCTTGCCATCAAATCCATCCAGACGAAATTCGGCGACGAAGCCATCATGACGTACGGCGCCGGCAAGGTCGCCGCCATTCCCTCCATCTCGACGGGCTCCATCGGCCTCGATGCCGCGCTCGGCGTCGGCGGCCTTCCCGTCGGGCGCATCGTCGAGATCTACGGCCCGGAATCGTCGGGCAAGACGACGCTCGCGCTCCACACCATCGCGGAAGCGCAGAAGAAAGGCGGCATCGCCGCGTTCGTCGACGCGGAGCATGCGCTCGATCCTGAATACGCGCGGCGCCTGGGCGTGAAACTCGACGAGCTGCTCATCTCGCAGCCCGACACCGGCGAGCAGGCGCTGGAAATCGTCGAGAGTCTCGTGCGCAGCGGGAACGTTGACGTCATCGTCGTGGACTCCGTCGCGGCGCTGACGCCTAAGGACGAGATAGAGGGCGAGATGGGCCAGGCGCAGATTGGCAAGCAGGCGCGCCTCATGTCGCAGGCGCTGCGCAAGCTCACGGCCATCACCGCCAAGAGCAAGACCATCATCATATTCATCAACCAGATACGCATGCAGCTGGGCGTCATGTTCGGCAACCCCGAGACGACGACCGGCGGCAAAGCGCTGAAGTTCTACACGTCGGTGCGCCTCGACATCCGCCGCATCGCTTCCATAAAGAAAGGCGAGGAAGTGGTGGGCGGCCGCGTACGCGTAAAGGTGGTAAAGAACAAGGTCGCCGCCCCATTCAAGACGACGGAGTTCGATCTTCTCTATAACGAAGGCATCAGCCGCGAGGGCGAACTCATCGCGCTCGGCGAAAAGTACGAACTCATACAGAAGGCAGGCAGCAGCTACCGCATGGGCGACGTATCGCTCGGCCGCGGCTACGACGCGACACGCACGTTCCTGCGCGAGAACAAGCCTATTGCGAACGAGCTGCTGAAGCAGATACGGGAGAAGCTGAAGGAAGCATAACGCCCGCTTCACTCGAACAGCCCCAGCCAGAAAAAGGACCGCTCCGGGCCGCTTGGCCAAGTCTTAGTCCTTTTTCTGGCTGGGGCTGTCCTCGTTCCGCTCCCCGCCTGCAAAAGCAGAAATGCCGACACCCGACTCCGCTCCTCGTTTTTCGGAGAGGAGGTTCATCGGGGCGTCATAGGGAGCGGCGTAGGCTCTAAGCGGAGCGAGAAGCCATCAACACAGAAGAGGTATAAGATGCCACCAAGGTCTTTACGAGTAATACGAGGCGGCAAAGAGCAGGAGCCGTATGAAGGAGTGATCCGATTCCCGCAGCGGATCGCGCGCGGCGGCGAGCAGGGAGAGATAGTCGCCTGGTGCTCGGATGCGGGAAAGCCGATCGACGCGTACTGCTTCGAGGCGCTGCAGTCGGCATACGGCAACGCGCTCGAAGTCGAGAACCGCGACGGGAAGCCCTTTATACGCCACTCCCTCTTTCTGAACTCGGGCGATCATGCGCGCACGGAAGCTACCAGCTTCCAGCGGCTCATACGCAGGCATCTGGGCCTGAAGCTGATGCTGCAGCCGGCCGAAGATACCCCGCCCAAACGCAGGAAATAACCCCTACGGCCAAAACCGCCGCGCCGGATACGGCGCGGCATTTGCGCTGCCCCGCTACCTGACGGTCCGGAGTTTCTATGCAATACTCCCCGCAGAGGCGCATTCACGCGCCAAACCAGAGGAGTTCCCCATGACAGTACGGCATTCCCCGCTCGAGGGGATAGCGACCTTCGTCGCATCGATACCGCTCCAGGCCCGCGAAGCTGCCGGCGGCAAAAGCGATTTGAGGGCGGAAATAGATTCGGACGGCTTCATGCTAATCCGCGGGAAAAGCTTCGAGAGGATATTCACCCGCTCGACGCGCATCGCGCCAACGGGCATCCTGCATGCCGCGCGGCTGTTCTCGCAGACCGACGGCGTCATCATCCGCGACATGATGCGCGAACGCGGCCTCACCGGCATCAGCCCGCGGCAGCTGCGGACGGCCATCGGCGTTCATGCGACCGGAAAGACGAAATGCCTGTCGGAAGAGTCGAGCGCCGCGAACCTGTGCTTTTCCATGAGCCCGACGGGCACGGAGTACGCCCTGAGGGTCTCGCGGACGGCGCCGGGCCGGTGGCTCGTGAGCATTCCAGATGCCGATGCGCCCTACCGGTGCGGCGGCATGTGGGCGGCCGGAACGATTGTCCTGTGCCTTGAACCGGATAAGACGTAACGGCAAGCGGCATCATAGAAAGGCCTCGGAGCATTGCTCCGAGGCCTTCCTTCGTCTCAGGCCGGTCTAGGCGCGCGCGGCGATGAGCACCGGCGCGATGAGCCGCGCGGTTTCGCGCGCGAGGTATACGACGGCGGCAAGCGCGAGCGCGAGCAGCGCCTGCACGACGAGCCGGGTATTGGCGACGGCGGCAAGCCAGAAGCGCGCCGCAGCGGAGAAGTCCGTAAGCGACGGCGCATTATGGAATACCTGCGCGACCCACACTTCCCTGCCGATGCCCCAGAGCGAAAGCGCGACGAGCGCGAGCGCGAGCATCGCGCCGCTCAGGAGCGGGCGCACCGAATGCACCGCGTACACGCGCCGCATGACGGCGCGCTCGATATGGGAATCAGTCCTGGTGTTGTTCGTCATAGGATTGTTTGAAAAGCTTCTTGGCCCGGTGCACCCGCGTCTTTACCGCCGAAACCGTCGAGCCCTCGGCGAGCGCTATCTCTTCCTGGCTCCTGCCTTCGATGAATTGTAACCGAAGGACGCGCGCCGCGGTTTCAGGCAGTTTTGCGAGCGCGGCGAGCACCTCGTCGCGGACAGTCAGGTCTTCGAGGAAATGCTCCGTATCCGCGATGCGCTCGTACGTCTCGCTATCGAGATCGACGGACGCGCCGCGCGCCTTCTTCAGCTTCTGGTACCGCGTAAACGCAAGGCGCGTGAGGATGGCGTATGCCCACGACGAGAACGCGGCGCCCGCCTGCGGCTGGTAGCGGTCGGCATAGATATAGATGCGCGTGAACGCGTCCTGCACGACCTCTTCCGCGTCTTCGGGGCTGTAGAGGATGCTCTTCGCCTTGCGCATGAACGGCGCTTCGTAGCGGCGGACGAGGATGCGAAACGCGTCAGGCTCGCGGCGGGATGCCGCGAGCACGTCTTCGTCCGAAGCGTCCATCAGACGCCCGAAAAGCTCCCCGTTTGCATCCGCCGTCACAGCCTGTATCATACGCTTAATCCCGTCCCGCGACGAAAGCCGCTCAAGGGCATTTTTTATAACCAGCCGAACCTAACCAACGTTTCCTATGGCCGTCCTGTCATATAACGAGATCCTCCCGAAGCTCATCATCGAGTACGAGAACGCCCCGTACGAGGTGCTGTCCTCGCATATCTTCCGCATGCAGATGAGGAAGCCCGTGAACAACACCAAGCTCCGCAATATCATTACGGGCCGCGTCATCGAGATATCGTTCCACCAGAACGAGACCATGCAGGAAGCGGACGTGGAGACCATCGACGGCACGTACCTGTACACCAACCGCGGCGAGTCGTGGTTCGCTGAAGAAGGCAATCCCAAGAACCGCTTCTCGTTCCCGGACGAGGCCGTACATGACAAGGTACAGTGGCTCGTCACGAATTCCCCCGTCGAAGTGCTGCTCTACAAGGAAAAGCCGGTATCCATAAAGATTCCCATCAAGATGGACCTGAAGGTGACCGACGCGCCGCCAGCCGTCAAAGGCGACACCGTGTCGGGCGGCAGCAAGCTCGCGACGCTCGAATCGGGCGCCACGGTGCAAGTCCCGCTCTTCATCAACCCGGGCGACGTGCTGCGCGTGAACACCGACACCGGCGAGTACGTGGAGCGCGCGGAAAAGGCCTAAGAACGCGCGAGAAACGGCCGCACCGCTACTCCGGTGCGGCCTTTTCCGTTGAATCATGCGATACTGCACGCATGGAAGAAGCGCGCCGTGAGCAATTCATCGACCGCTGGTTCACCATCAGCGTGTTCCTCAAAGGCCTCATCTCGTTCTTCGAGATAGTGGTCGGCGTGGCGGTACTGCTCATTCCGCCCGACGAAGTCGTGGGATTTCTTGTCGACATGAGCCAGGACGCGCTTGCCGATAATCCGCACGCGTTCTTCGCGACGCATTCGCTGCACGCGCTCCAGCACCTGCCGCCGCTCGCGCAGGGATTCATCGCGGCCTATCTCATCAGCCGCGGACTCATCAAGCTGCTGCTGGTCATCGCGCTCCTCAAGAACAAGCTCTGGGCATACCCCGCGTCGCTCGCGGTGCTCGGGCTGTTCGTGCTATACCAGCTTATCGAGATAGCGAAGGCGCACTCCCCCGTCGTCATACTCCTCACCGTGTTCGATCTCGCGGTCATGTGGTTCATCTGGCGCGAATACAAGATGGTGAAGGCCAACCCACGGCACAACCCGGTCGCTTCCGCGGAAGGCCTGGAAAAATAGAAAAGCCGCCCGCCGGGCGGCTTTTCTATTTCGTGGCTGCTTATGCCGAAAGGTATGGCATGAGCGCCATGTACCGCGCGCGTTTGATGGCCATCGCGATCTCGCGCTGGCGCTCGCTCGATACGCCCGTGCGCTTCTTAGGAAGCATCTTGGCGTGCGGATCCGTGAACTGCCGCAGGTACGCGACATCCTTATAGTCGACGAACTTCTTGTGCTCTATGTCCTCGCGTTCTGCCTGGTGTGCCATATGAATGCCGTTATATCAGATAAGTAGTGCGTATGTAAACTAGAACGGGATGTCCTCGGGATTGATGTCTTCCGTCGGGTACTGGATCTCTTCCCCGCCGCCCGCCGGCATCTGGTCTTCGGCAGGACCCGCGGCGCGGGACGCGCCGCCCGAACCGGCGCCGCCGCGCGCTCCGCCGTCCGCGCCGAACTGGAAATTATCGACGACGATTTCCGTACGATACTTTTTCTGTCCATCGGCTTCCCAGGAACGGGTCTGCAGGCGGCCTTCCACGTATACCGGGCGGCCCTTCTTCAGGTACTGGCCCATCACTTCCGCAAGGCGGCCGAATGCCACGATATTGTGGAACTCGGTCTGCTCCTGCTGCGCGCCATCCTTGCCCTTGAACGAACGGTTCGTCGCGAGGCCGAAGGTCACGACCTGGCCGCCCGACGGAAGGGCGCGGACTTCAGGGTCGCGGGTAAGGTTGCCGTAGAGAAGGACTTTATTGAGGTACATGCCTTCAGTATAGCGCGTTCCTTATGCGGACGCGCCTTCGAGTGCTGCGTCGAGCTCGGCGTCGGAGACGCGGTCCCCGTCCTGCTTCTCCGGTGCCTTCTCGCGGAGTTCGCGCATGTCGGCCGCATGCTTCACGGCTTCCTTGTCCGTGCGGATGTCGAGGAAGCGGACGATGCGCTTATCCATGCGCGCGGCGTCGGCGACCGCCTCGTGGCCCGCTCCCATCGCTTCGTATGCTATCCAGCAGAAGTATGCGGACGTGAAGTCGCGGCGGCCGGCGTTCTCGTTTCGGGAAATGGTGTACGCAAGCTGGATCTTCTCGGGTTCGCCTTCGGCTACCACCGTTCCGTTCTCGCTGATGAGATCCTTGTAGCCGCCGTACGCCTTTTTCGCCTCGCTCTCGGAGAGCTCGGGGTCAAGATGGAACGCAAGCTCGTAAATGCGGGCAACGCCTGCGTCTTCGTCGCCTGCTTCCACGTCCATCTGCTCTATGTCTTTCTTAGCCATTGTGGGCGCATCCTATCACGCAAAATCAGCCCCCGCAACACTCGCTCGGGTCTCCTTCCCGAACGGGCGGTAGCCGGCCCCTGCCGGCCGTCTCCCTAAGCTTCAGCGTCAGGCATTTGGCATAGCGGCATCTGAATGCCGCAAGCCCTTAATGCCAAATGACCACGCCCTGACGCCTACGCTACCCTTTCGGGAAGGGACCCTTGCTCGCCCCTAACTTATCTTGAAAAGCTTAAGGGCGTTTGCGACGGTGGCTTTGCGGACGGTTTCGAGGTCCTCACCGCGTATCTCGGCGAGCTTCGCGACCACGTCTTCGACGGCCAAAGGGTCGTTGCGCTGCCCGCGGCGGGACACGGGGGCCACGTACGGCGCGTCCGTTTCGGACAAGATGTGAGTCAGGGGCGCGTAGCGGATGGCGTCATCATAGTCGCGGGCGAACGTGACGACTGCGGTATAGGAAACGGTGAAGTCGAGCTCGAACGCTTTGCGCGCGGTATCGGCGTCGCCTACGAAGAAATGGAAATCGCCGCGCAGCGCGTCGCCGTATTCCTTCTTCGCGCTTTTGAGCATGTCGAGCGCGTCGAGATACGCGTCCATGGAGCCCCTGCTCGGGCGCGCATGGATAACGAGCGCGCGGCCGGTCTGGCCGGCCAGCGCGATGTGCTTCTCGAAGAGCGCGCGCTGCCGGCGCTTCAGATCGTCATCGACGGCGGCCGGGCGGTAATAGTCCAGCCCGCACTCCCCTATCGCGACCGCCTTCGGATACATGAGGAGATTACGGAACGCGTGCTCGTCGTACGTTTCGTCCGGCTCGTCGTTCGGATGCATGCCGACCGACGACCAGAGCCCGTCGCGCGCGTCCGCGAGCTCGCATGCCGCGCGCGACATGGCGTTGTCCGTGCCGACCACGAGCCCTCCGACGCCCCGCTCCCGCATGCGCGCGAGGACGTCTTCGCGGTCGCCGTCGTACGCGCTGAACTGCGGGTGGCAGTGGGCGTCGAAATACCTGAGTTCCATGCGCTGAGCGTATCACAGAAACAGCGGCGACCGCGAAGCCGCTCATCCGCGCTTCACGGGGCATATGCGACCATGGTCCGGGCACGGGACTCACCTCAAACTCGGAAAGGAGCGCGAGATGCGTATCCTCAATCATACCGGCGTCATTGCCGCAGCACTGTTCCTTATCACGACGGCTCCCGCATCCGCGGGCCTCGAACGGGCGAGCTGGTACGGCCCCGGCTTCGAGCACCATCGCATGGCGGACGGCGCGCGGTTCTCCTCGGCCGACCCGACCATCGCCGCGCACCGGACGCTGCCGTTCGGCACGCGCCTGCGGCTCACCAACATCCTGAATGGCCAGAGCATCATCGTAACCATCCAGGACCGCGGGCCCTACGTTCGTCACCGCTCGCTTGATCTTTCGCGGGCGGCAGCCGCAAGCCTCGGCTTCCTGCGCGAGGGTACGGGGATGTTAAGCGTCGAGATGCTCGATGCCTATAGCGGCGAACCCGTCAGCTGAAACGTTCTTTCAAGAATCAACATTAAAGAGCGGCGCGCCAAGGGCGCGCCGCTTCTTTTACAATCCGCTATAGCCGCGGGAAGAGATTGCCCGGCTTTTTATTGGCGAGGACGGCTTCCCTGATGGCTCCCGACGTCGCGGGCATGAACGGCTCGAGCAGCAGGCCGATGATGTACAGGTCTGCGGCTGCCGACTTAATCATCTGCTTTCCTTTTTCAGGATCGGCTTTCACGACCTTGAACGGCTCTCCGTGCGTGATGGACTCGTCAAGCACCTGTATGCGGCCCCAGATCAATCCGAGCGCGTTCTGGAATTCGAAATGCTCGAGCGCTTCGCCGTAGCTGACGTTCAGATGCATGCCCGCGCCGACTTCCTTGAGACTGCGCAGGTGCAGCACATCCTTGAAGCTTCCTTCCGGCGCTATCGGGCTCTCGAGATTCTTCTCGGCCAGCTGCATCACGCGCGCGACGAGGTTCCCGAGGCCGTTGGTGAGGTTCGCGGTGTACCACTCATCGAGGCGTTCCCAGGTAACGTCGGCGTCGTCCACCGGATGCACGTGGCGCAGCAGCAGGTACCGCGTCGCTTCGGTGCCGTACTTGGTTATGAGCTCATACGGGCTGATGACATTCCCGAGGCTCTTGCTCATCTTCTGCCCGCCGGAATTGATGAAGCCGTGATAGAAAATCTGGTCAGTATTCTTAATCTGCGCGGACATGAGCATCGCCTGCCACATCAGGGACTGGAAGCGCACCTGATCCTTGCCCGCCATCTGGAGCGTCTTCCCGTCTTCCCAGTATTTTTTGAAATTGCCGGCGGCGTCTTCGGGCCAGCCGAGCGCGGAAATGTAGCTCGTCAGAGCGTCGAACCACACGTACATCACCTGCGCGTCGTCGGTCGGCACCGGCACGCCCCAGGACAGTCGCGAGCGCTCGCGCGAGATGCTGAAATCTTCGAGTCCGCCCTTCACGAAATTGATAGCTTCCCCGCGGCGCCAGTCTGGGATGACGGAATCCTCGCGCGCGAGATATTCGATCAAACGGTCCTGATACTTCGAGAATCGGAAGAAATAATTCTCTTCCGTGACGGTCTCGAGCGCGAGGTTCGGATGGAGCGGGCACTTCCCATCCGCTATCTCCTTCTCGGTCTTGAACGCCTCGCACCCGACGCAATACAGGCCGGTATAGGATTTCTTATAGATATCGCCGGTCGCTTCGCAGCGCCGCCACATCTCCTGCGCCGCGGCATGGTGGGCGGGGTCCGTCGTGCGTATGAACGAATCGAACGTGAGCGAGAGTGCGTCGCGGAGCTTCGAGAATTCCGCGGCGTAGCGGTCCACGTACGTCTGCGGCTCGTCCCCCGCTTTCTGCGCCGCCTGCAGGATCTTCTGCCCGTGCTCGTCCGCGCCCGCGTTGAAGAACACGTCGTCTCCCCCAAGCCGCCATGAGCGCGCGAGCGCATCAGCCTGCAATACTTCAAGCGCGAACCCGATGTGCGGGTCCGCGTTCACGTACGGAAGCGTGGTGGTGATATAGCGCCGCATGGCTAGGCGGCAGGATGATGCCCGTGGTGCGCCCGGTGCCGCTCGCGCTTGCTGGTATCGAGGTCGCTGAAGAATTCCTGCGCGGCCGCGGCAACCGGCACGGAAAGCAGCACGCCGAGGAATCCGGCGAGCTCGCCGCCCGCGATGAGCGCGAGGATGACTAGGAGCGGCGGGAGGCCCACGATCTTCTTCACGATGAGCGGATAGATGAGATTCGTCTCGAACTGGTTCGCGATGACGAAGAGGCCCGCCACGATGAACGCGAGCGCCGCGCCGCCCGACGAGAACGCGACCACGACCGCTGCCGCGCCGGCGACCAGCGAGCCGAATATCGGGATGAGCTCAGCCATCGCCGTAAACACGGCGAGCAGCAGCGCATAGGGCACGCCCATGATGAGCAGACCGAGATAAATGAGCACGCCGATGATGAGCGACAGCAGCAGCTGGCCCTGCATCCAATACCCTATCTTGCGGCGCGCGCGCTGCCAGAGGTCCACGGCGTATTCCTCCTGCGCGGGCGGGATGACGATGCGCAGGAAGTCTTCGACGCCCGTCTCCTGCACGGCGAAATAGAACGAGAGGACGATGACGAGCACGAGCGAGAAGACGCCGCCGAAGAAGGCGGAGACGAGGCGCAGCGCGCCCTCGGAGCTGCCGGCGAACGCGCTCTGGAACGCGAGCAGCGACCCCACGATGCCGCTGGCCTGGCTCTGCGCGGCGAGCGCGGTCGATGAGATGCCGAGGGAGTCGGAGACGTTCGCGGCGTCCAGGTACTGCGGGATATTGGCCAGGAACGCGCGCGCGTCCTCGAGTATCGGCGGGAAGAAGAAGTACACGACGCCGAAGAACGCGCCGAACACGATGACGTACATGAGCAGGACCGCGAAGACCCGCGGCACCTTGTACCGGACGAAAAAGACGACGCCCGGCTCGATGGCCGACGCGATGACGATGGCCGTGAGGATAAGGAGCACGAGGCTGCGCAGGAGCCACAGGGCGAACGCGACGAGCCCGACCACGAGGATGGTGATAAGGGTCCCGACGGTGAATGAGACGTCCACGCGCTTGTCCATATAGGGCAAGTGTAGCATAAAAGGGCGCCCGGATGAGGGACGCCCTTTCATAAGCGGTCTGATTTCTAGGACGAAGCGGCGTGCGGCGCAACGTTTCGGACGGCGCGGGTCGTGAATGCCGAAAGGCACAGCGCCACGGCCATCCAGGAAACGCCGTACAGGACGGCCGTCTCGAGATTGTGCCCTATACCCAGCGAGAGCAGCAGCGCCGCGGGCGCGGTGAGCGCGAACGCGGATGCGACGAAATGCAGGAACGGATGATCGGATCCGTCGCCGAGATCCTCACGTCCCGCGATGCAGCAGAGGATCAGGAACACGATGACGGCGAGAACGGATGCGATGAATTTCGCCTCCGGAGCAAGAAAGAGCATCGCCGACGCCGTGGCAAACCACATGGCGGACGGCGAAAGGAATCCCGGGCGCGCGCCGAACAGCATGAGTCCGGCCGTGGTGCCGGCAGCAAGCGCGAACATCATGATATCCACCATATCCTGGTGCCTGACGATCGATACGGGCGCGATGCCCGTCGCGAACAGCAGGACGAATGCGATGCCGGCGGCGAAGGCGAACGTAAACATGTCTCTGGTCATGCGACTCTCCCGTTTTGGGCGCGCTCCATGCGCGCCTCTGTGCCCTACCCTACTGCCGGCTTAAAAATGCGCAAGCTGATGCGCATGGAAATACAAAAGGGCGCAGCTGGATAATAGCTGCGCCCTTGTGGACGGTTGCCGGTTTTACACCGGCCTGCGGACGGTCACCTCCTCGGCGGCTTCCGGCGGCGATGAAAGCCACGAGAAAATCGCGCCGATGGCGAATGCCGCGAACGAGATGAGGCCCGCGATCGGCCAGAAGTCGGAGTTCAGGTCGCCGATGCCGTTGTAGGCCGCGATGGCATACACGCCGAGCACCAGCCCGACGAAGAATGTCACCGCGAAAGAAGCCATCGTGCACACCCGCTCCCATGCCGAATCGGCATAGGAATGCTGGATGTACAGGTTGTGGGTCAATGCTCCGGCGACTGCCGGCGCGAGCGCCCAGATGGCGTTCCACTGCAGGTTCGCGCCGAACACCACTGCGGCGAACACGACGGTCGCCAGAAGCGAGAAGAAACTTTTCATTATGCGAGGCCTCCCAGCCTAGTGATGCCGCAGGACACTATGTCCGTAGGCAGGATCTAAGTCCTGATACTAGTATACTCCTATCCGGAGTATTTGTCAAGTACCGCAGCGGCTGCTAGGAAACGGCGTCAGTAAGCCGTTTTTTGACCTCGTCGAGCGTCAGGCGCTCCTGCTCCCCGCTGTCGCGATGGCGCAGCGTCACGGTGTCCTTGAGTTCGGGCGTCTCGCCCAAGGTATCGAAATCGATGGTGACGCAGAACGGCGTGCCTATCTCGTCCTGGCGGCGGTAGCGCTTGCCGATATTTCCGTTGTCATCCCATGCGACCTGGCCGAACTGCTTCTTGAGTGCGGAGAATACTTCGCGGGCCTTCGCGACCAGCTCCGGCTTGTTGCGCAGCAGCGGCGACACCATGACCTTCACGGGCGCAATCTTGGGCGAAAGCGCGAGATATACGCGCGTCTCGCCTCCAAGCTCGTCTTCGCGGTACGCGTCGAGCAGTACGGCAAGGAACAGGCGGCCCATGCCCATCGAGGTCTCAAGTATCCAGGGCACGTATTTCTCTCCCGTCTCCGGATCGGTGAAGGCGAGGTCGACGCCCGAGAATTTCATATGCTGGGTCAGGTCGTAGTCGGTACGGTCATGAATGCCCTCAATCTCATCGAAGCCCCAGGGGAACTTATATTCGATGTCCCACGCATCCTTGGCATAAAACACGAGGCGTTCGTGCTGCTTCCAATGCAGGTTCTCTTCGCGGATGCCGAGCGATACATACCACTGCCAGCGCTCCTGCCGTATGCGTTCGAAGGCTTCCTTGTTCTCGTTCGGCCGTATGAAGAGCTGGGTATCGGCCTGCTCGAATTCCCGCGTGCGGAACAGGAAGTTGCGCGGCGAAATCTCATTGCGGAACGCCTTCCCTATCTGCGCTACGCCGAACGGGATCTTCGGACTCATCGAATCGACGATGTTCTTGTAGTCCAGATAGATGCCCTGGCACGCCTCGCCCGGAAGATACACCGGTTCGCCGCCCTCGGAAGTGAAATCGCCGAGATTGGATTTTACGAGCAGGTTGAACCTGCGCACGCGGGAGAAGTCTTTCTCGCCACACCGCTCGCAGGCGATCTCATCCCGATGCGCGTCGAAGAGCGCGTTGATTTCCTCTTCGCTCATCTTCTCGTCGGCGGAAACGCCGAGAGCTTCGAGCGCCTTGTCGACGCGCAGGCGCGCGTGGCAATTGCGGCATTCGACAAGCGGGTCCGAGAATCCGGCCGTATGGCCCGACGCTTCCCAGGTGCGAGGGTTCTTGAACATGCCCGAATCAAGGCCGAAGTAGTTCTCTTTCTGATAGACGTTCGCGTCCCACCATGCCTTCTTAAGATTATTTAAAAGCTCAACGCCGCGCGGACCGAAGTCGTAAATGCCGGCAAGCCCGCCATAGATTTCCGAACCCGGAAACACGAAGCCGCGCCGCTTGGCGAGCGAGACTATCTTCTCCATGAGGTTCTGGTCGGCCATACATCGTTGTCTCTTAGAGTATGTTCAAAAAGCTGCCAGATGCAAGGCGCGAGCGAGGAGCGACATGAGCCGTATCGTGAATACGGTGAATGAGCCCCGGAGCGAAGCAACGCAGCAGATGGAGCTTTTGGGACATGCTCAACGTACTTGGCCCGAACCTGGGATGTATCCCGGATCCCCCGGCGTCTCGGTCGTGGCGGCGGCACCCGTGAACGTGATGTTGGTGGCGGCGAAGCGATCGTACCCCGTCAGGGTCGGTGCGGAGACAAGCGTCGGCGCCGAGCCCGACTGCGACGTGGATGGCAGGACCGAGACCTGGAACGCGGCCGTCGGCGCGCTGCCCGCTGACAAGTCGCCGATGTTCCAGGTGACGCGGCGCGTGGAATCGTCGTAGCTCACAGAGCCGACCGGTGCGACATTGTTGGTGAATTTCACATAGGACGGCAGCGTGGCGACGGCCTTCGCGCCCGCGACCGCGCTGCCCGCGTTCGCCTTCCATACGACGGTGTACGTCGTCGCCTGGCCCGCGGCCGGCGGCACGGGACCCGAATTCGGGAACGGTCCGAGCGCGTGCTCGGTGGCGGTCGATATCGTGAGGTTGCCCGCGACCTTCACGGTCTTGGTTTCCGATGCGCTCACCTTCTCCACCACGTTCGATTCGTTCGTGCGGTTGCCCGCGATGGATACGACGATGCCGATGGACGATGCGTTCGAGCTGCCGCCCGCGTTCGACGGGACCTTGAACGTGAACGAGCCCACGCCCGCGGCGCCGGGCGCGAGCGATGCGAGCGACGGGTCGGTGTCCGTGTCGAACAGGATGCTCTCGTCCGACGACTGATAGAAGCCGTTGTCCGCGGTGACGCTCCCCTTATCCACGGCGCCCGACAGCGCGACCTTCACCTGCGCGTCGTTCACGGCCGACGGGAGCGTGTTCTTCCACGAAATGTTCGCGCGCACCGTGGCGCCCGGCGACACGACCGCGCCATCGGCGTCCGCGCCGTCTATGGATACGGAAACGTCGAGGAACGGCGCCGTGAGCGCGACCGACGCCTGCTTGCTGGTATACGTGACGGACAATCCGCCCGCGGCGTTCGCCGTGCCGGCCGTGAAGCGGAAGACGCGGGTCCCGCCGTCCTCGCCCGAGAGCGTCCCGGTTATCTTTATGTCCTTCGTGTCGCCGGGCGCGAGCGTGCCGAGCGCGAAGAGGCCGTTGTCTCCCGGCACGGACGTGTTGGTGACGGTGAAGCCGAACGGGTATTCCGCCTGTACGAGCGTGCCTTGTATCGGCGCCGTCGCGTTGCTGCGCACCGTGACGTCGAGCGTGAGCGGCTGGCCGGACACGCTTTCGGACAGGGAGGAGACCGTAAGCGTGATGGGTGCCGTCGATATGGTGAACTGATACGTGCCCTGCTTCACGAAGACGGCGTTGCTGCCGGCAGTATGGTACGTGAGCGTGACCGGTATGGAGACGACCTGGCCTTCTTCCCCGAACACGACGGCGCGTATGGTGCGTTCGAGGCGCGCGCCGCTTGCGATAGAGTCGAAATGCTCATCGTAGCGGGGATACGCCTGCGTGACATCGTCCGCCGAGCGCGTGCCTTCCGGGAAAGTCAGGGAGAGGTCCGCGTCCTCGAGCTCGACGGGATTGCGGTTCTCGATGGAAAGAGAGACGGGGACCGTGTCGCCCGCGGCGATGGTCGTCGGGCTGCCTTCGGTGCTGAGATTTATGTTGTCGGTCGAGACGGAACGGCCGCCCGAAATGAGCAGGTAGAGCGCGATCGCCCCCGCCGCGACGAAGAACAGTATGGAACCGATGAAGAACATCATCGGGATGGAGCGCTTTTTTCTCTTGCGGGGTGCCATAGGTGCGGGTTCGGGTACATTCTCCCATGCGTGCGGGATGGTGTGCGGCGCGGGCGCTCCCAAAGGTCGCGCGGGCTGCAGGGCGTCCGGTCGCGCGCTGTAGAGGCGCTTCTCGAGCTTGTCGAGCGAGCTCTCGTCTTCCGGGGGCATGAATAGCAGTATAGCGCGCTTGCGCGCGCGTTCAGAGCCCTGACGCATTGATGCCGCGGTTTACGCGCTTCACGTACTCGCTGCGCTGAGCGAGCGCCGTCTGTATGGCGTCCGCGCCGTACCCTTCCGGCGGCGCGGCGCCCGAATCGAGACCGAGCGCGGACAGGAGCCGCAGCGCGGCGAGCACTTCCGCGCCGTCCTGCTCGGCATCCCCAAGCGGCGGGAGCGCGGCGAGAAAATCGCGGAAGATGCCGAACAGCGGCGCGTCCGCGGACTCGCCGTGCACGAGGCGCAGCAGCAGGGATGCGATACGTGCGGCGCGCGAACGCCCTTCAGGGGCCAGCGCGCGGAAATGGTCATGCGCCAGCACGGCGCCCGTGAGGCGCCAGCCGTCCTTGCCGCGCACGAGAGACACCTCGGACTCGTCGAACGTCTGCAGGGCATGCGCGAGCTTCGCGCCCGGGCGGCGCGCGCCTTCGGCGCGCGCGCGTATGAGGCCGAATTCGCTCGTCAAGAGCGTGGCGAGCATGCCGGCTTCCGCGAGCGGCGCGCGCGCGAGTATGACGGCCGGCGTCGCGTACTTATGCCGCATCACGTGAGAGCGAGAAGCGCTTCGGACCCGTCGAGAACGTTACTTCATATTCCCCGTCGTCCTTCATGACGACGGAGGCGGCGTCCTTCGGTGAAAGATTGAGCGACTTGCGCGCTTCGGCCACCGCGCGCGCGAGCTCGCGCTCGTCCCCTTCCTTCACGAGTTCCGGCGTGAGGACGGTGTCGAGCGATATCTCCGGCGCGTTCGTCTTCACTTCCTTCACGTTTATCTCTTCGGCAAGCAGCCGCGCGAGCTCGGGCGGCAGGTCGCCGGGTACGGAAAGGCTGGCCAGCGGCTGGCGCACTTTTATATTCGCTTTCTGGCGGAGCATGAGCGCCTCGGACGCGAGCGTACGGACGGTCTTCATGCCGGCGATGAGCGACGCATCCCCGCCCGTACCGCCGAAAAGTCGCGCGAACCACGAAGAGCCGGGCGCGGCCGGCCATGCCGCCAGGTGCACGCTTTCCGGATCGGTACTTCCCCGCGCCGCCTGGTAGAGGTCTTCGGCGACGAACGGCATGACCGGCGCGATTACTTTCGAGAATTCCAGAAGTACGTGGCGCAGGGTCGCGAGCGCGCGCTGGCGATCGAGGGCGTCCGCGCCCTTCACGCGGTCGCGCGAGCGGCGCACGTACCACGTCGAGAGGTCATCGACGAAATCGCGCATCGGGCGGGCGCCGCGCGGCACGTCGTAGGCTTCGAATGCGTCGGTCGCCGCACGGACCGTTTCGGCAAGGCGCGCGCATATCCAGCGGTCGAGCGGGTGAGGCGACGGCGCATACGGCGCATCGGAAAGTTCCGCCTTGAAAAGCTCGTAGAACGAGAGGACGTTGCGCAGCAGGTTCACGACGCGGTTGTGCGCCTCGCGGACTTCCTCGTCGCGGAAGGTCAGGTCTTCCGCCTGCATCACGACGCTCGCCATGATGTAATAGCGGAACGCGTCGGCGCTGTACGCGTCGAACAGCTCGTACGGGTCGGTGTAATTCCCTTTGCTCTTGGAGAGCTTCGCGCCGTCGCCCGCGAGCACGTTGCCCGTGGTGATGACGTTGCGGAACGCAAGCGTGCCGAAGAGCTCGACGCTCATCGCGTGCATGTAATAGAACCACGCGCGCGTCTGCCCGATGTATTCGGATACGAAGTCGCCGGGCGACCGGCTCTCGAATACCCTCTTGTTCTCGAACGGATAATGGTATTCCGCGAACGGCATGGAGCCCGACTCGACCCAGCAGTCCACGACTTCCGGTATGCGCTTGAGCGGCTTCCCTTCTTCCGATACGAGCTCCGCCCGGTCTATATACGGAAGATGGTAGTCGAGCTCGTAATTGCGGTTATGCGGAAGCGGCACGAACGGAAGCTCGCGCACTTCCCCGCGCTTCACGGTGCTCGCTTTTATGATTTCAAGTGAGCGCGCCGCATCAGCGCCCTCGGCCGCCGCAAACAGGCTCTCGAAGCCGATGCCGTGCGTAACGATGAGTATCGTCTCGTCCTGGTGCGTCCGCTCGATGTCATAGAGAAATTCGGCAAAGCGGACCTTCGCATCCTGATCGCTCTCGCCGCCGGGAAATCGCTCGTCATACCGGTGCGAGAAGCGGTACGCGAAGACTTCGGAGAGCGGCTTGCCCGAATAGCTGCCGTAATCAAATTCGCGCAGGCGGTCGTCAAAGACCACGTCGCCACGCTTGATACCGACCGCGTCAGCCACAATGTGCGCCGTCTCCTTCGTGCGCATGAACGGCGACGCGAATATGCGCGTAATTCCCTTCGCGGCCAGCGAGCGCGCGCCGGCGCGCGCCTCTTCGAGGCCGGTCTCGGTCAGGCCGAAGCCGTCATTGATGTCCGAGCTCACTATCTGCTGTATGTTCTTCTCGGTGGTGCCATGCCGCATCACGAAATACGTATTGCCGCTTTTTTTCGTCCGCGCCTTCAGCTCTTCGAGCGACCCGATGACGGTCAGCTTGCCGTCCGGGTCCTTCCATATCGGCAGCGGGCTCGCCCAGAAGCGGTTGCGGGAAATGGTCCAGTCCGGCGCGCTCTCGAGGTTGTGCCGGAACCGGCCTTCCTTGAGGTGCGCAGGCGTCCAGTTTATCTTCTCGTTCTCGGAAATCATCTTCCCCTTCACCGACTGGATGTCGATGAACCAGCTCGAGACGGCGTTATAGATGAGCGCCGTTCCGCAGCGGTAGCAGTGCGGGTACGAATGGGTGTACGGCTCCTTCGAGAACAAGAGGCCGCGCTGTTCAAGGTCGTCCTTTATGAGCGGTTCGGCTTTCCGGATGTACTGGCCGCGCAGGAACTCCGGGACTTCGTCGTTATAGGTCGCGTTCGGATTGAGCATCGGCACCATCGGCAGCCCTTCCCTGAGGCCGAGCTGGTAGTCGTCTTCGCCGTATATGACGGCCGTGTGCACGATGCCGGTACCATCTTCCGTCGTGACGAAATCGGCCGGCAACACGACCCATTTCTTTCCCGCATGCGCGGCGACTTTCGGGAGCTCGTAGAGCGGCTTATAGGCCTTACCGACGAACTCACTGCCTTTCGTCGTACCGATCACTTCGTACGGAATGTCTTTGAAGACCGACTCGAGCCGCGCGGCGGCGAGGATATATATACCGTCGGCGGTCTTCACTTTGCGGTATTCGATATCAGGACCGACGGCGAGCGCGACGTTCCCTGGAAGGGTCCACGGTGTCGTCGTCCACGCGAGGAAATAGGTGCCAGGCTCGTCGATAAGCTCGAACTTCGCCGTCACCGTCTCGTCAGTGACGTCCTTATAGGTATTGTCCATCGCGATTTCAGCCTTCGCGAGCGGCGTCTCGCAGTGCGGGCAATACAGCAGGACCTTGCGGCCTTCATAGAGGCGTCCCTGGTCATATATGCGCTTCAGGCCCCACCACACGGATTCTATGAACGTAGCGTCCATCGTCTTGTAGGAATGGTCGAAGTCCACGAACCGGCCGACGCGCTCCACGTAGCGTTTCCAGTCGTGCACGTATTGGAGCACCATAGAGCGCGCCGTCTCGTTGAACGTCTCGACGCCGACGGCGAATATGTCCTTTTTGTTCTTCAGGCCGAGCTTCTTCTCGACCAGATTCTCGATGGGAAGGCCGTGTGTATCCCATCCCCAGCGGCGGCGCACGCGATAGCCGCGCATCGTCTTGTAGCGCGGGATGAGGTCCTTGGATACCGACGACAGGAGCGAACCCGAGTGCGGCAGGCCGGTCGCGAACGGCGGGCCGTCATAAAAGGTGAATTCGCCCTTCGGCGCAGCCTTCTCAAGCGACTTCTCGAAAATCCTATGCTCGTTCCAGAATGCGAGCACCGCCTCTTCGCGCGCGGCGGCGTCCGATTTGGCGGCGGGCTTTGGGTCAGCCATATCTGTCCATCCTAGCGTTTGCGCCGTAAAAAGGAAAATGCCCGCGAAGTGTCGCTTCGCGGGCGGCCATATAAAACAAAACGCCCGGCGACGTACTGCGGGAGCGAATCCCGCGAGTACGACCCGGAACGTTGCGGCCGCTTAGTGGCCGGAATGCGCGTGCGTGTGATGACGGACAAACGGTTCCTTCTGCCCTTTCTGCGAGGCTTGCGGCGAGTCCATCATGCAATTCTTCGCGACGTAGTCGGGAGCGATTTCTTCCTCCCGTTTTACGCCCTCGTTGTACTTGCTGATGTCGTGACGGATGATGCGGCTATCCGCGCGTCCGCCATTCTCTTGGCGGTAGCACGCCCAGAAGAATTGGTCGACCGTTTGATTGAGCAGTTTGCATGTCTTCGACACGCGCGTTTCGAATACTTTTTTCGGCAAGAGCAGCTCCCTCGTTTGCCGCACACATCATGCGGCATAGGCGAGAATTTACCGCGTCTCGCGGCGTCCGGCAAGCTACATCTGCGAAGGCACGGGGATAGCGAGGAGCGCCAGACCGTTCTCCATCGCGCAGACGAACGCGCGCGCGAGCGCTACTTTGTGAGCCTGGTAGTCGCCGCCCACGATGCGCTCCTGCGCATAAAACGAGTTCCACTCCCCGGCCAGCTGCGTGAGGTATTGGACGAGCTGCTGCGGCGCGCGTTCGCTTGCGGCGCGCGCCACGACTTCCGGGAACCGCGCGATGAGCCGCGCGAGCACGTAGGGCGCATCCGGCGCACCGGCGTCCGCCATACTCCCCTCGCGCTCCGCCTTCTCGATAACCGACTTCGCGCGCACGACCGCGTACTGCAGATAGGGCCCCGAATCGCCGTCGAGCGACAGCGACTTCTCGATATCGAACACGACATCCTGCCCCGGCGACTGGCGCAAAATCATGTACTTGATGGCACCGATGCCGACGGCTTCCGCGACGAGCGGATCGGGATTCTTCTCCGCCGCCTTCTCGATCATCATCCTGATGAGTTCGGCGCCCTTGATGATGTTGCCCTTGCGCGAGGACATCTTGCCGTCCGGAAGGCGCAGGAGGCCGTGCGCGACGTGGTGCATCTTCTTCGCGACCAAGGGCGCGATGTCTTCGAGCGCGGCGAGCACGACCTCGAAGTGCCCGACCTGCTCCACCGCCGTCACGATGATTATCTCGTCCGTCTGCACGCGCTCCTCTTTCAGGAACGCGAGGCCGATGTCTTTCGTCTCGTAGGTCGGCGTGCCGCGGCTCGTGATGAATACGAGCGTATGGAGGCCTTTCTTCTCGCCCTTATATACGATGGCGCCGTCGCTTTTTTCGAATATGCCCTTCTCCACGCCGTCCATTACCGCGTCCATGCCGCCCTTGGTCGTATCGCTGTCGTAGAAGACGTAGTCGAACTTCGCGTCGAGGAGCGCGAAGATACGGCGGAATTCTTCCATGGAAACTTCGCGGCCCTTGCGCCAGAGCGCAAGCAATTCGCGGTCGCTCTCCGAAAGCGCGGCGAGCGCCTGCTCGTCATCCTGCGCTCCTACGACCGTATAGATGAGCGTATTGAGCTCGTCTATCTCCTGATGCGCCGCTTCGCTTTCCTCGTACGCGTTGCTGCCATGCACGTACGCGTCGCCGATCTCTTTCGCGCTCGCGATGTCCGTCACGCCTTTCTGGCGGAGCGCCCACAGCGCTTTCGCCACGTGCGGGCCGACGTCGCCGCCGAAGGTGTCGCGGATGAGGTGCGCACCGGACGCTTCAGCGAGCCGCGCGGTCGCTTCGCCCACGATGGCGCTCATCAGATGCCCGATGTGCATCTCCTTGAACGGGTTCGGATTGCCGTATTCGACCATCACGCGTCTGGCATTCGCGTTCTCTTTTACGCGGCCCCACGCGTCGCCCGCAGCGATCGCATCGGCAAGCGTCTTATGCACGGCGTCCGCCGAAAGCGTCACGTTCACGAAGCCCGGGCCCGCGATGCTGACATCGGACGCGTCGGCGCCGAGCGCGGCCTGCAGCTTGCCCTGTATGCGCAGCGCCACTTCCTGCGGCTTCATACCGAGCGCTTTGGCCGCCGCGAGCCCCGCGTTGGTCGCGTAGTCCCCGTGCGCCAGGGCCGCCGGCCGCTCCACGGAAAACGAGGCGCCTTCGGCGCCGAGCTCCGCGAGCGCCTCCCCGACTACCTGCCGTATCCGCTCTTCCATGGAACGAGTCTAGCAGAAAATCGCGTCCAGGCGATTTACGCGAACGTGTCCGGAACCGGATGGGACTCTGCGAGCGCGCGGACTTTCTCGCGCGCGACGGACACGGCCGCGTCGCTGCGCTTACTTAATACTTCGAGCATCAGCTGCGCGATGTATGCAGAGGCCTTCTCGTCGAATCCGCGCGTCGTGATGGCCGGCGTGCCGAAACGGATACCGGACGGGTCCATGGGCTTCCTGATATCGTCCGCGATGGCGTTCTTGTTGAGCGTGATGCCCGCGCGGTCGAGAAGCGCTTCCGCTTCGCCGCCCGATAGTTCGAGCGAGCCGAACACGTCCGCGAGAATAAGGTGGTTGTCCGTACCGCCACCGATGAGGCGCACGCCCGCCTCCCTGAACACCGCCGCCATAGCCTGCGCGTTTTTTACTACCTGCCCCGCATACGTTTTGAACGATGGCTGCGCGGCTTCCCGGAACGCGATGGCCTTGGCCGCTATCTGGTGCATGTGCGGGCCGCCCTGGAGCCCCGGGAATACCGCTTTGTCTACCTTCTTCGCGAGCTCCTCCGATTCGCGCACGAGTATCATGCCGCCGCGCGGCCCGCGCAGCGTCTTATGCGTGGTGGTCGTCATCGCGTCGAACCCGTAATCGAACGGGTTCTTCGTCGCGCCGCCCGCGATGAGCCCCGCGATATGCGCCACGTCCGCGACCGCGATGGCGCCAACTTCTTTCGCTATATCCGAGATCTTTTTCCATTCGAGCTCGCGCGGATATGCCGAGAACCCGGCCA
>DASVLW010000009.1:0-4906 GCA_036384675.1 Minisyncoccota bacterium
GCCGAAGCACGGCCGCACCGTGAAGTTCGACATCATGGAAATCCGCCATCCGGAGACCGACGCGGCTGTCGTCGCGTACATGGTCGCCGAAGGCCTCGAGAAGCGCATGCCGTTCCGCCGCATCCTCAAGCAGACCATCGATAAAGTGATGGCCGTCCGCGAGGTCGCCGGCGCGCGCATCGTCATTTCGGGCCGCCTCGGCGGAGCGGATATGAGCCGCACCGAGCAGCTGAAGCGCGGCCGCATCCCGCTCCAGACGTTCCGCGCGAACATCGACTTCGCCCATGAGCGCGCATACCTGCCGTACGGCACCATCGGCATCAAGGTCTGGATCTACCAGGGCGAGCAGTTCGACGCCCAGAAGGCTTCCGCGCCGGTGTCCGCCGAACAGCGCCCGACGGGCGGCTTCCGTTCCGGCACTCGCACTCCTAACCGCGCTACCGCATAAGGCTTATGATGTTTCCCAAGAAAGTTAAGCACCGCAAGTGGCAGACGCAGCGCAAGAGCCCTGCAAAGCTCGCGCGCCCAGACACCCGCGGCATCACGGTTGCGTTCGGCGCGTTCGGCCTCAAGGCGACGTCCGCTGCCCGCCTGACGAGCAACCAGATCGAGTCCGCCCGCAAGGTGCTCGCCCGCGCCACCGGCAAGGGCGGCAAGGTCTGGATCCGCGTGTTCCCGGACCGTCCTATCACGCAGAAGCCGGCTGAAGTGGGCATGGGTTCGGGTAAGGGCGATCCCGACCACTACGTGTTCGAGGTGCGCCCGGGCCGCGTCCTTTTCGAGATGGACGGCGTTTCGGAATCGGTCGCGCGCGCGGCGCTTCGCGGCGCGGGCATGAAGCTCCCGATGCGCACCAACGTCATCGCGCGCTCGTAATTTCCTATGAAGAAGAACCCCATCAAGACCATGTCCGACGCGGAGCTCATGAAGAAGCTCGCCGACACCCGCGAGGAGCTGCGCACCATGCGCTTCGAAGGCGCCGGCTCGCGCCTCAAGGATCCGCACGCGCCCCGCAAGGCGCGCCGCGAAGTCGCGCGCGTCCTCACGGAACTCACCGCCCGCCCGAAGTCCGCATAATTTACGTCCGTATGACTGAAACCAAACTCACCCCCCAGACGTTCGTCGGCACGGTCGTGAAGACCGCGATGAAGGATACGGCCACCGTCGCCGTGGACCGCTACGTGAAGCATCCGAAGTACAAGAAGTTCCAGACGCTCACGAAGAAGTTCCACGTCCACGACCCGGGCAACACGGCCAAGGTCGGCGACAAGGTAACCATCGTCGCGTGCCGCCCTATCAGCAAGCTGAAGCGCTTCAAGCTCGCCAGCATCTCTTCTTCCGCCGCGCTCGCGGACGCCGAATAACCTACTTATTTATGTTGCAGATGCAGTCCATCGTCACGGTAGCGGATAACTCGGGAGGCCAGGTGGCCCGCATCTTCAAGGTGCTCGGCGGCTCCAAGCGCCGTTACGCATACATCGGCGACACGGTCGTCGTGTCCATCCAGACCGCGCAGCCGCGCAAGGCGGTGAAGAAGAAGGACGTCATGCGCGCGGTCGTCGTTCGCACCAAGAAGCCGACGCGCCGCAAGGACGGTTCTTACGTGTCCTTCGACGACAACGCCGTCGTCCTTATCGAGAAGCAGGGCAAGGAAATGGGCCCGAAAGGCAACCGCGTCTTCGGTCCGGTGCCCCGCGAGCTCACCGAAAAGGGCTGGAGCAACATCGCATCTATCGCGCCGGAAATCGTCTAATATTTTATGAACAGCAATCACACCAAGCGCAACAAGACGAAAGACCGCTTCTTCGCGCGCAACGCTCGCCCCATCGCGATGAAGATGAAGCTCAAGAAAGGCGATCAGGTCATGGCCGTGTCCGGCAAGGATAAGGGCAAGACCGGCACCATCACGCGCGTCATGCCGAAGACCGGCAAGATAATCGTCGACGGCCTCGGCATGACCAAGCGCCATCGCCGCCCGACCGCCGCCGGCCAGACCGGCCGTATCGTGGACTTCTCGCGCCCGATGCACGCGTCCAACTTCATGCTCGTCGACCCGAAAGGGAAGAAACCGACCCGCGTGAAGCGCGTCCTCAAGGACGGCAAGCTCGTGCGCGTCGCGCACAAGAGCGGTACGACCCTCGCATAAGCATTACGGTATGAATATCTCTAAACAGAAGCAGCAGGACGCGTTCAAGACCCTTCAGAAGGACTTCGGCTACACGAGTCCGATGCGAGCCCCAAGGATCACTAAGGTCATCGTCTCGACCGGCGTCGGCAAGAAGCGCGACAAGAAAGTTCTCGAGGTCATCGCGGACCGCCTGTCCCGCATCACGGGCCAGAAGGCCGCTCCGCGCGCGGCAAAGCTCTCCATCGCGTCGTTCAAGGTGCGCGAGGGCGATGTCGTGGGCTACCAGGTGACGCTCCGCGGCGCCCGCATGTACGACTTCCTCGACAAGGTCATCCATGTCGTCCTGCCGCGCACGCGCGACTTCCGCGGCATCAAGTCTTCTGCCGTAGACTCCATGGGCAATCTCACTATCGGTATCCGGGAGAACAACATCTTCCCGGAGACTGCGGAAGAAGATCTCAAGGACGTCTTCGGCCTCGCCGTCACCATCGTGACGACCGCGAAGTCCAAGGAAGAGGCGACCGCCTTCTTCAAGCACCTGGGCGTCCCGCTGCGCGACTAGGTTTCCCGGCCATTTCACAACGCGAACGCGCCCATACGGGCGCGTTCGCGTTATATATTGACTATATGATGTTTAAGTAGTATGGTGTTTGGCAGTACAACCTGCACACGGGAGAGACCGCATGTCAGAACTGGTGAATGACGCAGAGCGGACGAGAGTGAAAGAGGCATGGGCGAAAGACCCGTTCCGAATCCTCGCCCAGGAAGTCGCCGTCGAGATCTATCGTGCTACGTTCGAAGCACCGGTCGAGGGAGGGCCGAGCGAACAGGAGTTCGCCATCTCCCTGATGGTCGCCGAACACGAGCACGAGGATGACCCCGATCCGTTCCTAGCGGATTTCGAGGAATTCATCGACGTCGAGGGCGAACGCCATCAGTCCATGAACCCGCGGGGCTAAGCGAAAGCCACCGCGTAAGAAGACTCCGCGATGCCTACAGGCAACGCGGAGTTCTTTCTTTGCATAGGCGCTGGCGACCGAGCCGAAAAAAGAGGAACGGCGGCAGGCTGCCCGCAGATTAGCAGGAGGGCAGGGGCGGGCCCGAACCGCCCGAGAGAACCCCTCGTTGACGCTTCCGGGCGCTTCTGATACATTGTGGACACGCTCCTCGGAGCTATTTTTGTATGGCTAAAACATCCCAGCTGGCCCGCCAGGCGAAACGAGAGAAGCTCGTTAAGAAGTACGCTGCGAAGCGTGCGGCTTTGAAGCAGGCGGGGGACTGGGAAGCCCTGCAGAAGCTCCCGAAGAACTCCTCGCCGGTCCGCCTTAAGAACCGCTGCGCCGTCACCGGCAAGAGCCGCGGCTACATGCGCGCGTTCGGCCTCTCCCGCATCCAGTTCCGCGAGCTCGCGCGCGAGGGCAAGATTCCGGGCATCAAGAAAGCTTCCTGGTAATACTATGATTACTGACCGCGTCGGAGACTTCATCGTGCGCCTGCAGAACGCCGCTATGGCGAAGAAGCCAGGCGTGTCCGTGCCATACTCCGCCCACCTTGAGGAAATCGCCAAGAAGCTCCAGACGCTTGGATACATCGCCTCGGTCGACACGAAGTCCAAGCCGAAGAAGACCCTCGAAATCACGCTCGTTACGGACGCCCGCGGCAACGCGCGGCTGCAGGGCGTGAAGCGCGTGAGCAAGCCCGGCCGCCGCCTCTATGTCTCTACCCGCGAAGCGCACGGCGTGAAGAACGGCTCGGGTGCCCGCATCCTGTCGACCCCGCGCGGCATACTTTCGGATGCCGAGGCGCGCAAGGTGCGCATGGGCGGCGAGAACCTTTTTGAAATCTGGTAAGCATCTAATTTTCGTATGAGCCGCCTCGCCAAGAAGCCGATTTCAGTCTCCAAGTCCACCGTTACGATGGCGGGCGATACCCTTACCGTCAAAGGCGCCAAGGCGACCCTCACCAAGAAGGTCCATCCGGCGGTCCAGATCGAGGTCACGAACGAGGGCGTCGTCATCACGCCGAAGAACGCATCGAAGCTCGCCAAGGCGCTCACGGGCACCTTCGCCGCGCATCTGCGCTCGATGGTCGCGGGCGTCGAGACGCCGTGGAAGCGCGGCCTCATCCTCGAAGGCGTCGGCTACCGCGTCGAGGTAAAAGGGAAGGAGATAGTCTTCACGGTCGGCTTCTCGCATCAGGTGAAGCTTGCCATCCCTGAAGGCCTTACGGCGACCGCGGAAAAGAACGTCATCACGGTGGAGGGTCCGGACAAGGAGCTCGTCGGCCAGTTCGCCGCGAACATCCGCAACGTGAAGCCGCCGGAGCCGTACCTCGGCAAGGGCATCCGCTACAGCGACGAGGTCATCCGCCGCAAGCAGGGCAAGAAGGCCGTCTAAATAATCTTATGGCTACTACTACGAGCAAGAATGCAGCACGCCAGTCGCGCCACAAGCGCGTTCGCGCCGTGGTGACGGGTACGGCGGTCCGCCCGCGCCTTTCCGTATTCAAGTCCAACAAGTTCGTCTCCGCGCAGGTCATCGACGATACCAAGGGCGCGACCATCGCCGCCGCGCACGGCCGCGAGTTCAAGGGCTCGCAGACCAAGCAGGCCGAGGCAATCGGCAAGGCCATCGCCGAACGCGCAAAGGCCAAGGGCATCGATACGGTCGTGTTCGACCGCGGTGGCTACAACTACGCGGGACAGATCAAGGCGCTCGCGGATGCGGCCCGCGCCGGAGGCCTCGCCTTCTAATCCTTTATGAACGACACTGCTACTAT
>DASVLW010000010.1:0-4292 GCA_036384675.1 Minisyncoccota bacterium
CCGGCGCCGCTCGCCGTGTACCTCTATGCCATCGCCATGCCCGAGCAGTTCAAGGGAGTGACGAAAAGCATCGCGAACCTGTCGCTCGCGAAATTCGCCGCCCGCCCTCTCGCCGAGATAAAATCGAGCATCGGCCGGAGGCTTCTCGTGCTCGGAATCGGATCGGGTATCGCGACTGGCGCATACATAGCGATCGCCCCGCTGCTGTTCCGCTACTTGTTCCCGGTCTATATCGAGTCCGTACCGTATTCGCAGTGGTACGCGCTCATGATGGTGCCCACCGGCATCGCGACCGTGCTCGTCACCGCCCTGCAGGCGCACCAGAAAACGCGCGCGCTCTATATCGCCAACAGCGCGGGTCAAGTCGCCCTCATCATAGGCCTTCCGGTGTTCACCTTTTTCTACGGCATCGCGGGAGCCATCGCGAGCCAGCTTATATACCGCATACTCATCCTGTGCCTTTCCGTCTGGCAATTCAGGGCGGCGCGGGACACCGAACCGAGCGCGCTATAGCCCGCTCGCACGCGCGAAATCAGTGAGCGAGATTCCTTCGATGCCGTGCGCGGCGCACCACTGGAACAGCTCTTCGAGGCGCGCATACACATGCTCGAGCGCGGCTTCGTCCGGCACATACGGGCTTCCGCCCGCGACGAGCTCCGACGAATGAATCATAAAAACGACAGCCGGGAGCCTCCGGCGCTTCGCCGCGCGGATGACGGACGCAAGGCGAGGCAGCGTCGTGTTCCGGAATATCCGGAGCCAGCGCGTGCGATGCAAAAGGCCCGCGGGCAGTATCGTCATCGGCACTTCAAGAACTCTTTCGTTGAGCCGCCGCGGCATTGCGCCCTCGCGCGAGAAGTCCGGCCCGCCCGCGCCGCCCTCGAGCCCCGTCGTCTCTTTCCAGGATACGGATGGTGTTATGGATGTGTCGACTTCGTAGCCGAACTCCGCGAGCAGCGCAGCCTGCCTCGAATCGAATCCCCACCGCCCGGCGCGGTAGGACGTCGGGCGCCGGCCGATCCTCGAAGCGATCACGTCCGTGAGCGCGGCGAATTTCGCGCGCAGCGACTCGTCTGAAAGCTCGCTCGGGAACGATTGCCCCGATTCGCCCGGGAAAAACGGCGCGTTGGTCCATGGGTGCAGATGCGCGCCTATTTCTGCCCTCCCGCTCTCCTGCCACTCCTTCAGCTGCGCCGCGGCACGTTCGTCGACCGCCACCTCATAGGTCGTCAGATAGGTCGGCACCATGCCGTACTTCTCGCAGAGCGCCTGGAAGCGCGGGAGTGCGAATATATTCTCTATCGTGACTCCGGTCCCCGGCCGCCACTGGTCGTCCGCTTCGGTGTCGATGGTAATGATGAGCTTCATACGTGGATGGCTACAGTTCTTCGCCGATGAATACGCGCGCAGCCGGGCTCTGGCGTATCTTGCCCGCATCATACGTTAGCTCTTCGTGTATCTTTTCGCCGGGCCGCGCGCCGATTTCCCGTATCGGTATGTCGGCATACGGTTCGAGCCCGTGGAGCCGGATGAGCTGGAGCGCGAGGTCGAGTATCCTCACCGGTTCGCCCATGTCGAGGATGAGTATCTGGCCGTTCTTTGCCACGATCCATGCCTGGAGCACGAGCGATACCGCTTCGGGTATGGACATGAAGTAGCGCGTCATCCTGAAATCCGTGACAGTGACCGGCGCGCCGGCTCGAATTTGCCGCAGGAATGTTGGTATGACGCTTCCGGAAGAGTTCAGGACGTTGCCGAAACGCACCGCACAGAATCGGTGCGTGGGATGGCGCTTCGCGTAGCGCTTCATGAGCAGTTCCGCGTCGCGCTTGCTTTTGCCCATGACGCTTGATGGGTTTACCGCCTTGTCGGTCGAGATAAGTACGAAATCCCGCACTCGATGCCGCACCGCGGCATCGAGCATGTTCTTGGTACCAAGAACGTTCGTTTTGCGCGCTTCTTCCGGATTCTCTTCCATAAGCGGCACATGCTTGTATGCGGCGGCATGGATGATCGCGTCTATGCGCTCCGCGCGCAGGACCTCGCCGATGCGCGTCGCGTCGCGGGTATTGCCGATGTACGCGACAAACCGCTGCCCCTTCGACTTTATGCGATCGGCGAATTCCTCGCGAAGATTGAAAACCCCCTCTTCCCACGCGTCGAACGCGACGACGCGCTTCGCACCCGAATCAACGAGCTGCCGGACGATTTCGCTGCCTATAGAACCGGCAGCGCCGGTAACAAGGAATGTCTTGCTCTTTACATTCTTCCTGATGCGCACTTGGTCGGCTTTCACGAGCGGCCGGTCTATGAGGTCGGACACGTCTATGTCCCGCACGCGCGCAAGATTGACGCTTCCGAGTATGACCGAAGAAACGCTGGGAAGAACCTTGACGGGAAAGCCGGGCGGAAGCGCGGCCACGACGCGGTCGACGAGCCCCGATACCGACGGCGTCGAGATAAGTACCTGATCGAACTCATCGGTTCCGATAAGGTGCGGTATATCCGATATCGCGCCAAGCACGTGCACGCCACGCAGGGCTGTACCTTGCTTTTTGGGATCATCGTCCACGATGCCGCACGGCAGGATGCCGCGATCGGGGCTGCTTTCGATTTCCTTGAGGACCGTATCCCCTGCGACGCCCGCGCCAACTATCAGGACGCGCTTCCAATGTGTGAGGATGCGTCGCGCGCTTTCCGCAAGCGGCGTCTGTGCTTCCCAGCCAAGCACCGCCTTCGCCTTCTTGGAATCGCCCATAGATACGGTCGGGGCTTTGGCATCTTCGCGTATCGAAAAATCACGATTCATCAAGGAGCCGAACATCCCCACTAAATCGGAAAGAGCCGTCCCTTTCCCCGAGCATACATTCACGATCTCGAAGCGCCCGCCGCGCTTCATCCGGAGCGCGGCCAGGACAGCTTCCATTGCGTCATCTATGTCCACGTAATCACGAATATCGTTCCGATTCGTTATCTGTATCGCGCGCTTGCCAGCCCTGAACTGCCCGATAAGCACTTCGAAGATGAACGGCCGCCATCGGTCCCCGTTCGACGCCGCGCGCTTCGGAATGCCAGCGACGTTGAATATGCGCAGATTGATAGCTGGCGTTCCGGTGCCCCGTGCAAACTCTTCAACGAGCCGCGACTGCTCGAGCTTTGATACGCCATAGTCGTTCGTGGGGCGTTCCAGCGCGTCTTCCGCGAGCGGCTTCATGCTGAAGCCATACTCCGCGCACGAGCCGATATTCACGAACCGGTCCAATCGCGGGTGCGCGGACAGCGCAGCGAGCAGCTGGCGGGTGCCCTCCACGTTAGCCGCGCGATAATCGGCGAGCGTATGCGTGCCCGGACTTGCCGGAGTTATTCCTGCGAAATGAACGACGCTGCTGATGCCGTCCGGCAGCGCCTCAGGATGCGCGCGATCATATGTGGCAAACGGTATGCCCTCTTTCTTAAGCTTCTCGACGAATGCCCGCCCGAGAAAGCCGTGCGAGCCTGTCACGAGGACTTTTTTGCCGGCCGTTTTCATGCGTTGATATGCCCAGCGTACAGGACGGGACTGTTTGCGCAACGGCGTTCAGAGACCCAATATTCTGCGCAGCGCGCGCACATGATCATCGAAAGAGAAATGGTCCCTGACCCGCTCATACCCCGCGCGCGCCATGCGCTCGCGCAACGGCGCGTCGCGATAGAGCCGCACGAGTCCTTCCGATAGTTCGGTTGGGGATCCGGGCGTCACGATGATGCCTGACACGCCATCCTCTATAGTTTCCGGGACCTGCCCGACGCGTGTCGATACCACCGGTAATTCGTTCGCCATCGCTTCGAGCACGACGAGCGGCGCGCCTTCGGAAAGGGACGATATGGCGAAGCAATGGGCGCGCAGGAACCAGCGCTTCGTTTCTTTGAAATCGAGCTCGCCGAGGAACCGGATTTTCGACGCAAGACCGGCGTCCGACGCCTGCGACTGGAGCGTTTCAGCGAGCGGCCCGCCTCCGATTATCACCAGCTGCGCATCGGCTCCAGTCTCCTTGAGAAACATACCGAAGGCACGTATCAGATGCTCGAATCCCTTTTCCCATCGCAGCCGGCCGACTGCGAGAATCGTATATATCGGCTCGGGCGTATGCGGCAGCGGCGGAATCGGCACGACGGTGCCGTTGAGCAGCACCGGTATCTTGCGCGCATAAAACGGCTGGTAGCGCAGCAGGCTCTCGCGGACTTTCGAAGAGCCCGCGACGATAGCGTCCGTGCGGACATTAAGTACGATATCGAGGCATTTATTCAGGAAG
>DASVLW010000011.1:0-10276 GCA_036384675.1 Minisyncoccota bacterium
GAATATCGGCGGCAACAAGCTGCTGGCAGCGGGGAACCAGCGCCGCGGCATCTGGGGAGACATCGTCATCGGCGCCGCGCTCGGCCCGGTATTCTCGTCCTGCAGCCCGACGTATTTCATACTCCTGGCCGCCGTGCTGCCTGCGCATCCGCTTGCGGGCCTTGCCTACCTGCTGGCCTATGTCGTCGGCCTTGCGCTCCTGCTCGGGCTCATCGCGATAGCGGGACAGAAGCTCGTCGACAAGCTCGGGATGGCCAGCGACCCGCGCGGATGGCTGAAGCGCGCCATCGGCGCGCTGTTCCTGCTTTTGGGCATCGCCATCATATTCGGCCTTGATAAGAAACTACAGGCGGCGCTGCCAAGCTGGGCATTCGGCGCGACGAGCATAGAGCAGAGCATCGATCAGTATACGAATCCGGCCGGCATGCCGGGGTCAAATGCCACGACGACCGATGCTGATATCACCACGGCGCCGTCCGCGCTCACGCTCGCCGAGAAAGCCGTGCGGTACCAGAAAGCGCCGGAGCTCGCGCAGGCCGATGCATATCTCAATACGGACGGGAAACCGATCAACCTCGCACAGTACAAGGGCAAGGATGTCGTGCTCATCGATTTCTGGACATACAGCTGCATCAACTGCCTGCGCACCATCCCATACCTCACGACCTGGTACGGGAAATATAAGGACCAGGGGCTGGTCATCATCGGCGTGCATACGCCGGAGTTCTCGTTCGAGCATCAGGAATCGAACGTCGCGGACGCGCTGAAGCGCCTCGGCATTACGTATCCCGTCGCGCTCGACAACGAATACCAGACCTGGAACACATTCGGCAACCAGTTCTGGCCGCACGAATACCTCATCGATATTGACGGATACATCGTGCACGACCACATCGGCGAAGGCGGATACGACGAGACCGAGAAGGCGATACAGGCGGCGCTCGCGGAGCGCGCCGAACGCCTCGGCATGGACGCGAGCGGCATCGCCACCAGCACGGCATCGTTCGCGGATCCGGACTTGCAAGCGGTGCAGAGCCCGGAAACGTACTTCGGCGCAAGCCGCAACCAATACCTCGGCAACGGAACGCCAGCATCTATCGGCACGCAGGACTTCACGCTGCCGACCACGGCGCCCTATGCCAACACGCTCTATCTCGGCGGCTCGTGGGATATGGAGCTTGAAAATGCGACCGCAGCCGGCGCAGACAACACCGTCCTGTATTACTACAGCGCGCATGACGTCGACTTCGTCGCGAGCGCGGACGCGCCGACGGCCGTGAAAGTCCTGCGCGACGGCAAGCCGGTGGGCGCGGCTGCGGGCACGGACGTGGATCCTGTAACGTCCACCGTCACCATACAGGGGCAGCGGCTTTACAACCTCATCCACGACGAAACCCCGGGGCCGCACACCATCGAGCTCCAGATAGAAGGGAGCGGCCTGCACGCATACACCTTCACCTTCGGCTAGCATTCCATTCGCGTCCGGCGGCGCGAGCGCGTATAATTCATGCACCGCTATTCCCGATGGACACGCCCGCACTAAAAGTAGAGGACCTGCGCAAGGTCTATACGAGCAAGACCAAGACGACCGAAGCGCTCAAGGGCGTGTCGCTTACGGTGCCCGCCGGCGAATTCTTCGCGCTTCTTGGCCCCAATGGCGCAGGCAAGACGACGCTCATCAGCATCGCGAGCGGGCTCGCGGTGAAGACGAGCGGTACGGTCGAGATCTGCGGCTACTCGATAGACGCGGATCCGGTGAACGCGAAATCGAAGATCGGCCTCGTGCCGCAGGAATTCAATTTCAACTGGTTCGAGACCGTGTTCGACATCGTCGTGAACCAGGCGGGGTATTACGGCATCCCGCGCGCGCTAGCCGCGCCGCGGGCGGAACGGATCCTCAAGGACCTCGGGCTGTGGGACAAGCGCGCCGAAAAGAGCATGTCGCTGTCGGGCGGCATGAAGCGGCGCCTGATGATAGCCCGCGCGCTCATCCATGAGCCGAACGTGCTGCTGCTCGACGAACCGACGGCGGGCGTCGACGTCGAATTGCGCCGCTCCATGTGGGACTTCCTGCGCAAGCTCAATGCGTCGGGCACTACCATCGTCCTCACGACGCACTATCTCGAAGAAGCGCAGGCGCTCTGTAAGACCGTCGCCATCATCGCGCGCGGGGAGATAATCGCGCATGAGCCGATGGCGGCGCTCATCAGCCGGCATGGCGACAAGAAACTGGAAGATATCTTCCTCGAGATGGTCGATACGCACGAAGATATATGACACCCCAGCAGATATTCACGGGCTTCAAGACGATGTTCCGCAAGGAGATCACGCGCATCTTCCGCATCTGGTCGCAGACGCTGCTGCCGCCGGTCGTCACGACGTCGCTCTACTTCGCGATATTCGGCGCGTTCATCGGGTCGCAGCTCGCGCCTATCCACGGCGTCTCTTATATACAGTTCATCGTGCCGGGCCTCGTGATGATGGCGGTCATCACGAGCGCGTACACGAACGTCGTCTCGACATTCTTCGGCGCGAAGATGCAGCGCTACCTCGAGGAATTGCTCGTGTCGCCGCTGCCGGACTGGGTCGTGGTGGCCGGGTTCGTCTCGGGCGGCGTCGTGCGCGCCATCCTCGTCGCCATCCTCGTGCTCGCTGTGTCGCTCTTTTTCACGCACCTCGCGATATACAGCCTGCTCGTCATATTCGCCGCGGCGCTCATCACGGCGCTGCTGTTCTCGCTCGCCGGGCTCGTGAACGGCATCTTCGCCAAGTCGTTCGACGGCATCACCATCGTGCCGACGTTCGTGCTCACGCCGCTCACGTACCTCGGCGGCGTCTTTTATTCCATAGACCGCCTTCCGCCGTTCTTCCGCACGCTCTCGCTCTTCAATCCTATCCTCTACATGGTGGATGCGTTCCGCTACGGGTTCCTCGGCACGAGCGACGTGCCGGTGGGCTTCGCGTTCACGGTGATGGGCGCGTTCACCATCGCGCTTCTGGCGCTGACGCTCTGGCTCTTCCGCCGCGGCGCGGGGCTTAAAAATTAAAGCGGTATACTTGCTTCATCATGGCCGAGCGACTCTTCTTCTCCGTCGTCGTGCCGGCTCATAACGAAGAGCGCTACCTCGGCGAGACGCTCGCGTGCCTCGCCGCGCTCGACTACCCGAAAGACCGCTACGAAGTGCTCGTCGTCGAGAACGGCTCGACGGACGCGACGCTTGCCGTCGCGCGCAGCCACGAGAGCGCGGTCATCCGCGCTCTTTCATACCCGTGCCGCGGCGTGTCGGCGGCGCGCAACCGCGGCGTGGAAGCCGCAAGCAAGCGGGGCGACTGGGTGCTGTTTCTTGATGCCGACACGCTCGCCGCGCCGTCACTGCTCGACGAGCTCGACCGCCTCATCCGCGGCCGGCATCCGGACGCGGCCGTCGGCCTGTTCCGCGTATTGCCGCGATCGCGGAGGCTCCTGCACCGCGTCCTGTTCGCGTGGGGGAATGCCGGCCGCGCCGTCATGCACTCGTGGCCGTATACGGCGTTCGCCATCCGGCGCGATATATTCGCCGCCGGCGTGCGATCGGACGAACAGCGCCAGGTGGCCGAAGACGTGGCGCTCGTCCATGCCGCGCAGCGGCATGGACCGACGTTCTATATGTGGACGCGCAGCGTGAGCACGTCGACGCGGCGCTTCGACCAGGTGGGCTGGCTGCGCATGATAGCGCTCTGGATCCGCATCATGCCGCTGTCGGACCGCGCGCAGCGGCGCTTCTCGTACGACGTCGTGCGCTGAGCGCTACGCGTCCGATCTCTCCACGGCATCCCATTCCGCGCTCGACAGCTTCTTGAGCGCGTAGCGCATAGCGACGATGGTCAGGACGAGTCCGACGGCGACGAAGGCGAGCCGGAACTCGGGCGGCAGGAAATCGCTCAGGTTGCCGTAGTAATAGCCGATGCCGATGGGCATGAGCGCCCAGACTAATTCGCCCGACAGGTTGATCCCGAGGTAGCGCCAGAACGGCACGCGCATCATGCCCGCGACCGCGAGCACGCCGATGGCGAGCCCGAATCCCATGGTGAGCTTCGAACCGATGAGGATGCGTTCGTGATAATGGTGGAAGAGCCGCTCCAGCCGCTCGACGGTCCCGGCAGGGATGCCGAAACGCGAACCGAAGCGTTCCAGGAACGGGCGCGCGCCGATGCGGCCCACCCAGTACCAAATGACATCGCCGATGACGTCGGCCGTGACGATAGTGGCGTATGTCGCCCAGAAATCGAGCTGCTTGATATGGATGAGATAACCCGCCGCTATCATCACGACGGGGCTGCCGAGCATCGTCGACAGGAACAGCAGGATGTACTTCGACGCTTCTACGAAGCTGACGATATCTGAATAAAACGCGTACATGCGTCCGGCCATTATAGCCCGTCCGTTCCCGCGCGCATGCTAGACTTCGGCTCATGACGATGCTCCAGTCCCTCATCCTCGGCGCGCTGCAGGGCGTTACGGAGCTGTTCCCGATATCGAGCCTCGGGCACAGCGTGATACTGCCGGCGCTCTTCGGCTGGAACATAGACCAGAGCGACCCGTTCTTCGTGTCATTCCTCGTGCTCACGCATCTCGCGACCGCGCTCGTGCTGTTCCTGTTCTTCTGGCGCGACTGGAAGCGCATCATCGCCGCGCTCGCGCATTCGATCGCGAAGCGCCGGATAGGGGATGACCGATACGCGAAGCTCGGATGGCTTCTGGTCGTCGGCACGATTCCGGCCGGCCTCATCGGCCTCGCGTTCCAGAAGAAGCTCGAGCTCCTGTTCGCCGCGCCGTCCGCTGCCGCGTTCTTCCTCATGGGGAATGCCGTCGTGCTGTATGCGTGCGAGCTGCACGCGCGCCGCCGGCTCGCCAAAGCGCCGCTGCGCGACGACAGCGCCCAGAGCGACGGCCGCATCGCGGCGCTGTCGTATAAGAAAGCGCTCGGCGTCGGCGTCGCGCAGTCGCTCGCGCTCCTGCCCGGATTTTCGCGCACGGGCGCCGCGCTCGGCGGCGGCCTCATCGCGGGCCTCATGCACGAAGACGCCGCCCGCTTCTCGTTCCTCCTGGCGACGCCCATCATCGCCGCTGCCGCCGTGCTGAAACTCCCGCACCTCGCGTCGGTCGGCGGGGATGCGCTCGGCGTCGCGCTCGCGGGCGCGCTCGCCGCCGGCATCGCGGCCTACCTTTCCGTACGCTTCCTCACGCGCTATTTCAAGACGAAGACGCTCGTGCCGTTCGCCATCTATTGCGCTCTCGCCGGCGCGCTCGCGTTCTTCGCGCTGCACTAAGCGCTCTAAGAGAGGGGAAGCCGGAAGCAGCTTGCTGCTTCCGGCTTCCCCGATCACGCGCTTTCCCGCTCGGGAATCGCGCTGCTTGCGGCTATTACCGCAGGCGTATCAGTGTGTTGATGCATGGCTCCTGATTAGCCGACAATCTATCGTTCGATTGGTCGGGAAGCCTGGCCGATTTTATAGTAACGATTCGGCGAATTAATGAGCAGGCGCCCCGTGCAAAAGGTGAGAAGGACTGTTCCAGGCACAGGATACGCGGGGCACGGTGAAGCGCAGATGAATCCGTTTACCTTCCCGCAAAATCCACCGAAATCTCGCCCAGGGCATCGCCGCCGGCGGGCAGTTCACCGGGCGGATCCCCGGCGCCCCTGCCGATAGGCAGCGCTATGTGAACGGATGTGCCGCGCTGCGGCGCGCTCCGGATGCGGATGCTTCCCCGATGCAGCTTCACCAGCTCGTTTACGATGGAGAGGCCGAGCCCGCTGCCGGAGCCGTTGCGGGTTCTCGACGCGTCGCCGCGGTAGAACGGCTCGAAAATATGGAACAGGTCGTTTTCCGGGATGCCCATGCCGCTGTCGCGCACGACGACCTCGATGTGTCCGCGGTGATCGGGCTCTATCGTTATGGAGACCGCGTCGCCGCCCGCGCGCGTGTAGTTGAGCGCGTTCTTGAGAACGTTCATGACTATCTGCTCGACCGCGGCCGCGTTGCCCCACACCGTGCGGTATTCGCTCTTCTTCACGGTAACAGGGATGCCCTTGCGCTCGGCCATGTCCGACAGGTGCGCAACGGCGCTATCGACCGCCCGGCCGAGATCCACGTCGGCGAATTCTATGCGCTCGGGCCGCAGCGATGACGAGAGCGAAAGCAGGTTGTTGATGATGGCCGAGATGCGCTCGAGCTCTTCCAGATTGCCTTCATGAATGGCGCGCGCCGCGGGCGGCACGTCGGCATCGAAGAGGCGAACTTCGGTGTTCGTTTTTATGATGGCGAGCGGCGTGCGCAGTTCGTGCGCGACGTTCGCGATGAACTGCTTCTGGCTCTCGAGCGCGCGGCGGGTGGGGGACAGCGTCAGCTGCGCGACCAGATAGCCGAACACGGCCGTGCCCATGAGCACGATGGTCGAGACGACGGTGAGCCCGCGCAGCTTCAGGTACTGCAGATTCTGGGCTATCGATCCGGCCGAGTCTATGCCGCCGCCGCTGCGCACGCTTTCGATGACGCCCTGGATGAGGTTCGTGACGAAGTCGCGATAGAGCACGCCGAACGCGCTCGCGACGATGACGAGCAGGAACACTGCGAACGCTATCTGCAGCAGGATGACGTTGGCTTCCGTCCGGAAGAACAGGTCTTCCCGGTACTTACGCCCGAAGCTTGTAACCGATGCCGCGCACCGTTTCCAGTATGCTGTCGCCGTCGCCGCGGTCGAGCTTGCGCCTGAGGTTTTTGACATGGACATCGATGACGTTGCTGAATGACTCATAATTGAAATCCCACAAGTGGGTAAGCAGGTCCTCGCGGTTGATGACCTCGTTCGGGTGCCGCATGAAGTATTCGAGCAGCATGAATTCCTTCAGCGTGAGTTCGAGCGGCTCGCCGTCCCGGCTCGCCGTGTGCGCCGACGGATCGAGCTGCAGGTCGCCCACGTCGAGCACGGTCGGCATGGATGCCTGCGGGCGGCGCAACAGCGCCGTCATGCGGGCGAGGAGCTCGTCGAACGAGAACGGCTTCACGAGATAGTCGTCCGCGCCCGACAGCAGCAGCTCGACCTTCTTCTCCGTCTCGTTGCGCGCGGTGAGTATGAGTATCGGCGTGGTCACGCCTTTCTCGCGGGCTTCGCGGCACACCTCGCCGCCTTCCTTGCCGGGCAGCATGAGATCGAGGATGACGAGGTCGTAGTCCGCGCGGTGGAGCGACAGGCGGGTGAGCGCTTCTTCGCCGTTATTCAGAACATCGACAGCATAGCCCTTCTTTTCGAGCCCCTTGGAGAGGATATCGGCGAGCTTCGCCTCGTCCTCGACGACTAATATACGCATAGCGAGTTGCTCAATGGGTAATGTCTCACGGATGCATCAGAACATAGCACAGATGAACCCTTCATGAAGGGCTTCATGAAGCCGCTCCGCAGCCAGACGGGCTGTTATTTTTTCGGCTCGGTTGCAGCACCATTTCCTGTCAGCTCCGCAAGGCTGCGGGAAATGGTCGCGCAACTGCCTCGCCTGCGAAAATGAACAGCCCGTCCGTCCACTCCGCTAAAAAAAGCGCCGCGCGGTGCGCGGCTATATAAAGAGTGGAGCAAGCCGCTAAGCTCGCTCTCGCTGCTATGCTCCACTCTTATCGCCGTCGCGCGCGAGTTCGCCGTAGCGAAGGTCGGGGCGGCGGCGTGCGCACACTATATCCGCAGAGCAATGAATCCTTTATGAATCGAATCGCTTGTACGATACGTATCGCGCGCGCATACTCGGATCATGCATCTGAAACTCGCAATAGGCATGGCGGTGCTCGCCGTCGCGCTCTACGCGTTCTATCAATATGCGCTCATTGCCCGCGCGATAGCCGCCGGCAAGCCGCTCGTTGCCGCAGCTGTCCCGTACGAGCAGCATCCGGCGAACGCTGCGCATTTCATACTCGTAATGGGGGATAGTACGGCTGTCGGCGTCGGCGCGGCGACCTCAAGCGAGTCACTCGCGGGCCGCGTCGGCGCGTACTATCCTGATGCCGACGTTGAAAATCTGGGTGCGAGCGGGGCGCAGCTGCCGGATTTGCTCGGGACCATCCCGAGCGTACCGCGCGATCAGTACGACCTTATCCTGTTGCAGATAGGTGCGAACGACGTGGTGTACGGAAGCGTAGGCATGGCGCAGATGCGTATCAGCGAAGCGCTCGCGTGGGCGAGCGCGCATAGCGGGCGCGTCATCCTCCTGACGGCTGGCAATATCGGCCTCTCGCCGGTGTTCAAATGGCCGCTCTCCTTATATATGACGCATCGCACGCTTGCCCTGCGATCCATATTCATGACCGAAGCCGCTGCCTTCCCGAATGTCTCGTATGTCGATCTCTATCTGTCGAAGGAAGACGACCCGTTCGGCAAGGACGTTCCGCATTATTACGCTCCTGATCGTTTCCATCCGTCGAGCAGCGGATACGCGTACTGGTTCGACTCAGTAAAGAGGTATCTGCCGGCGCTCTAGCAATGGCTATGCGTTGCGGCTGCCGAACCGGCGGCCGATGAGCCAGAAGAAGAGAAGCAGGATGGCGATGAGCGCGAAATAGAAAAGCCCGGGGGATGCGAACACGGCGAACAGCGCGCGATTCAGCGAGCGCATGAATCCGCTCGCTGCAGCGGATGCCGTCTGCGCCGGCGCGCGATACGTCGAAGTACCGAGCACGGCGCTCGAATCCGTGCTGGTGCCGGACGGCGCATCGGCATCCGCGAGCTGGGCCGCAAAATAATCCGCTCCGGCTTGGCGCGCGGATTCGGTGCCTGCCAGGATCGTCTTTGCCGCGGTGATAACCGCCGGCGTCGCCGCGTCGACCGCTTTCCCGGCTGCATTCGCCGCGGCCTGCGCTTTCGTGGGCGGCGGAGCGTCGGCCACCGTCACCGACACGTCCGATGTCGCGTCAGCGAGGGCAAGCGGCTGTCCGCTGTCTTTGCCGACGGGTCCGTCTATCCGCGCCTTAAGCGCGTGCGTGCCGGCACTCGCTTTCCATTCCGCCGAGACTATCGAGCTGGCCCCGGCCGCAAGGCTGAACGGCTGCGAGCCTATCGCGGAACCGTCGGCGAGGAACACCACCGTGCCGCGTATCGCTTCATCGCCCGAGTCGTATACCGTCGCGTATATCTTCACGCGGTCCCCTTCGGTTACCGAAGACTGCGAAAGCCAGAGAGAAGGAGCGAAGCCGGCGGGCGCGTCGTTGGCCGCATCGGCGCGGGCGAAGCCCGCGCCGAATAGCGAGGCGCACAGGATGGCGATCGCGACCCGGGCCAGCGGTGCCTTCATATATATAGTCTACCGCGCCGCAGGAGCTTCATGATTTCTCCACCATGGATAGGCCATGCTGGAGGCCAGCAGGACCTTGGACAGATTTCCTGATTATAAAAATAGTTCGCCTATCTAAGATACCTAACCTTTATGACCACTTCCATTATTACGCGCAAGGCGGCGGGCGCCATTGCGGCGTTCGCATTCCTTGCGAGCTCCTTCTCCGGCGCGCTCGCGCCGCTGGCGGCGCATGCGGCCGACAATGCCGTTACCAATCCGGCGACCGGCATAACCCAGACGGACGCGACGCTGAACGGCACGAACGGCGACACCGATGCCGAAGGGCATTCGTTCTGGGTCTCGACGAGCACATTCAGCACCGCGACGGCCTCGCCGATCCCGGACGGCGTTTATTCGACGGACGACCTTGGCGCCATCGCGTCGAACACGCCGTTCTCCGCCCAGCTCTCGTCCGCGAACGGGCTTCCCGCAGTGACGCCGAACACGACGTACTATTTCGCGGCGTGGTCGAGCGTCGGCGGCACCTGGTATCCGGGCTCAGTGGAGAATTTCACGACCGCGGCGGCTCCCGGCAACACCGCGCCGGTCGCGAATGACGACTCATACAGCGTTGACCAGGACGCGACGCTCACCGTGAACGCCGCGGACGGCGTGCTCGCGAATGATACTGACGCCGACTCCGACGCGATGACGGCGGCGACCAGCACGGACGTCTCGAACGGCACGCTCACGCTCAACAGCGACGGCAGCTTCACCTACGTTCCGGATGCGGGCTTCACCGGCACCGATTCGTTCACGTACATGGCGAACGACGGAACCGACAACAGCAACGCCGCGACCGCAACCATCACCGTGAACGCGACGGGCGGCGGCGCGACGCCGACGACGGTTACGGTGACCCCGAACGATATGCAGGGGTGGACCGAATCTTCGGCGGCCGGCGGCTCAGCGGCCATCGT
>DASVLW010000012.1:0-4719 GCA_036384675.1 Minisyncoccota bacterium
AGCCCTTGGCCGCGAGCGCCGCGCTCGCGGCCGCCTGCTCGGCGTCCTGCTTGGACTTCCCTTCGCCTTCCGCGGCCTTCGTTCCCTTTATGTAAACGCCGACGGTGAATTTCTTGTCGTGGTCAGGGCCGGTCTCTCGCAGGGTCTTGTATGCGGGCGTTGCGCCGGTCTTTTCCTGCGCCGCTTCCTGGAAGCGGCTCTTGGCGTCCTGCCACGTGCGGCCCGCGACGATGCCGTCTATCTTCGGATAGAGGTGCTTGGCGATGAACGCCTCGGCGGCATCGTACCCCTGGTCCATATAGATCGCGCCCACGAGCGCTTCGAACGCGTTCGCGAGTATCGCCTCGCGCGCGCGGCCGGTGTCTTTCGCTTCGCCCTTGGAAAGCAGCAGCAGATCGCCGATGCCGAGCGCCGCCGCGCTTTCGGCAAGCGAAACGGTATTCACCATCGCGGCGCGGTACGCCGTGAGGTCGCCTTCGGGCTTGTTCGGGAATTTATCAAAGAGAAAGCGCGTCGTCGCGAGCTCCACCACCGCGTCGCCGAGGAATTCGAGGCGCTCGTTGTGGCCCTGCCGGGCCGCGCGGTGCTCGTTCAGGTACGAGCGATGCGTCAAAGCCTCGGCCAGAAGGTCGAGGTTCCTGAAGCTCAAATCGAGCTTTTCCGCAGCGAGCCGGAAATCGGTCATGGCCATATTTATAACACGAAAATGCTCGAACGCGAGGCGCGCGCTAAACGCGCGGCATCGCTTTGGCCTTGGCATCGCTTTCGCGCGCGCGATCCAGAAGGCTCTGCACCGCCGCCGTTACGATGGGCAGCATGTCATCGTAGAAATTCAGGTCGAGGATGTCCTGCAGCCGGAACCATTTCGCGTCGTCGAGGCCGCCTTTGCCCGCCTGCAGGTGAAGCGGCGTGAATTCGGCCTTGCCGAGGAAATACGTCACGCGCTTCCGGAGCTTCCCTATCTCGGGGTGCGAAGCGATGTATTCATTCTCGCCTATCTTCTCCTCGAGCTCGATATCGATGCCGATCTCCTCTTTTATCTCGCGGACGGTGCCTTCCTCAACCGTCTCGTTCGCTATCTCGGGCGCGTCGCCGATCTTGCCTTTGGAAAGCGTCCAGTGGCCGAACACGTCGTGCACGAGCGCGAGGTAATACTGGCCGTCGTGCTTGGCATATACCACCGCGCCGCCGAGCTTCTGCAGCGGCAGGTCCTCGCGCCGCAACGCCTTCGATTTCTTGCCCTTCTCGTCCTTGCCCGGCTCGCCCATTTCCTTATAGACCGCGCCGAGCACGCCGTTCACGAAACGGCCGCTCGAATCCCCGCCGAAGGTCTTCGCGAGCTCGATGGCCTCGTTGATGGCGACTTTCGCCGGCACCTGGCTGCGGTCCGAGAACAGGAGCTCGAAGAGGCCCATGCGCAGTATGTTGCGGTCCACGGGCGCTATCTTTTCAAGCGGCCAGTCCGGCGCGGCCTTCGCGATGATGAGGTCGAGGTCTTCTTTCTTGGCGAGCACGCCCGCGAGCAGGGTTTCCATGAACGGCTCGTCCGCGCCGTCTCCGCCGAACTCGGCCTTGTTGCGCGCGAGGATATCATGCGTCGCGTCGGCCGACGCGCGCGTGGTATCCCACTCGAAGAGCGTTTGCAGTACGACGGAGCGTGCAAGGTGCCGGTTGGCCATAGAAAGAACGTTCCACTAGAGTAGCACGAAAAAAGCCGCGCAAGCGGCTTTTCACGCACCCGTGTGAAAATACTATTTGCCGCCGGACTTGCCCGCCTGGCCGCCCATGCCTGAACGCGACTTCGGACGCGCGTTATTCATGAGCTTGCCCATGATGCCCTTGCTGGCGCCCTGCGTCTGCTCGGCATGAACATGGTCCATGTGCGAATCCTGCTTCGGAAACTTCGGCTGGACGCCCTTCTGCTCGTTCGCGCCGTGCTTGTCGGCGTTCTTGACCTTTGGCGTGAAAATCTGCTTGCCGCGGTACATGCCTGTGGCTTCGTCGACGCGGTGCGGCAGGCGTACGGCGCCGGACGCCGTGTCCGTGACGATAGCCATGTCCTTAAGGGCATGGTGGGACCGGCGGTTGCCGGTGTGCGAACGGGTATGGCGCATCCGTACTGACATACCGCTACCCTATCACGCGGCATATAAAAAGTGAAGCGCCGGCACGAGGTCGGCGCTTACTCATTCGTCGAGAAGATCGGAAGCTACCGGCGTGCCATGCTCACAAGTTCGGGCGCTATGCCCGCCAGGACTTCGGTGAGCCCTGGAAAGCGATGCGCGGAGCATTCGGATGCCTGAGCGATGGAAATCCATTGCCCATTGCACCAGATGCGCGGCACATTATCGCTGCAATATCTGCCCCCATAGAGCGGGCATTGCACCTGTTTTTTGCATGGCAAGTCTGCTTCGGTCTTCTTCTGTTGTACTGCTGGCATATTTCCGCCCCAAGGATCGGTGTTATGTGCCGGGACGCCATTGTCCGGGCAATCAGGGTATTTTACCACTATTAGGCCTCAGGTGAAGCGCACATACGTCCGGCGGTGGATTACGCAACATCCGTACTTTTCGAGCATGGCATAATGATGAGCCGTGCCGTAGCCCTTATGAATATCGAAGCCGTATGCGGGAAACTGCCTCGCCAGACGCTTCATGAGGCGGTCGCGGGATACCTTCGCCGCGATGGACGCGAGCGATATGACGGCTTCCGTCGCATCGCCCCGGATGATGGTTTCCTGCGCGTATGCTGCCGGCGCCCTGAGCGATCCGTCGAGGAGTACGCGCACATCTTCTATTTCAGGCGCGAGCGCGCGGACGCCGCGCGCGACGCATCCGTATATCGCCGGCACGATGCCCTTCTTATCTATGGAATCCGCACTCGCGAACCGGACGCAGAAGCGCAGGCCCGCGCCGGCTTCGCCGGCCCGGGCCTGTTCCTGCATCAGCTTGAATATCCGCTCCCGGTCTTTTTCCGAAAGCTTCTTGGAGTCGTTCACGCCCGGAAACATCTTTCGCAGCTTGGGCTGCATAGCTTCAGGCACCATCACGACGCCTACCGCCACCGGCCCCGCGAGCGGCCCTCTGCCAGCTTCGTCCACGCCAATCACGAATTTCATGCGCGTTCGAACTTCAGCTGCGGCCATCGCGAGAGCCAGCCCTTGGCTTGGGCGCGTTCGCGCGCACGCTCGGCGTACGCCGGCTTTGTCGGACGGATGATGCCCGAGGCAAGATCGCTGAGGCCATAGCACGCCAGCAGCGCGAGATTCCCGGCATCATCGAGACGGACGCCGATGCAGGTCGCGGTCTCTACCCAATCAGCGATCGCATCGGCGGCGGACGCATACGGCTCGCGCGGCGCAAGCCGCGCTTTCGACAGGTGCATGCGCGCCTGATTCTTCACTTCGAACTCGAGGTCCGGCATCTGCGTTCCCAGCTCGCGCGCGAAGCGCGTTTCTTCGTCCCATACCGCGTTCGGCTCGTCCGCGACGATGCGTCCGATCTGGGCATCCTCCGGCATTCCATAGCTGCCGAGGGGCTTGAAGTAAGCGACATCCACGTCATTCAGCGGCGTCGATTCCGTATGATAGAGGTCATCCCACACCGCGTTGCGCACGAATCCTGCTCCTATCCACCAGTCGTCGAGGCCGAGGGCGGCTACCGCCTTCAGAATTGCCATGCGGCGGTCGTCGCGGCTTATTACTGCCAGCACATCCTCTTCGGTCATGAGGCGATTTTAGCATTGGCGGCCGAGTCGCTATACTGGTGCTATGGCCGGCAGATACGTACACCTCCACACGCACAGCCATTACAGCTTCCTTCAGGCGCTCCCGAAGGTCGACGAGCTGGTGGCCAAGGCAAAGAAAGAAGGCATGCACGCCCTCGGACTGACCGATGCCGGCAACATGCACGGCGCCATCGAGTTCTACAAGGACATGAAGAAGGCCGGGATGAACCCGGTGCTCGGCGTTGACGCGTATGTCGCGCCGCAGTCGCGGCTCGACCGCGACCAGGCAACTGCGGAAAAACGTACGCGCCTCGTGCTTCTGGCCGAGAACGACGAGGGCTATCGCAACCTGATGGCGCTCATCACGAAATCTTTCACGGAAGGCTATTTCGATAAGCCGCTCATGGACAAGGAAATACTCAAGGCGCACGCGCGCGGCGTCATCGCGCTCATCCCGAGCTTCGCGGGCGACGTGCCGCGGCTGCTGGCCGCGGGACAGCGAGAAGCGGCGAGCGCCGCGCTCGCCGAATGGAAAAGCATCTTCGGCGCGGACAATCTGTTCCTCGAGATAACGCATCATCCGAAAGCCGAAGGCCATGCGGAAAAGATGGAGAAGGTCGCGCAGCTTTCAAGAGAGAGCGGCGTCCCGCTCGTCGCGCAGCAGGACGTGTACTACCTGGACCCCGGCGACCGCGACGCCACCGAAACGATGCGCCGCATCCAGCACGGCGGCGCGGGCCGAAACGAGGACGAGGATTTCTCGTTCACGAGCGAGAAAGAGATGCGCAAGCGTTTCAAGGACATGCCGGACGCCGTGGACCGCTCGGGCGAGATCGCCGACCGCTGCAGCGTGACGCTGAATCTCGGCTCGTGGGTGTTCCCGAACTTTCCCGCCGAGCCCGGCAAGACGCACGAACAGACGCTGCGCGAGCGCGCGTATGACGGGCTTTCCGCGCGCGGTCTGTCAAAAGACGACCCCGAAGTGGCAACGCG
>DASVLW010000013.1:0-5532 GCA_036384675.1 Minisyncoccota bacterium
GTCATCGCGGCGACCGGGACGCTCGCCATCCTCGCGCTCTTCCTGTTCGTGGAAGTCGTGAACGGAGTGAATAACTTCGGCCGCCTCGACAGCGTGCCGGCGAACGTCATCACCGTGACGGGCGAGGGCAAGGCAACCGCCGTGCCGAACATCGCGGACGTGACCTTCAGCGTCATGGAATCCGCGCCGAGCGTCGCCGCCGCGCAGTCCGCCGCGACCGATAAGACCAACGCGGCGCTCGCCGCCATGAAAACGCTCGGCATCGCCGACGCCGACGTGAAGACGGTTTCCTACAACGTGAATCCGCAGTACGAGACCCAGACCTGCCCTCCGGGCGTCTATTGCCCGGCGAACGACGCCAAGATCACGGGCTACCAGGTGTCGCAGACGGTCGACGTTAAGGTCCGCGATACGAGCAAGGCGGGCGATGTCCTCCAGAAGCTCGGCACGCTCGGCGTGCAGAATATCTCGGGACCTAACTTCACCGTTGACGACGACAGCAGCGTGCAGGACGCCGCTCGTGGCGACGCCATCCAGGATGCGCAGGCCAAGGCTGCGGTACTCGCCAAGCAGCTTGGCGTCCATCTGGGGAAGGTCGTGAGCTTCTCGGAGAACGGCGGCATCACCCCGTATCCGATGTACGCCTCAGGCGCCGTCATGAAGAGCCAGGCCATGGATGCGGTCGCGCCGAGCCTTCCGGTCGGCCAGGACGAGACCAGCGTCTCGGTGACCATCACCTACGAGATCCGCTAGCCGCGCCCAAGACACCGGACGATAAAAGCCCGCATCTGCGGGCTTTTATCGTCCCCATACTTAATTGACACGCGCGCAAGGCCGGAGTATGATATCCCTAATCCGAAAAAGCCCGCAGGGCTTTTTTATTTGGAGGAGCTTACCCGCATAGCTGAAACCGTATGTCCGGAATCATCACCTACTTTAAGCACGTACGCACCGAGATGACGCATGTCGTCTGGCCGAACCCGCGCACCGCGGCATGGCACACGCTGCTCATCGTGATTATTTCCGGGCTCGTCGGCGGCTTCATCGCGCTCCTCGACTACGGCTTCACGACCGCCGTCACCTACCTCATCGGCGCCTACTAGCTCTTTCGCATCACCACCATGGAAACCCGCACCGCACCCGAATTCAACGACGACAGCATCTCGACCGAGCCGCACTGGTACGCCATCCACACGTACGCGGGCTATGAGAACGCCGTCGAACGCAACCTGAAGCAGCGTATCGAGTCCCTCGGCATGGAAGGGAAGATATTCGAAGTCGTCGTCCCGACGGAAAAGAAGATCCGCGTCAAAGGCGGCAAGCGCGTCGTCGAAGAAGAGAAGATATACCCGGGATACATCCTGGTGCGCATGCTCGTCGACGAGGATTCGTGGTTCGTCGTCCGCAACACCCCAAGAGTGACGGGCTTCGTGGGTTCCGGCGTCACGCCGGTGCCGATGGACATGACGGAAGTCGCGTCCCTCATGAAGCGCATGAACGCCGAAGCGCCGAAGCACCGCATCGACCTCATGAAGGACGATCCGGTCATCATCAACGACGGCCCGTTCAAGGACCTCGAAGGCAAGGTGGGGGAGATAGACGAGGAGCGCGGCAAGGTGAAGGTCATGGTCGCTATGTTCGGCCGCGAGACCCCGGTCGAGCTCGACTTTTTGCAGGTTCGCAAGATGTAAGGTAGAGTCCTAATCACCAACTATATGGCTAAAGCAGTAAAGAAGATCAAGCTCCAGATTCCGGGCGGCAAGGCGAATCCCGCTCCGCCGGTCGGCACCGTGCTCGGTCCCGCCGGCGTGAACATCGGTCAGTTCGTGACCCAGTTCAACGAGGCGACCAAGGACAAGATGGGCACCATCATCCCGGTGGAGCTCACCGTCTATGATGATCGCTCGTTTACGTTCATCCTGAAGGTATCCCCGGCATCCCGCCTCATCCTCAAAGAGCTCGGCATCGAGAAGGGCTCTCAGAAGCCGGGTTCCCAGAAGGGCGGCAGCCTCACCAAGGCGCAGGTGCGCAAGATCGCCGAAGAGAAGATGCCGGACCTCAACGCGGGCTCGCTCGAGGCTGCGGACCTGCTCATCGCGGGCACCGCGCGGAGCATGGGCATCGACGTGAAATAAGAAACGTCGATGGGCCGCAGGCGCGACGGCGCCGAGGCGGGCCCGCGCAACTTTTCAGCAGAAAAGTATGCGTGGGTCGACGTGAAATAAGTTTTGAAAAAATGAAAACGGCCGGCGCAAAGCGCCGGCCGTTTTCTTTTAGTTAGCTGGGCCGCTCAAGTATCACGAATACGGAAGAAGGAGAGCCTTCCATTTCGGCGTGCTCAATGATCTGCGTGAAGTCGGGGTAAGGAGGAAAGAACGCGTCGCCTTCGGCGTCGTCGTTCACGGACGTGAGATAGAGGCGGTCGGCATAGGGAAGCGCGTCGGTATAGAGCTGCGCGCCGCCGATGATGAACACTTCTTCCGCGCCCGGCGCGGCCGCGGCCCAGGCAAGCGCGTCGTCGAGCGAATGCACGACCGTCGCTCCGGTAGCGGCGAAGTCGTGCTGTCGCGAGACGACGATATTCGTGCGGCCGGGCAGCGGACGGAACCTGTCGGGCAGCGATTCCCAGGTCTTGCGGCCCATGATGACGGGGTGGCCGTCCGTGATGCGCTTGAAGCGCTTGAGGTCTTCCGGCAGCTGCCAGAGCAGACGGTTATCCTTGCCGATGGCGCGCGTCCGCGCGCCTATGGCGGCGATAAGGCTTATGCGCGGCGCTCCTTCTTGTGCCATGGCTGCTTTTTATGGATGTCTTTGTCCATCCAGAGCTTCGGAATCATCGATTCGGGCTTCCATTCCTTCTTGAGTTTCTTGAGATCCGTCGAGGCGGCGTATTTGCCGCTCGCGGCATAGTCCTTCTTGAGGATCGGCCCGGTCTCGAAGAAAATGATCTGCGCGATGCGCCGCCCGACGACGAGCGGGATGATGTAGTTCTCGGAGTTGTTCGTGATCTCCATCGTCCAGCGGTTAACGTAGCCGACGTCGCCCCAGCCTGCGCATTTGCATACCTCGATGAAGCTTCGGCCGAGGCTGCTGCGCGCCTTCATCATGGTGGTGATATGATCCTTGCCACCGATAAATTCGTTCGTGTGCGCGAGTATCGTCTCGCCCGGGCGCAGCATGATGACTTTGTCGTCGGGGCGGATGCCATCCCATTCGAACTGATATTTCTTGAGCGCTTCCTTGGCGGGCACCGCGCGCTCGACATGCTTCACGCCCCATACGTGCTCGGTGTGCTCCTTGCTCCAGATGTTATAGAGCAAGTGGCTGTACTGCGGCGGCTGCTCGCGATAGAACCATTCGCCGAGCGTCACGTCGTAGCTGCTCGTCGCCAGCTGTTCGTTGGTAAATGGATAAATGACGATATCGCCCTTCTTCATTTCTTCGAGGATGCGCCGATCTGAAAGTGCCATAGTGGGATGATTGTATCGGGGAATGATTTATACCGCCATCGCGGCTTTGATCGCGTCGTGGGACTGATAGCCTTCGAGCTTGATGTCATCCATAGTGAAGCCGTCTATTGATGTCACGTCCGGATTGAGCCAGAGCTTCGGATAGGGAAGCGGTTCGCGGGCGAGCTGCTCGTTCACGGCGTCGAAATGGTCGTGGTATATGTGCGCGTCGTTGAGCGTCATGACGAGCTCGCCCGGCTTCTTGCCCGTCACCTGCGCCACCATGGCGAGCAGCAGCGCGTACGAAGCGATGTTGAACGGCACGCCGAGGAACATGTCGCACGACCGCTGGATCATGTGGAGCGAGAGCGTGTCGCCCGCGACAAAGAACTGAAACAGCATGTGGCAGGGCGGCAACGCCATTTCCTCGAGCTCTCCCGGGTTCCATGCGGAGACGACGAGCCGCCGGTCGTTCGGATCGTTCCGTATCTTGTCGACGACGCGCGCGATCTGGTCGACGGTCGCGCCGTCGGGCTTGCGCCAGCTGCGCCACTGCACGCCATAGACGCGGCCGAGGTCTCCGGGGAATTTCGCCTTCGGCTTCCAGTAATCGGCTTCGGCGTTCGCCGTCCATATCGTCTTCTCGGAACCGTTGAGTTCCTTCAGCCGGTTATCGTCCCCGCTCCCTTCGAGAAACCACAGCAGTTCGCTCTTCACCGCCTTGAACGCGAGCTTCTTGGTCGTCATCGCGGGGAATCCGTCGGCGAGGTCATGCCGCAGCTGTATCGCGAACTTCGCGCGGGTGTCGCCGTTGCGCCCGGTGCGGTCGATGCCGGTATCCATAATGTCCCGGAGCGCGGCGAGATAGGCGGTTTCCATGCGGGAAGTATACTAAAGCCATGCAAGCTGGACGAAACGCGCGCGGCATGTTCCTCGCGCTCGACGGGAACGACGGCTCAGGCAAGGCGACGCAGGCGCGGCTGCTTTCCGAGCGGCTCGCGAAGGAAGGCATCACGTCCCTGAAGATCGATTTTCCCGGTTACGACCGCAATTTCTTCGGCGCGTTCGTCGGCGAGTGCCTCGCCGGGCAGCACGGCGACTTCCTGCGTCTGGACCCGAAGATAGCGTCGACGCTCTACGCCTGCGACCGCCTCGAATCGAGCCCCGTCATCCGTTCGGCGCTCGCGGAAGGTAAGGTCGTCATCGCCGACCGCTTCGCGAGCGCGAACCAGATACATCAGGGCGGGAAGATTCCGAGCGAGGCCGAGCGCGAAGCCTTCATGCGCTGGCTCGACCGCATGGAGCACGAGGTGCTCGGCGTGCCGCGGCCGGACCTCATCATCTACCTGCGCGTGCCCGTCGACGTGAGCCTCAAGCTCCTGACCGATAAGCGCAAGGCCAAGAATCAGGCGCTCGTTGATGGCGAGAAGGACATGGTCGAGGAAGACCGCGCGTATCTGGAGAACAGCCGCATGACGGCCGACTGGCTCCTTGCGCATCAGCCGAACTGGCGGCTCGTCGAGTGCATGGAGGACGGCGTTCTGCGGACGCCTGCAGCCATAAGCGAAGACATTTGGCGGGAGGTAGCAAAGGCGCTACCATCATCTCAATAACCCTATGGTGTAAGCGCGCTCCATCTTTTTATAAACCAGCACCCATTCACTATGGAGTACGCACACATTCACCAGGAAGATCAGGAGGTATACGATGCGATAGCGGGGGAGGAGCGGCGCGAGCGCGAAGGCATCGAGCTCATCCCGAGCGAGAATTACGTGTCGCAGGCGGTGCGCGAAGCGATGGCGAGCGCGCTCACGAATAAATATTCGGAAGGCTACCCGGGCAAGCGGTACTACGGCGGCCAGGAATTCACGGACAAGGTCGAGACTATCGCCATTGAGCGCGCGAAGGCGCTCTTCGGCGCGCAATTTGCTAACGTGCAGCCGCTTGGCGGCGCGAACGCGAACATCGCGTTCTATATGGCTGCCATGCAGCCGGGGGACACCATCCTCGGCATGGACCTGTCGCACGGCGGGCACCTCACGCACGGCCATCCCGTCACGTACATCAGCAAGATATTCAATTT
>DASVLW010000014.1:0-7663 GCA_036384675.1 Minisyncoccota bacterium
CTCGCACTCATCTTCGCGGTGGTCATGGTGATGGAAGCGGAGCGCTCCATACCAATCGCGTACGCGCGCCAGGTGCGCGGCGTGGGCGCGACCGGCGGCGCGCCGACCTATCTGCCTATCCGCCTCTTGCAGGCAGGCGTCATCCCTATCGTGTTCGCGCTCTCGCTGCTGCTGCTGCCGCAGATGGTGTTCGCGGGCCTCGGCGCGCTCGGCGTGGGCGGCGCAGCGGCGCTCGCGCTCAAGTACACCTCGTTCACGGCGAACCTCTGGGAGTACGGCACGGCATACTTCCTGCTCGTCGTCGCGTTCACGTATTTCTATACCTCGATAACCTTCGAGCCGAAGAAGGTCGCCGATAACCTCCAGAAGACCGGCGCATTCGTGCCTGGCGTCCGTCCGGGTCCTGAGACGGAGCGCTACATCAGCGCCGTCGTATCCCGCATCACGCTTCCGGGCGCGGCATTCCTCGGCGCCGTCGCGGTCGTGCCGTTCATCATCGAGGGCGTCACCGGCATTACGGCCATCCTCATCGGCGGCACCGCGCTCCTCATCGCCGTCAACGTGCTCCTCGACCTCATCCGCAAGGTTGACGCGCAGGTCTCGCTGCACGAATATTGATTCCGCAAAAGGAAAAGCCGCCGGCACATGCCGGCGGCTTTTCCTTTTGCGGCTAGGCTTCGGGAAGCCAGTCGCGGTATGCGGCGATGACCGTCTCCACGACCTGGTCCAGGTTCTTGGTACCCGTGTCTATCACCAGGTCGAACGCGCTCATATCCTCGGCGTCGAGGTCATAGAGCGTGCGATAGCGCTTGCGCTCGCTTTCGCGGCGCGCGAGCGATGCTTCGTATACCTGCTCGACGGATTCTGCTGCCTGACTCAAGCGACCCTCGTTCTTCACGTGCGCAAAGATGCGTTCGGCGGCGATGTGAGGGTCGAGCGTCAGGAATACCTTGAAGGAGCCGGGTATCCAGTGGAAAGCGAGGCGGGAATCGATGACGACGCCGTGTTCCTGCCTGCCTATCGTCCGCAGACGCTCGTCAACGGCGCGGTCGGTCGCTTCCTCCTGCTCTGCCGTGCGGTTCATGTCTTCTATGGAGATGCCGCGCTCTTTCGCCGCTTCGCGGAAGAAATCGCCCGAAGAGAAATGCCGGTAGCCAAGCGCTGCGGCGACGCGCTTCGCGGTGCTCGATTTGCCGCTTCCGAGCGCTCCCGCGATGGTGATGATGTCGGTCTTCACGTTACGCGGATTATAGCGGCCAGGCCTTGATTTTGCTACACTCGATCCTGTGACCGACTCACTCCATACCGTCTTCTTTATCGGCCGCCCGGGCTGCGGGAAGGGCACGCAGACCCAGCTCCTGGCCGACCGTACGGGCTGGAAGACCTTCTCGACCGGCAACCGCTTTAAGGAACTGCGCGACGAGGCTTCAACGCTCGGCGCGCGCATCCGCGAGGATTTCGACAAGGGACAACTCTCGCCGGACTGGTTCGCGGAATACCTGTTCTCGCAGGCGATGCTCGGTATCAGGGACGAGGACGGCATCGTGTGCGAAGGGTTCCCGCGCTCCCTGCCGCAGGCGCAGTTCGCTGAGAACGTGCTGTCGTGGCTTGAGCGCCCGTACAAAGTCATCCACCTTGTCGTGACGGACGAGGAAGCCATTCGCCGCCAGATGAGCCGCGCGCAGGTCGAGCACCGCCCTGACAGCGACGACGAGGCTAAGATACGCGTGCGCCTCGATACGTACCGCACGCAGACGGAACCTGCGCTCGCGTATTTCAGGGAAAAGGGAACGCTCGTCGAGATAGACGGCAGCAAGTCGCGCGAGGAAATCGCCGCAGCCGTCGCGGACGTATTGCATCTGGCATGATCATCAGGACCGCAGAACAGCGGGCGGCGGCCATTGAGGCGGGGAAGCGGCTTGGCGCCATCCTGGAAGAAGTCGCGAAGCATGCGGTTCCGGGCGTTTCGACGCTCGCGCTCGACGAGCTCGCCGAGAAGCTTATCCGCGCGGGCGGCGATATCCCGGCGTTCAAGGGCTATACGCCGGAGGGCGCAACGCGCCCGTACCCCACAACGCTCTGCGTATCGGTGAACGACGAAGTCGTCCACGGCATTGCGGACGCAGGGCGCACGCTGAAGGAAGGCGACATCGTCGCGCTCGATCTCGGCCTTTCGCACGAGGGCATCATCATGGACAGCGCTGTCAGCATCGGCGTAGGCATGGTCCCGGAGGAATCTCTCGAACTCATGCGCGCGACGGAACAGGCGCTCGAAGCCGCTATGAACGCCGCGCGCCCGGGCGCCCGCACGGGCGACATCTCATACGCGATAGAGACCGTACTCAGGGACGCCGGCTTCTCTCCCGTGCGCGACCTCGGCGGCCACGGCGTCGGGGACCGCGTCCACGAAGAGCCGTTCATCGCCAACGCGGGACATCCGGGCACGGGCGCTGAAATCGTCCCGGGCATGGTGCTCGCGCTCGAGCCCATCGCCAACGCGGGGAAGGCGGGCGTCGTGCTGGGGGCGGACGGCTATACCTACCGCACCAAGGACGGCTCGCGCAGCTCGCATCACGAGCACACCATCCTGGTCGAAGAATCGGGCACTACCGTCCTTACGCGCCGCCCGGGGGAGAAGCGTTAGTTCTTCATGAGCGCTTAACCAGCGCGTGGTACGCTTAAGAGCGTTACCAAGCTCGTCATATCCATTCATCCAACATATGCCTCCCAACACAAACCCGGGCCCTGAGCGCGTCGTTGCCGTTGAGCGTTCGTCGGACTCGTCCGGCTGGGCCATCGCGGTCATCGTGCTCGTTATCGTCATCGCGGGCCTCTTCTGGTGGATGCATTCTCGCCAGGCCGCACCTGTTCCGGCTGCGCCCGAGCAGCCCGCGCAGGGCGGCGCGGCAAGCGTGAACGTCACCATACCGACCGGCGACAACGGTTCGGGCACCGGGGACACTGGTACGCCGCCGAACGACGGCACCAATCCTCAGTAAGGCTTTTCCGAAGAAACCGCCGGGCAGAGCCCGGCGGTTTCTTGCTGGCGTACGCGCGCCGTTTCGCGTATAATCCCTCCATACCAACGCCACCGGCGATTTTTTATTCCCATGGAAAACAAGCACATAAAAGAAGAGCGTACGCTCGTGATGGTGAAGCCCGACGGCATTCAGCGATCGCTCGTAGGGGAGATTATCAAGCGCTACGAGCAGATAGGACTCAAGCTCACGGCAATGAAGCTCATCGTCGCGACGCCGGAGCACATCGAAGCGCATTACACCCTCGACCCTGAATGGCGGCGCGTCACGGGCGAGAAGACCATCAAGGGATACAGGGACAAGGGCCTCGTCCCGCCGTCCGAGGATCCGCTCGAGATCACGGCCGTCATCCTGAAGAACCTCAAGAAATACATGAGCTCGGGTCCCGTCGTCGCGATGATATGGGAAGGCGCCCATGCGGTGAAAATAGTCCGCAAGATCACCGGCGGCACCGAGCCGCTGACGTCGGACGTGGGCACCATCCGCGGCGACTACGTGCTCGATTCCTACCAGATGTCCGACAAGGACGACCGCGCCATCCGCAATCTCATCCACGCGTCGGGCTCGGTGGACGAAGCTGAAATGGAAATCAAGCACTGGTTCAAGCCCGAGGAAATCATCGACTATTCTCATTTCCAGGAGCAGATCATCTACAGCCCCGAGCTCGAAGTGACGCTTAAATAAGCCCGTAGAAAACGGCCCGCAGCTTCGCCGCGGGCCGTTTCGCGTTCTCCACAGGACTTTCATAGGGCGGGTGTATAATCGAAAACGGAGCGGTTCCTGAAAAAGCAACTGCCTATTTATCGGGCAGGTCCGCCGTCAGGCGTCCACCGGAGCTTTGACTAGTTCCACCGGCCGTTCTGCAGGACTCCCACCTACTACGCCACGTTGCGTATCGGGAATAGCTCCACGAAAGCACGCTCTTCTCCGGAAGAGCGTGCTTTCGTATTAGAGAGCGCCGCCGCTTTCCGGGAATACGCGGCTTTGCCGTTACCGCTACAGCTGTCGCGCGTTTCCGTGCGGCCAGGATGCTAGAATGAGCGCACATGCGGACCCGATGGCTCCTGGCGACGCTCGCGCTCTCTGTCGCCATCGCGGCGATCCATCTCTACGCGAGCGAGAACTTCTGGTACTGGCGCTACCGCTGGTTCGATACGCCGATGCACGTGCTCGGCGGCATCACGATAGGCGCGCTCGTCGTATTCCTGCTCGGCAAGGCCCGACCGTCGACGTATATCATCATCGTGGCGGCCATCGCCATCGGCTGGGAGATCTTTGAATACGCGTTCGGCCTCACGCACGAGACCGGCTACGCGCTCGACACCATCCACGACCTCGCGAACGATGCCGTTGGCGCCGGCTTCATCTATTTCATCGCGCGCTCGACCATATGGCGCCCGGCTTCCGAACCATGAGCGCCATCCGCCTGACCTTTTACGGGGGCGCGGAAACCGTCACCGGCTCGAATTTCCTCGTGGAAGCGGATGGGAAGCGTATCCTGGTCGACTGCGGCATCGAGCAGGGCAGGGATTTTTCGGCGAAAGAGATGTACGGCCCGTTCCCGTACGATGCGAAGTCCATAGACGCGCTCATCATCACGCACGCGCATCTCGACCACGTGGGCCGCATGCCGAAGCTCGTGAAGGACGGTTTCCGCGGGCGGGTCTACATGACGCCGCCCACGCGCGACCTGGCCGAGCTCATCCTGCGCGACAGCGCGCATATCCTCGCTGAAGAAGCCGAGCAGCGCGGGCTGCCGGTGCTCTACAGCGAGGCGGACGTTTCGACCCTTTTCACGCTCGTGGAGACCGTTCCATACCGCCAGGAGACGCAGCTCGGGCCCGGCCTTTCGTTCCTGCTGCGCAACACGGGGCACATTCTCGGTTCCGCGAGCGTGCGCATAAAGGCGAGCGATGGCACCGCCGTCGCGCTCACGGGAGACATCGGCAACAGCCCGTCGCCGCTGCTGCCGGACTGGGAGCCGGTCACGGACGCGGATGCCATCGTGATGGAAAGCGTGTACGGGGACCGCGTGCACCCAGACCGGGGAACCCGCGTCGCGGTCCTGCGTGACCAGCTGAAAAAGGCGATAGCCAAGGGCGGCGCGATATTGATTCCCGCATTCTCGCTTGAGCGCACGCAGCTCATGCTCTACGAGCTCTCGAATTTCTTCGATTCGGGCGAGCTGCCGAACGTCCCCGTATTTCTCGACTCGCCTCTGGCCATCCACGTGACGGAGGCATACGAGAAATGGGGCGCGACATATTTCAAGCCGGCGGCAGAAGAGGAAATGAAGCGCGAGAAGAGCCTTTTCGATTTCCCATTCCTCACCAAGACGCTCGGGCGGCCCGAATCAGATAAGATAGCGCACGCGCCGAATCCGAAGATGATCATCGCGGGCGCGGGCATGAGCCACGGAGGCCGCATCGGGCGCTGGGAGAAGCAGTACCTGCCGGACCCAAGCACTACGCTCTTTATCGTGGGCTATCAGGCTCCCGGAAGCCCGGGAAGGCTCATGCAGGAAGGCGCGAAGTCCATACGCATCCAGGGCCAGGACGTGCGGCTGCGCGCCTCGGTGGGCGTCATGGAGGGATGGTCCGCCCACGCGGATCGCGACGAGCTGCTGAAATTCGCGGAAGAATGCCTCGCCGAAAAGCGTCCGAAAGTCATATTCACGGCTCTCGGTGAGCCGTCTGCTGCGCGGTTCCTTGCGCAGCGCATTCATGACTACCTCGGCGCTAACGCCGTGGTGCCGACGGCGGGGGAAAGCTGGGAGATCACGAAGGAGAGCGTGAAGCGCGCAGCTCGTTAACGGCAAGTAATATGCAAAGGCCCGCGGCGGAGCCGCGGGCCTTTGCATATGGTGAAAGCGGGTTACGCGACCTGCTTCGCGATGCGGGAGAAGATTTCCGGCTGCTCGGTCGCGAGCGTGGCGAGGACCTTGCGGTCGAGGATGATGCCGCCCTTCTTCAGCTTATTGATGAAGGTCGAGTACGACTGGTGGCCGTTCTCGCGGATTCCGGCATTGAGGCGGACGATCCAGAGCTGGCGGAAGTCCGTCTTTTTCGCGCGGCGGTCGTTGAACGAGTACTTGCCGGCGTGCACGAGCGCCTCTTTCGCGAAGCGCTCCTTCTTCGAGCGGCCGTGGCGGTAGCCCTTGGCCCGGGTGAGGGTCGTGCGGCGCTTCTTCGCGGCGATGACTCCTCCTTTGACGCGTGACATACGAAATCAGTTACGTAATGAGAATAATTAGCCCAGCTGCTTCTTCGCGGAACCCGGCAGGAAGCGGCGGCGCGCGCGCATCGAGATGTTGAGCGTTACGCTGCGGCGCTTCGCGCCGCGCTGGCTGCCCGACTCCTTGGCGTTGAAATGGTTCTGGCCCTTGGCGCGCACGACGAGCTTGCCGTTCTTCGTGACACGGATGCGCTTCAGGTATGATTTATTTGTTTTCATGGTCGGTTGTTGAAGGGGTTTTCTGCGGCACGACGCCTTTCGGATCCCGTTCGATGATTCCGGCGAAGCCTTTCGGGCTGCGGGTTATCGGCTCTGCGGAACGATGCGGATACGGAACGAGCGTCAGGAACTTCTCGAGGCGGGCTTTCAGGAACGCCTCGTCCATGCCCTTGTACCGTCCCTTGAGGAAGAGCTCGGCGCGGACCCGGTGCCCTTCGGCAAGCCACTCGGCGGCCTTGCGGGCCTTGAGCTGCATGTCGTTCTCGCCGGTGCCGACCTTGATCTGGACCTCCTTGGTTTCGGACACCTTGGCCTTCGATTTGGCGACCTTCTCCTTCTTGCTCCGTTCGTATTCGAATTTACCATAATCAGCCACTTTCGCAACGGGCGGGACGGCGTTCGGCGATATTTCGATGAGGTCGAGGCCGGCCGCCTGCGCGGCCGCCAGGGCCTCGGCAAGCGTGATGACGCCCAGGTTTTCACCTGCGGCGCCTATGACGCGAAGTTCTTTCGCGCGGATCTCTCGGTTGATGCGTACGGGATCGTTCGTCAAAGCTGGGTTGGTCCCATGATACCACGGGAATGGCCTATCTACAAGCGAATCGGCGCGCTTCGTGGTACGCTCAGGCTCTAGTTCTTTGGGGAGGAATGAGATGGATATCAGACGGGAGTTCTACGACGACATCGACAGCGAAATGGACGAATACCGGCGCTGGGAGCTGTTCAGCCTCGGGAAACTGGCCTTCTTTCTAAGCGATATAGTCGCCTGGTTCCAAGATCTGCCGCGTCCGGTCCGATGGTTCCTGAAGGCTGTCTTCTGGGCGGCCGTCGCGGCCGCCGTCATCTGGCTGTTCGTGCTCTTCGTTCTGTTCCTGCACGACCTTATCGGGTGGATATGGGATTTCGCCGATACCGTCGCGCGGATGATACTGGCGCATCTGAAGCATCCGGACCCTATGGGTTCCTGATCAAGAAAGCAATCGACCTGCCACGCCGTGGCAGGTCGATTTCTCGTTCGTATGGGAGCTCCTACTGAGCCGTGGTCGTCGTGGTTGACGCTGCCTGCACATCGGCGCTGAAGTCCCGGAGGATGCTGGCGAGATCGTTCAGGTCCGCCTTGCAGGCGTCCGTGTCCATATTCGGCCCCTGGCAATCTTCAGTTATCTGGTCGC
>DASVLW010000015.1:0-39282 GCA_036384675.1 Minisyncoccota bacterium
CCCGCCGGGGAGCGGAGCGAGGGCGGCAGTGGGCGGCAAAAGACAATGTTCAAGCTGCCGGATAAGCAGCGTTAGTGATGGGCGTACCTGCTGTATAGATTGGCTTTTGCCGCCCGCTGCCGCCTGAGTGGAGCGGGCGTTATCCCCATGGGGGACCACGCCCAAAGAGGCCGCAGGCTACAATGGCGGAAGCGGACCGATTACTCATAAGCCCGCACCACTTAATACACTCGACATTATGAAGCTTGGACATCTGCGACGCGGTTTCACCCTCATCGAACTCCTCGTCGTGATCGCGATTATCGGCATCCTCTCGTCCGTCGTTCTCGCCTCGCTCAACACGGCGCGCACGAAGGGCAATTACGCGGCGGTGAAGTCGAACCTCTCGACCATCCAGACGCAGGCGGAACTTGACTACGACGCCGCGCCGAACAGCTACGGCACCGTCACGTCCGCCGGCACCTGCGGCGGCACCGGCATGTTCGCGGACAACACCATCCTCGGCGCTGTCGCTTCGGCGCGCAGCGCGGGCGGTACGATGAGCTGCAACACCAACGGCACGGCATACGTAGTGTGGTCCACGACATCGGGTGCGACGTGGTGCATCGACAGCCGCGGCGTCTCGACGACGACCATTCCAGGCTCGAGCAGCGCGACGTCCTGCTACTAATTCCCGGGTTCGGGCGAGAAAAAGCGGCCTCTCGGAGGCCGCTTTTTCTTTCCCCAGAGGCGCGGCATCCCTGCCAGGCGGTCGTATATACTGAATGCAATAGCGCCTGCCGCTATCAACCTTATCCTTCTCACTTATGATCAATACCCACCAGCGCCGCGCTCTCGAACGAGGCTTCACCCTCATCGAACTCCTCGTCGTGATCGCGATTATCGGCATCCTCTCGTCCGTCGTTCTCGCCTCGCTCAACACGGCGCGCACGAAGGGCAATTACGCGGCGGTGAAGTCGAACCTCTCGACCATCCAGACGCAGGCCGAGCTCGACTACGATGCTGCCAACAGCTACGGAGCGAATACCTCGACCGACGCCTGCACCGGCTCGACCGGCATGTTCGCCGACGCGACGGTCCTCGGCGCTATCCGTTCGGCGGCGAGCGCGGGCGGCACCATGAAGTGCAATTCCACCGCAAGCGCGTATGCCGTCTGGTCAACGACATCGGGTGCGACGTGGTGCATCGACAGCCGCGGCGTCTCGACGACGACCGTTCCAGGAACCGGACAGACACAGTGCTACTAGCGTAGCGCAGGTTCCAAGCCGAAACGGCCGCGGATGCGGCCGTTTCTCGTATCCGGGCTGCTATACTTCATGCGTGGCGACGCTGCAGCTCGTATCCATGTTCGTTTTAGGCGCGATACTCGCGAGCTTCGCGGGCGTCATCGCGGGGCGCCTTAACACGGGGCAGTCATGGGCGCGCGGCCGCTCCCGGTGCGACGCCTGCGCGCGCACGCTCGCACTCGCGGACCTCTTCCCGGTGCTCTCATGGCTCGCCTCAGGCGGACGCTGCCGCGGCTGCGGCGCCCGGATACCGGTCGCAAGCCCGCTCGGCGAAGCGGCGCTCGGCGCCGCGTTCGCGTGGGCGTACCTGAGTATCGGCTTCGCGCCCGCACTCCTGCCGTTCCTCGCTGCGCTGGTGGTGCTGTGCGCGCTCGTGCTTTATGATCTGGCCCACACCATCGTCCCGCCGGGCCTGTCCGCGCTCCTCGCGCTCCTCGCGCTCGCGTATGCCGCCGTCGCGACCGCGAGCTGGGCGTCGTTCGGTCTCGCGCTCGCTATCGCCGGCGCCATCGCGCTCGCACTCGCGCTGCTGCACCTGCTGTCGGGCGGCCGCGCCATGGGACTCGGCGACGCGCCGGTCGCGTTCTCGCTCTCGCTGCTTGCGGCGCCGTACGCGCTTGCCGGCCTCGCGTTCTCGTTCTGGATAGGCGCGGCCGTCGGCGTGCTCATCCTCGCGGGAAAGCCCCGGGGACAGCGGGCGGGCACGGAAGTCCCGTTCGTTCCATTCCTCGCCGCAGGATTCCTGCTCGCGTGCTTTACTCATATAAATCCTTTCCCATGGTAGCTATCCGCCCGCATCGCCCCCGAGTCCTCCGCACCGGCTTCACGCTCGTCGAGCTGCTCGTCGTGATCGCCATCATCGGCATCCTCTCGACCATCGTGCTCGTGAGCCTCAACATTGCGCGGAACAAGGGCATCATGGCTTCCATGCAGACCAATCTGCACACGCTCCAGATCGAAGCGGAGATATATTACGCAAACAACGGCAACAGCTACGGTACGACCGCGGCGGGAACCACGACTGCCAATTGCGCGAGCGCGATGTTCTCGGCCGATTCGGCGATAGCAAGCGCCCTGCAGGAAGCGCGGCAGACCGGCGCGGCCGTATCGTGCGGCGCACAGGGCAGGTATTACAGCGTCTCGGCTTCCGGGAGCGCGGGCACCTGGTGCGTCAACAACGACGGGCTCGCGACGACGACCCCCGGCTGCTAGCGAAGATATAGGCACCCGCGCCTGTTGGTAGGGAAGCCGCGAGGGCTTAGGATGGTGGTAATGCCCGCCTTGTTCCATGCGCGCCTGAAGCGCTTGCAGCGTATGAACGACCGGAAGCCGCTCCGGGGCTTCACGCTCATCGAGATGCTCGTCGTGCTCGCCATCATCGTCGTCATCAGCGCCATCGTGTTCACCGGGGAGAACAATTTCAACCGCTCGTTCTTCATCACCAACACCGTGTATGACGTCGCGCTCACCCTGCGCCAGGCGCAGACGTACGGTCTCTCGAGCCAGGCGTACGGGGCGACGCAGAATGCGGGATACGGCATTTATATAAGCAATGAGTCGCCGTCGACGTACGTCATGTTCGCCGACGTGGGCGGCAGCGATCCGCCGGACAACTGCGACACCGGCACGGCCGGGACCCCGACCGCGAAGCCTGGCAACTGCCTCTATGACGGCGCGGGGGAGCAGGTCCAGTCGTTCACGCTCGGCAACGGCTTCGCCATCACGAATTTCTGCATCGTCCCGGCCAGCGGCTCGGCGAATTGCTATACGCCCGCAGACGATCCCACGCAGGCGCTTTCCATGGTGTTCTCGCGCCCCAATGAAGACGCCATCATCAATACCGTGTCGGGCAGCGGCAGCGCGACGGTCGCGACGAGCGCATGCTTCACCATATCCGACTCCGTCGGCGACAGCCGCTACGTATCGGTCGCGCAATCCGGGCGCGTTGCCATCGCGGCGGGCTGTGATGCCGACCAGCTGAGCGGCGGAGGCGGCAGCACCGGCGGCGACGGCAGCGGCGGACTCGGCGGCGGTTCACCCGCGCCGCACTGCACGCTCGTCGCGGACCCTTCTTCCATTTCGGCGGGAGATTCTTCGGGGCTTACGCTCAATTCGACCAACGCGACGAGCGCATCCATAGACCATGACGTGGGTCCGGTCGGCGTCAACAGCACGAAATCCGTCTCGCCGACGGAGACGACGCTCTATACGGCGATTGTGAACGGGCTCGGCGGCTCGAGCACCTGTACGGCGGCCATAACGGTCACGGCGCCGCAGCCGACATGCACGCTCACCCTGTCGCCGACATCGATATCTGCCGGCGGCTCCTCGACGCTCACGTGGGACACGACGGGCGCCACGAGCATCAATATCGACAACGGCATCGGCAGCAAGACGCCGGTCGGCCACGGCACCATGACGGTATCGCCGTCGAGCGACACCACATATACCGCGACGGCGGCGGGGCCGGGCGGCAGCACCAATTGCACCGCGTCGCTCAGCGTCACGGCGTCGCAGCTGAAGACTATTTTCCTCACGTCCGGTACATCGTGGACTGTGCCGGCAGACTGGGACAATGCCCATAATTCCATCGAGGTCATCGGCGGCGGCGGCTCGGGAGCGGCAGCGGGTGTCGGTTCGCACGGTGGCGGTGGCGGTGGCGCGTACGCGCTCGTCTCCGCCCGCACGCTGACGCCGGGCGCACACATCACGTACCAGGTCGGTCCGGGCGGCACGGGCGTCGCGCAAAGCAATCCGGGCAATGGCGGCGGCGACACCTATTTCAACGGTACCGGCACGACCTGCGCGAGTCAGATGGTTTGCGCCAAGGGAGGGCAAGGCGGACAGGTCGCGAGCGCCGGCGCTGGCGGTGCCGCGGCAAGCTCAATTGGTTCAACCAGATATTCCGGCGGTGCCGGCAGTTACGGGGCTGGTGGCGGATCGAACGGCGGCGGCGCAGCCGGGCCTAATGGCGACGGTGGTGCGGGCACTAGCAGCGCGGGCGGCACGGCGGATGCGGGCGACGGCGGTGCCGGCGGCAAATCCGGATTGCTTCCAGGCGGCAATGGCACCGAATGGGATTCGACTCACGGTGCCGGCGGCGGCGGATACAGTGTCGCAGGTGTCAACACGACCGGAGTCGGCGGCAATTACGGCGGCGGCGGCGGCCGCGGAAACACCCAGAGCGCGGCAGGAGCGCAGGGTCTCATCGTCATCATGTATGGCGGAAACGCCGGCGCGGGCGGCGTCGGGGGCGGCACCGAAACCCAGCCGGCTCCTACTTGTACGCTCACTGCGTCGCCGACCGCGATAAACGCCGGCGGCTCGTCGATGCTCACTTGGACGACAACGGATGCGACGTCGATCACGATCAGCGGCGGCGTCGGATCGGTGACGCCGGTATCGGGCGGCTCCACGACCGTCTCGCCGACCGTCGATACTACGTACACTGCGACAGTCAACGGCGCGGGCGGCAGCGGCAACTGCCAAGCGACGACCATAACCGTCAAGCACACCACTCCTCAGACGATATTCCTGACATCTGGGTTCACGTGGACCGTGCCAAGCGATTGGAGTACCACCAATAAGGTCGAAGTAATCGGGCCAGTCGGGGTAGGCGGCATAGGAAGCAACAATGGTTCCGGAGGCGGCGGCGGCGGCGGATATGCAAGCGTGTCGAATCTTGCGCTCACTTCCGGAACATCGGTCAGCTATAGCGTGTCCGGCAATTATTCCTACTTCGGAGCCAGCAGCTGCAATAACGCCTATGTATGCGCCGCCGCCGGCGGCGACGGAGGCTCGAGCGGCACCGCGGGCGCCGGCGGCGCGGGAATCGTGGGCTCCGTCCTCTTCACGGGCGGCAATGGCGGTACCGGCGATGGCGGCGGCTTCCTGGCCGGATTCGGCGGCGGCGGCGGCGGCGCGGCCGGCCCGCATGGCAAAGGAGCCAACGGCGGCAATGCCGTGTCTGGAACAGCCGGCGGCGCTGGCGGCAGAGGCGACAACGGTTCAGGAGGCACCGGAGGTGCGGCAGGGGCCGATGGCAATGCCGGTACCGAATGGGACTCGACGCATGGGTCGGGCGGCGGCGGCGGCGGAGCGAACGGCAACGGCGGAGGGGGAGGAGGTGGGGGTTTCATAAGCAAATTGCCTGACGATGGCAGTGCGTCCATGCCGGCGTATATGCTTGCCGCTGACAGCCGCCTCGCCTTCGGCTGGCTCGACGCTTCGCCGCTCAGGATCGCGGCCGGCGTCGGAGGCAGTGGCGGCGGCCTTTACGGCGCGGGCGGCGGCGGCGGGGGTTCCGGCGGCCCGGGCATCATCGTTATCACGTATACTCCTGCAACAGGCGGCGGGCATCCTCCAGTATCGCCATAGCCCTATGTCGAACCATCATTCTCAGCGCGGATACACCCTTATTGAACTCATCGTTTCAGTGGGCATATTCAGTATCGTGATGCTGCTCGCGTCCGGCGCGTACCTTTCGCTCATCAGCTACACGCGCGAAGCGCGCGCCGTGAGCACCGTCATGACGAGCCTTTCATACGGCATCGACCAGATGAGCCGCGAGATACGCACGGGCACCGATTACCAGTGCGGCACCGGCGGCTGCGCGAACGCATCGTCAATAACGGTTACGAACGACCAGGGGCATACGGTGAGCTACCTGCTCGCGGACGGTGCCATCGCGCGCTGCGTCGACGAATCCGTCTGCACGGCGGCTATCGCCGTCCCGCTCACGGATCCGTCCATCGACGTCACGAGCCTCGTTTTCAATGTAAAAGGCAACACGTCGTCGAGCGACGGCGTGCAGCCCTACGTGACCATGACCGTGCGCGGCGAGGCGGCGGTCGCCGGGGAGTCTCCGGTGCCGTTTTCCATAGAAACATCCGCATCGCAGCGCACGCTCGACCTCGGCGGCTCTTCGGGCGGTTCCGGCGGCAGCGGGGATGACGGAGGCGGAGACACCGGCGGCGATACGTTCGCTACCGGCGGCACGGTGACGCAGAGCGGGGGATACACCATTCATACGTTCACGTCGAACGGCACCTTTACACCGACGACATCCGGCACGGTCGACGTGCTCGTCATCGGCGGCGGCGGCGGGGGAGGCAGCGGCAACAGCACGCAGTGCGTGATGGGCGGCGGCGGCGGCGCGGGAGGATTCGTCTATCAGGCCGGTGTCGCGGTGAGCGCCCAGTCTTACTCCATCACGGTCGGTGCCGGCGGCCAGGGCGGATGGAGCGGCGCGCTCAATAATGGTGTCAACGGCGGGAGCAGTTTCTTCGGTTCGGTCGTCGGCGCGAACGGCGGCGGCGGCGGCGGATATGGAAACTGCAGCGGCGCAGGCGGTTCGGGTTCCGTGGGTGCGTCCGGCGGCGGCGGCGGATACGGCACCGGCGGCACGGTCAGCGGCGGCGCGGGAGGAACCGGCGGCCATAACGGTGCGACGAGCCAAACCGGCGGCACGTCTGGCGGCGGCGGCGGCGCGGGCGCTGCGGCGACCAGCGGTATCGGCGGCGCGGGCGCATCCAACACCATATCGGGCTCAGCCGTTACGTATGCCACCGGTGGGCAGGGCAACACCACCGGTCTCACGGCAGGCGTCACGTCGCCGGCCGCGGCGGCAAACACCGGCAACGGCGGCGCAGGCGGCTGGAGCGCGACGGGCGGCAACGGCGGCTCGGGCATCGTGATAATCCGCTACCCGACGCCATGAACCCTATGAATTACCGCGCGCCGCATGCAAAGCACCAGGGCTTCACCCTCGTCGAGACGCTGGTGGCTATCGCCATATTCACTATCGCCATCGTCGCGCCGTTCACTGCCGCGAGCCGCGCGCTCGCCGCCGCGGCCATCGCGCGCGATACGCTCGTCGCGACGAACCTCGCGCAGGAAGGCCTCGAAGGCGTGCGCGAATTGCGCACGAACGGATACCTGACTGACTCGAGCGACCCCGATCCGGACCTCGACCAGTACCTGGCCGACTGCATCTCGCCCAAGATATGCGACGTGAACAGCGCGCTCACGACGTACGCCTGCACGGGCAGCGCGTGTTCCGCGCTCTACCTCAACACGACGACCGGCGCATACACGCACACCGCAAGCGGCAGCACCGTCTCGCCGTTTTCCCGCACCATCAGCATCCAGAAGAGTCCGAACGGTCAGTCCGGCACCGAGCGCGCGACGGTTACGGTGACGTGGACGTCGCACGGCGCGCATTCCGTAATCCTAACTGAAGATTTCTATGACTGGTTCTAACGCATCATCGCGCTCGCGGGGCTTCACGCTCATCATCGCGGTCATACTCGCGGCGGTCGCGACCGCGATAGGGCTCGCGCTCTCTTCCATAGCCTTCAAGAGCGTCCGGCTGTCGGACACGGCACAGGACTCGTCCGCCGCGTTCTATGCCGCCGACACGGGCCTCGAATGCACGCTGTTCGCCGACCAGAAGCAGGCGGCGTTCGAGTACGCGACGCACGCGAGTCCGCTCGCTGCGGCGACGATGACATGCATAACGCCTTCGGGCACGCAGTCCGTCACTCTTACGGCATCAACGTTCAACGGCTCGACTCTAAAGTTCGTCTCGCAGTCGCCGAGCGGCTATTCCGGCGGATGGTTCCCGGTGGCGGGCGGCGGCTGCGCCCGCATCACGGCGTTCAAGCAGTCGTCGAGCGCGACGACGCTCTATGCCGAGGGCCTGAACACCTGCGACACGAGCAGTCCGCGGCTCGTGGAGCGCGGTATCTACTCATATTATTAACGCCCGCTCCCTCAAGGAGCCGGGAAGTCCCTCTCGGGTCCGGCATACTTTTCTGCTGAAAAGTCGCCTCACTCTCGCGCCGCCGCGCTCCGAGAGCCCCTCGATTGACTTCCCGACTCCTCTCGTCCGCTCCTCGTTGTTCGGAAGGAGATTCGGTACAATAGGAGAATGAGCGTACCGGCCCCGATACGAGCGCGCGCGCAGAAGCTCGCGGCTTCCATAGACCGCTATCGGGCGCTGCAGCACGAGAAGGATGAGTCCCCGATATCGCCCGAGGCCCTCGATTCCCTTAAATACGAGCTCGCGAAGCTCGAGGAGCAGTATCCGGAGCTCCGCACGCCGGCGTCGCCGACGCAGCGGGTGGCGGGCAAGGCGCTGCCCGAGCTTAAGAAAGTGCGGCATGCGCTCCCGCAGTGGTCCCTGGATGACGCGTTCACGGAAGACGACCTGCGCGCGTTCGACGAGCGCGTGCGGCGCGGCCTCGCCAAAGCGGGCCGCGCCGAGGAGGTAGTCTCGTACGACTGCGAACTGAAGATAGATGGCCTCAAGATAATTCTTACGTACGAACGCGGCGAGCTGAGGGTCGCCGCGACGCGCGGCGACGGCGTCATGGGCGAAGATGTCACGCACAACATCCGCACTATCGAGAGCGTGCCGGAGACACTTCCGCGTCCCATCGACCTCACCGTGGAAGGCGAAGTGTATCTGACGCGCTCGGGCCTGGCCGCGCTTAATAAGAAACGCGAGAAAGCCGGCCAACCGCTCTTTGCCAATCCGCGCAACGCCGCCGCCGGGTCCATCCGCCAGCTTGATCCGGCCATCGCCGCCGAGCGCCCCTTGCGCGCGTTCTTTTACGATGCGACGCAGTCGTCAGAGCCCCTGCCCGATACGCAGACCGAGGAACTCGCATACATCAAGGCGCTCGGGCTGCCGGTGAATCCGCACGCGGCGCACGCGGATACCCTCGAAGAAGTCATTGCGTTCTGGAAGAAATGGCAGGGCGGCAGACGCGACAAGGAGGACTATCAGATAGACGGCACGGTGCTGAAAGTCGAAGACCGCGCGCAGCAGGAAGCGCTCGGGTACACCGGCAAGGGACCGCGCTTTTCCATCGCGCTAAAATTCCCCGCGGAGCAGGTGACGACGGTGGTAGAGGATATCAGCCTGCAGGTGGGCCGTACGGGCGTGCTCACGCCCGTCGCGCATCTGAAACCGGTCGCGGTGGCGGGCACCATCGTCGCGCGCGCGACGCTCCATAACGAGGATTTCATAACGCAGAAGGACATACGCATCGGGGACACGGTCATCCTGCAGAAGGCGGGGGACATCATTCCCGAAATCGTCGAAGTGCTGAAAGAATTGCGCCCAACGGGCGCGAAAGCGTGGACGTTCCCGACGCATTCGCCGCTGTGCGGCGGCGACGGGCTCATCGAACGCGTGCCGGGAGAAGCCGCGCGCCGCTGCGCGGTGCGCGGCAGCTATGCCGAGCAACAGCGCAAGCTCGCGCACTTCGCGGGTAAATCCGCGCTCGACATGAACGACATGGGCCGCAAGACCATCGAGCTCCTGATGCAGCATGAGCTCGTTTCCGACTTCGACGACATCTTCGAGCTCACCAAGGACGAGCTGCTCCAGCTGCCGGGCTTCAAAGAAAAATCCGCGCAGAACATCATCGACGGCATACATGCCGCAAGGACCGTGACGCTCGACCGCGTGCTCGTGGGGCTTTCCATCCCGCACGTGGGGGACGAGACCGCGCTGCTGCTCGCGCAGTCGCTCGGAACGATCGACGCGCTCGCGGCGGCGGGCGAGGATGACCTCGCCCGCATAAACGGCGTCGGCGAGATCGTCGCGCGGGCGGTCGCGGCGTGGTTCAGGGACAAAGGCAACAAGACGCTCCTGAAGCGGCTCCTGAAGCACCTTTCCATACAGAAAGCCCCGCCGGCGGTGAAGCGCGGCCCGCTCTCGGGCGAGTCGGTCGTCGTTACGGGTACCCTCCCGTCCATGAGCCGCGAGGAAGCCGAAGACGCGGTGCGCCGCGCGGGCGGCAAGGTGTCGTCGTCCGTTTCGAGGAAGACGTCGTTCGTGCTCGCGGGCGAAGCAGCGGGCTCCAAGCTCGCGAAAGCCCGGGAACTCGGCATCGACGTGCTCGACGAAGCGGCATTCCTCAAGCGCATCGCCGCGTGATAGAGTGACCGTTATGGCCATCAGTGAAGATGTCAAGAAGCTCGCCGCGCTCGCGCGGCTCGACATACCGGACGATACGCTCGCCGCGTTTGCGGCCGAGTTCGACGGCATACTGAAATACGTCGGGCAGCTCGAGTCCCTGACGCTCGATACCGCTGGCGCGCCGTCCGCGGGCGCGCTGCGCAACGTGTTCCGCGAGGACGGCGCGCCGCACGAGAGCGGGAAATACACCGAGAAGCTCGCGGGCGCCTTCCCGCAGCGGGAAGGCGATGCGTTGTCCGTGAAGCAGATCATCTCGCACGACTAGCGTATGGATACTAAGAAGCCGAACGAGCTTTCCATAACCGAAGCGGCGCGCGCGCTGCGCGCGAAGGAGTTCACCGTCCGCGAGCTGTGGGATGCCTGCGCCGCGGCGGCGCAGGAGCGCAACGGAGAATTGAACGCATACCTTGAGCTGTTCGCGGCGGACGATGCGGCGATAGACGCGGCGCAGAAGCGCATCGACGCGGAAGCGGCGGGAGGCGAAAAAGCGCCCGCGCTTTGCGGCATCCCGCTCGCGATGAAGGACAATATCCTGATAGATGGGCATATCGCGAGCGCCGCAAGCAGGATGCTCGCGAATTATGTCGCGTCGTACGACGCGACGGTGACGCGCAAGCTCAAAGAAGCCGGCGCTTTGTTCATCGGCCGCACTAACATGGACGAGTTCGCGATGGGCAGTTCCACCGAGCATTCAGCGTACGGCACGTCGAAGAACCCATACGACGTTTCGCGCGTTCCGGGCGGTTCTTCGGGCGGTTCGGCGTCCGCGGCGAGCGGGCATCTGGCGCTCGGCGCGCTCGGCACCGACACGGGCGGCTCCATCCGCCAGCCAGCCGCGCATACGGGGCTTGTCGGCATGAAGCCGACTTATGGCGCGGTCTCGCGCTCGGGCCTCATCGCGCTCGGCAGCAGCCTCGATCAGGCCGGGCCGCTCGCGAAATCCGTCGCCGACGCGAAAGCGATGTTCGAGACTATCCGCGGACAGGACCCGTTCGACGCCACGAGCATCCCCGCCGGACTGTATCCCGCGCGCGCGGCTTCCGCGAAGCTGCGCATCGGCGTGCCGCACCATCTTATAGAGAAAGGAATTGATGACGACGTACGGGCGCATTTTAATGCGGTCCTGCAGAAACTTGAAAGCGAAGGGCACGCCATCGTCGATGTTTCGCTTCCGACGAGCTCCTACGCGCTGCCGGTCTATTACGTCATCATGCCGGCGGAAGCGTCCGCGAACCTCGCGCGGTTCGACGGCATCCGCTACGGTCTTGCCGAGCGCGGCGAATCGCTCCTGGCTGACTACCTGAAGAGCCGTACGGAAGGATTCGGCCCCGAAACGCAGCGCCGCATCCTGCTCGGGACGTTCGTGCTTTCAAGCGGATATATCGACGCGTACTACCGCAAGGCGGACGCAGCGCGCCGCGTGCTCACGGCCGAATACGATGCGGCATTTGAAAGCTGCGACGTGATCGCGTTCCCGACGACGCCATCTCCGGCGTTCAAGTTCGGAGAGAAATCCGATCCTGTCTCCATGTATCTCGAAGATATCTTCACCGTCACGGCGAATCTCACCGGCATGCCGGCTATTTCCGTACCGATGGGCATGGTCGAGCGCGACGGCGTATCGCTTCCGACCGGCATCCATTTCACCGCGCCCAAGGGCGCGGACGACATCCTGTTCACAGCCGGCGCGGCCGTCACCGGCGAGTCGCTGTAATCGGCAAGCTATAATGGCGGCATGAACGACCTCGCCGTCTCGACCAGCTCGGTGGACCAGTCGCCGATCCACTTCCTCAACCTCGAATACTGGTTCCGGCTGCTCTACGAACTCTTCTTCGGCGCGCATGTCACGGGGCTCGCGGCATGGTTCGCGGGCATTTGGACGTGGGTCACGTTCATCGGATATCTCGTCGCCATACTCGCCATCGGCGTCATCACGTTCACCGTCATAGAGCTTTATAAATTGCGCGACCGCGAGAAGGCCGTGTACGGCCCTCTGCCCGAAATAGCCGATGACGACACCGCCGAGCACGCGCGCTGGCGCCACATCGAGTCCCTGATGGAAAGCCAGAACCCCAACGACTGGCGGCAGGCCATCATCGAGGCGGACATCTATCTGGGCGACATCCTCGCGCGCGAGGGATACCACGGCGACACCATCGGCGAGAAATTGAAGGGTATCGAAGCGTCGGACCTCGACGCGCTCAACGACGCGTGGGAAGCGCACAAGGTGCGCAACGACATCGCGCATCAGGGTTCGGCATACCCGTTCTCCGAAAGCCTCGCCCGCCGCACCATCGCGCGATACGAGAACGTCTTCCGCGAACTCCACGGGCTCTAGCGGCTCCTCTTTTTCGCTCTTACGGACGTCCTGATTCGATGGCAGTTGGCACAGACCAGCTCGCATTTCTCGATTTCCTTCTTGACCGTTTCGATGCTAAGCACGGATTGAGACCAGCTGCCGACATTGAATTTCTTCGTTCCACTGCCGGTGTGGTCGAAATCAAGGACGGAAGGGAAGTCCCTGCCCTTGAATCCGCAATCGGTGCACGTTCCGTTCCGCTTGTATTCCTCAAGAAATGCGGCAACGCGCCGCTTGTTTCGCTTAACGTACTCGAGATGCTTTTTCCGATTCTTCGGATACCACACCTCTTTCATGTATGCGGCATGGTACCGTTTCCGTTCATCGCGATCCTTGAGAGGCATGCAATTAGTATAGCATCATGATATTCAGCATGATTATGAATCCATCGCATAAAATGCTTCACTCAGCGAATGGTCGCAATATTGCAAAACCTCTTTCCAGAGAGTATTATGGCCATAAGCTTCATGCGTGGAGCTATGAAAGCGGGGTAGAGGAGAGGTACCTCGGGAGGCTCATGTGAACAACGTGACCCTATCCGGCAACGGATAGCGGAAAACTCTCTAAATTGCTGGAACGCCGTGAGAGCTTCCTGTGCTACAGCGTGATCCGAAAGGATGGGCGCGAATGCGTGAAAAACAGGAAGATTCGGTAATCAGCAGCCAAGTCTCGATAATTCGGGGAAGGTTCAGAGACTATAATGGGAGAATCCCTCCGGGATTATGGGATAGTCCATTCCTGCTGGAAACAGCAGGTGCAAAAGAACCTCCAGACGCCGGTTCGATTCCGGCCCCCGCAACAAGGTTGTGATAGTGAATGAGTACCGGTAGGCATCAGAATCTTGGTACTGTACCGATGCCCGTCAAATCGAGAAAAACCGCCAGGAGGGCGGTTTTTCTCATTACCTGAAAGGGGAGTGCTCGCCAAAGAACCCTTAAATACCTTGTATGGGTTAGGTACGGTACCGACGCGGGCAACACGATACGCAAATCACCGCCGCAGGGCGGTGATTTGCGCTATGGCAGCAGGCATTCGCCGCGATCGCGGTGGTAGACTGAAACGGTAATGAATCGGAGATATCTGCTGCCATACATCGCGGTGCTCGCGCTTGCGGTCGCGACGGTCTGGTACCTGCACGGCGCGCATCTGCCGGTGCTCGAACCGGCGGGACCCGTCGCCGCCGCAGAATTGCGCGTCATGGTGATAACGACCCTGCTGTGCGCCATCGTCGTCATACCGGTCTTCGTCCTGCTGTTCTATTTCGCGTGGAAATACCGCGCGGGCAACACGGCGACGAACGTCGACCACCGCCCCGACTGGGATCACGACAACTGGATAGCCGAGACGCTCTGGTGGCTCGTGCCCGCGGCAATCATCGCATGCCTGGCCGTGCTCGCGTGGCGAAGCTCGTACGCGCTCGACCCGTACAAGCCGCTCGATTCAGACGCGCCCGCGCTGACCATCCAGGTCGTCGCGCTCGACTGGAAATGGCTCTTCATCTATCCCGAGCAGGGGATAGCCAGCGTGAATCTGGTCGAATTCCCGGCGGATGTACCGGTGCGCTTTGAGCTTACCGCGGACGCGCCGATGAACTCGTTCTGGGTGCCGAGCCTCGGCGGGCAGATCATGGTGATGCCGGGCATGCAGACGCAGCTCAATCTCATGGCGAGCCGCGTCGGCGACTACCAGGGCGCGTCGGCGAACATCAGCGGCGACGGCTTCGCGGGCATGGCGTTCACCGCGCGGGCGGTATCACAGGACGATTTTAGTGCGTGGGTCGCGTCGGCGCAGGACTCCGCGCGCCCGCTCACGCTCGATGCGTACGGCGCGCTTGCCGCGCCGAGCTCGTATAATCCGGTCATGCTGTATTCATCGGCAGACACCGGCCTGTTCGGGACGATCATAAATCGCGTGATGATGCCCGAACAGGGGGAATTCCCGGCGGCGATGCCTGCCGGCGATATGCCGGATATGAACGGGATGTCCGGCATGGACATGCGCGGGATGGATATGAGCATGCCGATGCATATGAACACGAATACCGCGCCATGAGCTGGAACTTGCTTATATTCGGTGAGCTATCGTGGTCGGTGTTCCCGCAGAACCCTATCGCGCTCGGCGGCGCGGCGTTCATGGTCTGCTGCGCGCTCCTGGTACTTGCCGGCATTACATACCTCGGGCGCTGGAAATGGCTCTGGAGCGAATGGCTCACGTCGCTTGACCCGAAGCGCCTCGGCGTCATGTACATCGCGGTATCCGGCGTGATGCTCGTGCGCGGCGGCATCGACGCGCTCCTCATGCGCGCGCAGCAGGCGACATCCGTCGGCGCGTCGGACGGCATCCTCGCCGCGAATCATTTCCAGCAGATATTCTCGGCGCACGGGTCGATCATGATCTTCTTCGTCGCGATGGGGTTCATGTTCGGCATCATCAACCTCGTGCTGCCGCTCCAGATAGGGTCGCGCGATGTCGCGTTCCCGTTCCTGAACTCCCTCAGCTTCTGGCTCTTCGCCGCCGGCGCAGTGCTCATCAACCTCTCGCTCATCGTCGGCGACTTCTCGACCGCCGGGTGGCTTTCGTATCCGCCCTTGTCCGAGCTCGCGTACAGCCCCACGACCGGCGTCGACTACTGGATATGGAGCCTGCAGATAGGCGGGCTCGGGAGCCTGCTCGCGGGGATAAATTTCCTCATCACCATCATAAAGATGCGCGCCGCCGGCATGACGCCCATGCGCATGCCGGTGTTCGTCTGGAGCGTCGCCGGGTCTATGTCGCTCGTCGTCTTTGCGTTTCCGATACTCACCGCGACTCTCGCGCTCTTGGCGCTCGACCGCACGCTCGGCATGCATTTCTTCACCGCGGGCGGCGGCGGGAACATGATGATGTACGTGAACCTGATATGGGCGTGGGGGCACCCGGAAGTGTACATACTCATCCTGCCGGCGTTCGGCATATTCTCGGAAGTCGTCCCGGCGTTCTCGGGCAAGAAGCTTGCGGGATATTTCTCGATGGTGCTGTCCATCTGGGCCATCGTGTTCCTCTCGTTCCTGGTCTGGCTGCACCACTTCTTCACGATGGGCGCCGAGGCCGACGTGAATGCATTCTTCGGCATCATGACGGCGGTCATCGCGATACCGACGGGCGTCAAGATATTCAACTGGCTGTTCACGATGTACCGCGGCCGCATCCGCTTCTATACGCCGATGCTCTGGTTCATGGGCTTCGTCGTTCTCTTCACGCTCGGCGGCGTGGCGGGCGTCGTGCTCGCCGAGCCGCCGGCCGACTACCAGCTCCACAACAGCCTCTTCCTCGTCGCGCATTTCCACACCATGATCGTGAGCGGCGTCCTGTTCGGCTACTTCGCCGGCATCACCTACTGGTTCCCGAAGATATTCGGCTTCCGGCTCGACGAGAGCCTCGGACGCAAGGCGTTCTGGTGTTGGCTGTTCGGATTCATACTCGCGTTCGGCCCGCTCTACATATTGGGATTCATGGGGGCGACGCGCCGGCTCGACCACTATGCGGCCGGGCTCGGATGGCAGCCGCTATTCATCGTTGCCGGCGTCGGCGTGCTCATTATCGCGCTCGGATTCGCGTTCCAGGTCGCGCAGCTCGTGCGGAGCGTGCGGCAGCGCCGCATGAATATGGATACGACGGGCGATCCGTGGGATGGCCGGACGCTCGAGTGGTCGACGGCTTCGCCGCCGCCCGCGTACAACTTCGCGGTGCTGCCGGCCGTCCATTCGCTCGACGCGTTCTGGGCGGCGAAGCAGGAAGGCCTTTCTCCCGAAGCGCGCTATGAAGACATCCGCATGCCGAAGAACACGGGCGCCGGCATCGTCATCGCGGCGTTCGTATTCCTGTTTGGGTTCGGTATCGTCTGGCATATGTGGTGGCTCGCGATTCTCGGCATAGCCGGCGCGTTCATATGCGTACTCGTCCGGACATTCGCCGAGGACACGGAATACGTGCTGCCTGCGGCTGAAATCCGGAAGCAGGAAGAAGCCCGCGGCCGTCCGGTCGTAGCCGTATGATGGATGAGCGCATGACAGTCTTGAACGAGCAGCAGGAAGCGGAGGAGAATGCCGCTGACGGCACCACGGTCTTCGGGCTGTGGGTGTATCTCATGACCGACCTCGTGCTGTTCGCGAGCCTGTTCGCGGCGTATGCCGTGCTGCATACCAGTACGTTCGGCGGGCCGTCGGGCCGCGACATCTTCGACCTGCCGCTCGTCCTTGCCGAAACCCTGCTGCTCCTGACCAGCAGCTTCACGTGCGGGCTCGCGCTCCTGGCCGCGCGCGCCGGCAGCGCGCGCGGCGCCGTCAATTGGCTCGGCGCCACGTTCCTGCTCGGCGCCGCATTCCTCGCCATCGAGTTCTCGGAATTCGCGCGGCTTGCGGGCGCCGGGAACGGCCCGCCGCGCAGCGCGTTCCTTTCTTCGTATTTCACGCTCGTTGGAACGCACGGACTGCATATCGTCGCGGGGCTGCTCTGGATCGCCGCGCTCATATTCGCCGTCCTGCGCCGCGGGCTTTCACGCTCCTCCCTGCGCAAGCTCATGCTCTTCAGCATGTTCTGGCATTTCCTCGACCTCGTATGGATATTCATATTCACCGTCGTATATTTGATGGGAGCGAACCTGCTATGAATACCGGCGATTATTTCGAAAACATCGGCGCATGGCCGCGGGGCACGGGCATTCGCGGGTATGCGTGGGGATTCGCCCTGTCGCTTCTGTTCACGCTTGCCGCGTATGTCCTCGCCGCGCACCACCTGCTCGCCCCGCGGCCGCTCGCCCTGCTGCTTGCGGCATTCGCGCTCGCGCAGGCGTTCGTGCAGCTTGCGTGCTTCCTTCATGTGGGGAAGAGCGCCGGCGCGCGGGAGCGGCTCTACATGCTCGGCAGCTTCGGGCTCGTCATCCTGATACTGATCGCGGGCTCGATATGGATCATGTTCAGCCTGAACGCGCGCATGATGCCCGGCACGATGCAGATGGAACAATATATGCAGAGCCAGCAGGGGATATGACCGGCATGTTGAAGGACTATTATCGCCTCACGAAGCCCGGTATCGTGTACGGCAACGCGTTCACGACGCTCGCCGCGTTCCTCTATGCTTCCGGCTGGCACGCGAGCGCCGCGCTGTTCTGCGCGACGCTCGCCGGCAGTATGCTCGTCGTCGCGTCGGCGTGCGTATTCAATAATTATCTCGATCGCGGCATCGACGCGAAGATGGAGCGTACGAAGAACCGTCCGCTCGTGACCGGCGCGATATCGGGCGCGAACGCGATCGCGTACGGAAGCGCGCTCGGCATCATCGGCGTCGCGCTGCTCTCTATATATGCGAACCCGCTCACGGCGGCGATCGCGCTGTTCGGATTCCTTTCATACGTCTTCGCGTACGGCTGGGCGAAGCGCGCGTCCTACTGGGGCACGGTTGTCGGCAGCATCCCCGGCGCGGTGCCCGTCGTCGTGGGCTATACCGCCGTAACCGGCCGGATTGATGCGGCTGCCGCGACGCTCTTCTTCATCCTCGTCTTCTGGCAGATGCCGCATTTCTACGCCATAGCGACATACCGCCTCGACGAATATGCCGCGGCGGGCATCCCCGTTCTTCCCGCGCGAAAGGGAATACGCGCGGCCAAAATCCATATCCTCCTCTATATCATCGCGTACCTCGCCGCAGCGTCCGCGCTCACGGCGCTCGGTTATGCGGGCTATGCCTATCTCGCCGCGGTGCTACTCATTGGGCTGATGTGGCTCTGGCGCGCCGGAAAAGGATTCAGGGCGCCGGACGATGCGGCGTGGGCGCGCGGCGTGTTCCGGTTCTCGCTCATCGTCCTGGTAACCTTCTCAGCAGCGCTTTCGGTCGCATCGCTGCTGCCATAACGCCGCAGCAGGCGGCGCAGGTTATGCACCTGCCCAGGTGGCACTGCTTCCCGCGAGCGTCCATACTCAAAGCAGCGCTCTCGCGCCTAACCATCCTCCCTACATGAAGCATGTTACTCATCGCGACATCGCGAAGGTGCTGGTCGGTCTCGTGCTCGCCGACCTCATCAGCGTCCTGTTCTTCGGCAACGCGGGCTTGTTCCCGCTTACCATCCTTGGCGTCACGTGGACATCGGCGGCTATCGTGCCCATCGTCGTCTTTGACGCGGCGATCATCCTGCTGCTCGTTCACTATGGCTGGAGCATGAAGCTCCCGCTCTCCTCGCCGAGCGAGCGCACGCTGCTCGTCATCGCGGGCATCATCTTCCTCGCCGTCGCGCTCGCGCACCTGGCGCGCCTCGCGCTCGGGATCGACATCGCGCTTGGCGACTTCGCCGTGCCGCTCTGGCTCTCGTGGATAGGATTCCTCGTCGCCGGCTATCTGTCCTACGCAAGTTTCCATTTCGCGCTGCGCGCGAAGCGGTAATTGCCCGCATAGGAAACGCGAAACGGCGCCGCAGGCGCCGTTTCGCATTGCGCGTCTCGCGCCGGTTATTGCATCCGCGAAAGGATTTCCCGCAGCACGACCGCGTTATTGTGCGCGGGATCCTTCGCGCCGTATACGAGCGTGATGCGCCTGCCGCTTTTCGCGACCGCCTTCAGTTCGGCTTTCGCGCCGCGCAGCTCCGCCTTATACCGTTTCCTGAACTCCGCCCAGCGCTTGGGGTCGTGCCCGAACCATTGCCGGAGCTTCGCGCTCGGCGCGATGTTCTTCTCCCACGCATCGAGCTTCAGCTTCGCCTTGGAGACGCCGCGCGGCCACAGGCGGTCCACCAGCACGCGGCGCCCGTCGGCCGCCGCAGCCTTCTCATACGCCCGCTTAATCGTGATCATATATCTCATGATACATCCGCTACTGCCCGCATATACGCCCTCTGGGGAACTGCAGGTTCATAACCGACCTGAAATAAAAAGGCAGCGGGTGTACTGTCGTATATATGACCTCACCAGGACTCACGACCGCCGAAGCGTCCGCGTATCAGCGCGCGCACGGCTATAACGAGATACTCGATCCGAAGCCGTCGCTGCTGCGGCGCATCATGAAGCGCGCGATATCGCCCATCAGCGGCATGCTGCTCGTGGCCGCCATCCTCTCGTTTCTGGGCGGCAAGGCGTTCGACGGCTCGTTCATCCTCGCGCTTCTGGCGCTGAACGTCGGCATCACCGTATGGCAGGAACACAAGGCCGACAGCGCGATAGAGAAGCTGAACGAGCACTTGGCGTCGTCGGTGAAGGCGCTGCGCGACGGCGCATGGACGGACCTTAACGCGCGGCTGCTCGTCCCGCATGACATCGTGCGGCTTTCGGCGGGGGACATCATCCCCGCAGACGCCGTCGTGGCCGAAGCGAACAACGCGAGCGCGAACGAGGCTGCCGTCACCGGCGAATCGCTGCCGAAGGAGAAGCGGGATGGAGATACGCTCCTATCCGGCTCATACCTCGCATCAGGCCTCGCGACCGTCGAAATAACGGCTATCGGCAGCAATACCTCATTTGGCAAGACGCTCGCGAAGATAGATCCGCATCCCCGCAAAAGCGCGCTCGAAAAGGACATCCTGCGCATATCGCGGTTCCTTTCGGGGCTGAGCATCGTCGCGGTCCTCGCGCTCACCGCGGCGCTCGCGCTCGGCCGCACGCCGTGGCTCGATGTGCTGCGGCTCGACTTGTCGCTCGTCATCGCCGGCATACCGATAAGCCTGCCGACGGTCATGACGCTCATCATCGCCTTCGGCGTCGTCGCGCTCGCGAAGAAAGAAGTCATCGTGCGGCGCCTCTCGTCGCTCGAAGAGCTCGCGAACGCGGACCTGCTGCTCACCGACAAGACGGGCACGCTCACCAAGAACCTCATCGCCGTGAGCGACGTCCGGGCATACGACGGCTTCAGCGCGGACGACGTGCGCCGCCTGGGCGCGCTCGTCGCCGCGCGCGACCCCGACACGACCATCAATCAGGCGCTGCTCGCGGGCCCGCATGCCGCCGCGAATGGCGCCGTGCGCACGTATATCCCCGGGGATTCTTCGAGAAAGCGCAGCACGCTGACGCTCGAAGACGGCGGGCGCATCCGGACCCTCTCGCTCGGAGCGCCGCAGGCCGTCGCGGCGCTGTGCGGGCTGCCCGCGGATATCCGCGCGCGATTCGATACGGATGTAGCGGATTATGCCGCGCGCGGCTACCGCACGCTCGCGCTCGCGGCGGCGGACGGTGAAGCGGAGTCCGGCATGGCGCTCGCGGGGCTGTTCGCGCTTTCGGATGAACTGCGCGACGACGCGGCGTCGGTCATCAGGTTCCTCGGCGACAACGGCATCGATGTCGTCATGGTGACGGGCGACAACCGCGCCATCGCCGCCGAGATAGCCGATAAGCTCGGCATCCCGGGCACCCGCGTCGTGCCGCGCGACGAGCTCGCGGCCGCGGGCTGGGATTCGGTTGCCGCATCCACGTTCCGCGATACGCGCGCGTTCGCGGAAATCCTGCCGGAAGACAAGTACGAGCTCGTTACGCGCGCCCGCCGCTTCTATACCGTCGCGAGCAACGGCGACGGCGTGAACGACCTGCCGGCAGTGAAGGCCGCGAGCGTCGGCTTCGCGGTGAGCAACGCCGTGGACGTGCTGAAGGCCGCCGCCGACATCGTCCTGCTGACGGACGGCATCGGCGTCATGAAAGACGCCTTCATCGAAGGGCGCAAGATATTCGAGCGTTTGTATTCGTATTCGCTCTACCGCATATCCGAAAGCTTCCGGCTCATCGTCACCATCGTCATCCTCGGGCTCGCGACCGGCGCGTATCCGCTGTCGCCGCTGCAGCTCATACTCATCGCGCTCCTGAACGACATCCCCATCATCTCGCTGGCGTTCGACCGCGTGAAAGTCGCGAACCGGCCGTCGAAGATACAGGTGAAGCGGCAGTTCTCGCAGAGCCTTCTGTATGGCGCCGTGGGCGTGGCAAACAGCCTGCTGCTGTATTTCTTTGCGACCGATTACCTGCATCTTCCGCTGCCGGTCGTCGAGACGCTGTTCTTCCTGAAGCTCACGGTCTCGGGCCACCTGCTCATATACGTAGCGCATACCAAAGAGCGCTGGTGGCGCTACCTGCCGAGCAGGGAAGTGATATTCGCAACGAGCGCGACGCAAGCGGTTGCGACCGGGCTCGCGCTCACCGGCTTCCTGATGCCCGCCGCGATACCGTGGCAGCTCGCGCTTTTGATCTGGGTATGGTCGTTCTTCTTCATGCAGATCGGCGAGCTGGTAAAATTCCCGCACCGGATGGTTATGCGTTCACGGAAATAATCCATGCATACGACCAGACTCAAGGAGAAACGGGACATAGCAGAAGGCACGATGGAGTTCACGTTCGCGCGTCCGGACGGATTCGGCTACCGCGCAGGCCAGACCATCGACCTGCGCCTCATCGACCCGCCCGAAACGGACGCGGAAGGGAACTTTCGCACCTTCTCGCTCGTAAGCGCGCCGCACGAGCCCGTACTGAAAATCGCGACGCGCATCCGCGATAGCGCATACAAGCGCGTGCTCGCGGCCATGCCTGAGGGCACCCCGCTCTCGTTCGAAGGGCCGTTCGGGTCGTTCTTCCTGCATGAGAACACCGCACGCCCGGCGATATTCCTGTCAGGCGGCATCGGCATAACGCCGTTCCGCTCCATCCTGTCGGACGCCGCCGAACGCGCGCTCCCGCACCGGATAGCCCTGCTGTATGCCAACCGCCGGCCCGAAGATGCGGCATTTCTCGATGAATTAGAAGCGTTCGCCGCGAAACATCCCAACTTCACGCTCGTCCCTACCATGACCGGGATGGAAACATCGCGAGAGCCGTGGGGCGGAGAGCGCGGCCACATCGACGCATCGATGCTCGCGCGCCATGTACCGGCTGGCACATCGCCCGTCTATTACCTCGCCGGCCCGTCCGCGATGGTCATGGCGATGCGCTCGATGCTCATCGGGAACGGCGTGAGCGGCGACGATATCCGCTTCGAGGAATTCGCAGGGTATTAGGGAGGCGGGAGTATACTGAGTTGCATTATCCTTCATCCGGCAGCATGAAAACATCCACCATCGTTACCATCGTCGTCATAGTGCTCGTCGTCATCGGCCTCGGCTGGTGGCTCGCACAGCCGAAGTCCGCGCTCGAATCGGGCCCGGTAGAGCAGGCGCCGGCAGCCGCCACGACGTCCGAGGCGGTCCCGGGCGACAACCTGACGCTCGGCCAGGATACCGACGCGAAGCTCGGCAATTACGTCATCGCCTATAACGGCATGACGCTCTATACCTATGCGCCCGATACGGACGGCCTATCGCACTGCATGGACGCGTGTGCGGCGGCGTGGCCGCCGTATGTCGTGACCTCGACCGATAACCTCGTCGCCGAGTCTCCGCTCGCGGGAACCATCGGCACGATAACGCGCGCGGATGGGACGGAGCAGGTGACGTATAACGGCCATCCGCTCTACTTCTACGCGAACGATGCGCAATCGGGCGATACGACGGGGCAGGGCGTCGGCGGCGTGTGGTTCGTCGCGAAGCCGTAATATCATTCGAATACGAAGAAAAACCGTCCGCCGGGTTATCCCCAGCGGACGGTTTTTCTTCGGCTGATAGGCTACGAGTCTACTCCGCTAACTCAATTCGGTATGAAACTCTACTACTCCCCGGGCGCCTGCTCGCTTTCCCCGCACATCGTTGCCCGCGAGTCGGGACTGGCGGTCGACCTGTCGAAAGTCACCTTCGCCGGCGCCGCGCGCACGACCGCCGAAGGCGAGGATTTCTTCTCGGTAAATCCGCGCGGCGGCTACGTCCCGGCGCTCCGGCTCGACGACGATTCGGTGCTTATGGAAGGCCCGGCCATCATCCATTATCTCGCCGACCAGGCGCCGGATAAGAACCTCATGCCCGAGCGGGGAACGAAGGCATATTATGCCGCTCTTTCCTGGGTGGCATTCGTCAGCAGCGAGCTCCACAAGGGGTTCGGCCCGCTATTCCGCGCGGATGCGCCCGAATCCGAGAAGGATCTCGCGATTACGAAGCTGAAGAAACGGTTCGTGGTGCTCAATGGCGCGCTCGCGGGGAAGCCGTATCTGCTCGGCGACGCGTTCAGCGTCGCGGACGCGTATGCGTACACCATCATGCGCTGGATGCCGCGCGGCGGCATCGCGCTTGCGGAATTCCCGAACCTCGCCGCGTTCGCTGCGCGCATGGAAGCCCGCCCGGGCGTCGCGCTCGCGCTTGCCGAGGAAGGGCTCGAATCCATGAAGGCATAGTGCACCGGCGCGGTCCGGCGCCCCGTATACTCGGTATATATGGGCAGTAACACCGACTTAAGCGCGTAAGCGCCGCGACATCATGGCTTCGCTATCCGCACATCCACGGTATAGGCAGGCACGCGCATGGGTATTCGCCCACAAGGGCGTGAGCGCGCTCGTCGCTATTGCGCTCGTTTCGGGCGTCTACAGTTCGGTAAAGGCCGCGGGAGCGGTGTCGGCCGATCCGCATTACGTCATCGCGGCCGCCGCCCTCGGCACGGTGTCCTCGAGCGTCTCGGGCACCGGCCAGGTATCAGCTTCCGACGAAGTCGACTTGTCGGCGAAATCCGCCGGCACCATTACCGCGGTGAACGTCGCCCCGGGCGCGCATGTGAAGGCGGGGCAGGTACTTGTCGCGACCGACGCCACCGACGACGCGTTCGCGCTCGAAAACGCGCAGATATCGCTCGACCGCCTCACCAATCCGAAAGCGTCGGACCAGCAGAGCGCCGTCGCCGCGAACGAGAGCGCACTCGTGAGCGGCGTCAGCGCGCTCGCCAAGGCATACGCGGACGATGACAGCGTCATCGCGGGGCTCGCGAATCTGCTCGACGTCAACGACGGCTACCTCGCGTCTACCAACCTTCTCCTCAGCGGCGACGCACGCACGCTCATCAGCACGGCGAATCTGAGTTATGGCGCGGCAAAGCGCGCGCTTGCGCAGAGCGAAGCCGCGAATGCGTCGATATCGAATTCAAGCAGCGTGAGCGACGTCGAGGCCGCGCTCGCAAGCACGGCGGACGTGGCGAAACAGGTGGCGACCGCCGCGAGCGACGCACAGACGGCAGTCGCCTACGTGGCCGCCCATGATTCTCCGACCAATGCAGCGGCTGCCAGCAGCGCACGGTCGACGGCGTCAGGATTCACGTCGAGCGCGAACGGCGCGGTGTCGAGCCTGCTGTCCGCCCGCACCTCGCTCGTGAACGCGGGCCAGTCCCTCTCCGACCTCACCAATCCCGACACGCTCGACCTGCGCAGCGCGCAGCTCTCCGTGCGCCAGAAGCAGGAAGCCTATGACGATCACTTCGTCACGGCGCCGTTCGACGGCATCGTGGGTTCGGTCGACGCGCACGTGGGGGATCAGTCGAGCGGGACGCTCGTGACCCTCGTCACGACCGACGAGATAGCCGAACTTTCACTCAACGAGGTCGACGCGGCGAAAGTCGCGGTGGGGCAGAAGGCGATGCTCACGTTCGACGCCGTCGACGGCCTGACCATCGCCGGCGAAGTGGCGTCCATCGATGCGGTGGGTACCGTATCGAGCGGCGTCGTGAACTACGGCGTGAAGATATCGTTCGCAACCGACGACCCGCGCGTGAAGCCCGGCATGACGGTCGAAGCGACCATCATCACCGCCCGGAAAGACGGCGTCGTCGCCGTGCCGAACGCGGCTATCCATTCGGCGGGCGATGCGAGCTACGTTCTTTCCATCCCGGGTGCCGCGGCAGGGGCAGGCGGCGCGCAGGGCATCACCGGTACGCCGACGCAGGTGCCGGTCGAGCTCGGCCTTGCCGGCGACGACACGACCGAGATAACGTCGGGACTGGCGGCGGGCGATACGTACGTGGCGCGCGCCATCACGGCGGCGGCAACGTCGGCGGCGAGTTCCGCGACCCGCGCGACGGGCGCTATCACGGCCCCGGTGCGCGCCACCGGCGCGGGCGCCGTACGCGTACAGCGAAGCCCTGGCTTCGGCGGCTGACCATGATCGAGGTCAAGGACGTCACGAAGACGTACGACACGGGCGGCGAGCCGTTCACGGCGCTCAAGGGCGTCACGTTCACGATACGGGACGGGGAGTTCGTCGCCATCATGGGCCCTTCAGGCTCGGGCAAGTCGACGCTCATGCATATACTCGGCGCGCTCGACTCGCCCACGTCCGGCACGTACCTGCTCGACGGCAAGGACGTATCCACGCTGTCGGACGATGAGCTCGCCGACATCCGGCGCGAGCGCATAGGGTTCGTATTTCAGTCGTTCAACCTGCTGCCGCGCGCCACCGTGCTGCGCAACGTCATGCTGCCGCTCATCTATGAGGGCGTCGCGCCGGACGAACGCCGCGCGCGGGCAAGCGCGGCGCTCATAGCCGCCGGCATGCCGGAATCCCATTTCGACCACGGGTCGAACCAGCTCTCGGGCGGACAGATACAGCGCGTCGCCATCGCGCGGGCCCTGGTGAATGAGCCGAGCCTCATCCTCGCCGACGAGCCGACCGGCAACCTCGATACGCGCACCGGACAGGTCGTGCTCGGCACGTTCCAGAAGCTGAACGAAGAGATGGGGCGCACCATCGTGCTCATCACGCACGAGCCGGACGTCGCGCAGCACGCCGACCGCATCATCCATATCCGCGACGGCCTTATCGTCGAGGACAAGCCCAACCCGCACAAAGCGCGCGCCGCTATCGACTGATTCCTCTATGAAAACCGACGACCTCTTCCATGAGACATTCGCCGCGCTGCTCGCCAACAAGGCGCGCACGGCGCTCACGATGCTCGGCATCGTCATCGGCATCGGGTCCGTCATCGCGCTCGTGTCGATAGGGCAGGGCGCGCAGGCGTCCATCAATTCGAGCATCAATGCGCTCGGCAGCAATCTCATCGAGATCATGCCGGGCGCGACGCAGAGTTTCGGCGGCCCGTCCGCGGGCCGCGGGGGCGCGACGACGCTCACGAACGCCGATGCCGGCGCGATAGCGTCCTCGGTCGCGGACATCACGGCCGTATCGCCCGAGCTCACCGGCCGCTACCAGATAGTCGCGAAGGGCGCGAACACCAACACGACGGTGCTCGGCGTCACGTCGGCATACCCGGCGGTCCACAACCTGCAGGTCGCCGAGGGCGACTTCGTGAGCGACCAGGACAACAAAACGCTCGCGAAAGTCGCGGTGCTCGGCCCCACCGTCCTCACCGACCTGTTCGGCGACGATGCGACCGCGGACGCCGCCATCGGCCAGACCATCCGCGTGAACGGCCAATTGTTCAAGGTCATCGGCGTTACGGTCGCCAAGGGAGGCTCGGGCTTCACGAGCCAGGACGATCAGATTTTCATACCGCTACAGACCGAGCAGAAATACCTCGCCGGCGGCACGCACCTCTCGACCGTGAGCATCGAGGCGGCGAGCGCGGATGCCATGGCGCAGGTGCAGGCGGATGTAACGTCGCTCCTGCTGGAGCGGCACAAGATTTCGGATCCGACCAAAGCCGACTTCAGCATCCTCAATCAGAACGACCTTCTTTCCACCGCGTCGAGCATCACGGGCACGTTCACGCTGCTTCTGGGCGCTATCGCGGGCATATCGCTTCTGGTCGGCGGCATCGGCATTATGAACATGATGCTCACCACCGTCACCGAGCGCACGCGCGAAATCGGCCTGCGCAAGGCCATCGGCGCGAAGCGCCGGGACATCAGCATGCAGTTTTTGGCCGAAGCCGTTGCACTCACGCTCGTGGGCGGCGCGGTCGGGCTCGCGCTCGGCGCGTTCGCGTCATTCCTCATCGCGTCGTTCACGACGCTTGCGCCGGCCATTACGCTGTCATCGGTCGCGCTCGCTATCGGCGTCTCAGCCGGCATCGGCATCGTATTCGGGTACTATCCGGCGCGGCGCGCGGCGGCGCTCAATCCTATCGACGCGCTGCGGTACGAATAACGCCCGCTCACTCGGGGCCGCCGCCATTCCTCTTTTTTCGGCTCGGTCGCCGGCGATGATTTCCTCTCGGCTCCGCAAGGCCGGAGGAAATTATCGCGCAACTGCCTCGCCTGCAAAAAGCAGGAATGCCGGCACCCCCGCTCCGCTCCCCGACGGACGGCTGCACCAGAGGCGCGGCCGCTCCCGTATTCACCGTATATCAGTTTTGTTACACGCATGATGCCTCATCTCACTACCAATCAGATAATCGGCGCGCTCGTCATCCTGGTCGTCGTCGCGGGCGGCTCGTTCTACGCGGGCCAGCATGCCGCAGGCGCTCACGCGGCGGGAATGCGCGGCGGCTATGCCGCGGGCGGCATGATGATGGGCGGGCAGGGCGGCGCGCAGCAGGGCCTTGCAGCACGTACGGGCGGCCTGTCGGGGGCGCGCACGGGCGGCGCAGGCGCCATGGGCGGACTCGTGTCGGGCAGCATCGTCTCCAAAGATGCGACCAGCGTCACGGTTTCTCTTACCGGCGGCGGCTCCGAGATCGTCTATCTGTCGCCGAGTACGACCGTTATGAAGAGCGACGCGGGATCCGCGGACGACCTCGCCGCAGGACAGAATGTCGTCATCACGGGCGCTAAGAACAGCGACGGCAGCGTAAGCGCTTCGTCCATCCAGATTCGCCCTGCAGGAACGCAGGCCGTTCAGGTCTCTCCGGCTGTTCCGCAGTCGCCGCGATAGGGTAAGAACGCAGGAGCAAAATACCGGGCCTGCAGGCAAAGCCTGCAGGCCCGGTATTTTGGCGGTATCATACGGGCATGGAACCCGACCGCACCCCTACCTTCGTGGATTTCCTCGAAACCTCGGCGTTCGTCGACGCCAGCGACCTCGTCCCCGAGCCGGGCGACGTTACGGATGTGTGCGCCATCTGCTTCATCGGGGAGCGCCTCGTGCTCGTGCGCGCCGCAGCGGACAGCCCGTGGGACCTCGTCATGGACGAGGCGCACCCGCACGAGACCGTGCAGGAAGCCACCGAGCGCGTCGTACAGCAGCGTATCTGCATGAAGGGAACCATGTGCACGCTGCTCGGCTACCTGGTCGTGCCGACCGATGACGGCGACGCGCTCGTCGCATGTTCGAGCGTCACGGTCGAACCCGATGGCGTGCATACGCCCGACACCGAAGGCCCGGCGGCGACCATGAAGGTCGTGGAGCTGTCGCGCGTGCGCGACTATCTGCCCTGGACCAGCCGCCTTTCGGTGCTCCTGCATCGCGCGAACGCGGAACACCCCTCCATCCAGAGCGGGTTGTAATGGTGCGCGGTTCTAGGCCAGCTGCCTGCCAAGCAGGAACGCTTCCTGCCCGGGTCCATCGCGCCGTCTTACAAACACCGCCAGCGCGTCTTCCGGAGCGTAGATATTCTTTCCGCCGTCCGTTCCTATCAATTCGCCTTTTCGTGCTGGTTCGAAATCCGCGAATTCTCTCGACGGAGAAAAATCGACCTCAGCGACGTGGCAGAAAAACATGTGAACGTGCTTTTGATCGGGAACGGCAGGGACGGGTGCCGTTTCAATAATGCCGAGGTGCGCGAGGAATTGCGTGATGGAACTGGTCGCTCGATGAACCTGCGCGCCGCCGTCGAACACGGAACCGCACTCGATGCCGAGGGACAGCTTACCGAGACGGCTCATGTATCCGTCCGTTGCGCCCGGCTCAACCGCGTCCCAGCCGTCGGTTATGAGCGGGAAATCCAGCGTCTTGGCCAGCGCGCGCGATTCGTTTCCTTCGCATATGACGAATGGCGTGGCAGAGCGGCTGTTGCTCGCATGGATATCAAGCAGGGCATCGCACTCCTTGAGAAGCTCCATCAACTCGCGGGCCCTGTTGTCCTCATAGGTTGAGCCGGTATTGTTTTCCAGAAAGCAGCGATTCATATTCTTTTCCACGAAACGCAGGTTCTGCGCGATCGCAAGGGGATTGGCTTCGACAAAATAAACCGTGCCGCACTCCAGTTTTAGATTCGACGCAGCCTGCCGCACAGCATCGACGCCGACGCGCTCGTTGCCGTGCACCCCGCCGAATACGGCGGCCGTCTTGCCGGGCCGCCCGCTGTCTATTCTCGTTACTCCTTCCATCTGACCAGTCTACCCTATTTACCGAGCAGTCCTTGCCGGCGTAAGGGAAGTGGAATCACTATTTTGCGAACGTGAGAGCACTCGATTGGGCGGGCCTTTACATTTTCTATTCCAGGTCGTATATTTTATTCCAGTAGTTTCTTTGAGGAGATTGCCATGAACAAGCAGCTCATGCCGCCGAAGGGCGGACGCATAGAGACTCTCACTGTCTCCATTGATCCAAAACGCATGTGGGAAGACTTGCTGCGTGCCGGAGCGCCCGATACGCCCGCAAGGGACCTGGAACCGTGTGTGATCTGGAACGAAGCGCTCATGCCGCCTGAAAATATCGAGGCGGGAAGGGCGGAGATTATCCTCGTGAATTTCGGGAGCCAGTGCGAATACAGTACGGCCGAAGCATTCGGTACCCGGAATCATCTCGCGCCCGTTCACCCTCGTCACTGCTTGGCTATTGCTGAGCAGTATCCCCGCCTTCACAAGAAACTCGGCGTGAAATGGTGCTCGGTCGTCCGGCCTCGCACGTTTACTCACCCCGAGCAGCGGAAAGAGCTGATCTTCCACGTCCTGTTCGCGGACGATGAGCGCAGAGCTCAGGTGGTGAGCATGTGGCGGCGCGTTTACACCTGGGAGTGGGGTGCGTTCCTGCGGCTGCCCGAGCGGTTGCGTCTCGCGTAAGCCTTGTGGCGTGTGAATATAACGAGCCGGCTCTGAAACGAGCCGGCTCGAACTGTCTCTCAAACCTTAATTCCTTACCGAGAACGAACGCCTCGTTTCCGTGCCACTTATTATTCATAGGATAAGCAATAAGCGCATCCTCTTGCATGAGGATGCGCTTACGACTCGAGAATCTCATCGAACCAACAGCTGGCACTGGGCCAGCACGGCGCGATGCGGACAGTGAGCCTTTTGTTCATCAGTCTCCCATCGATCACAGGGCCCGCATACTACCGCGTAGGGAGCGGCGTGCGGCCATTCTGATCGAGAAGCTTCTCTGAAGCCGTGTTTGAGCGCGAGCGTGACGACGCGTGGATTGTGCGTAACGACAAACCCATGCGCCCCGGGCGGCAAGAGATCAAGCCGGCCGCGATAGATCATGTGAGCCAGGCCCAAGCCCGGCCCGCGAAACTCGTTCGCGACCCACAGCGAGCCCAGCTCGAACCATGTACTATCGGATGTCGGCCACAGGACGCCGATTCCGATAATGCGCTCGGATTGTGCGGCCGAAACATCGCCCTGCCGGACCACGATGGCTCGTTTTTGTTCGTATGCCATGCGCAGGGCGTCGGGCGCGATGCGTTCTTTCAGAAAGACCTCATCTCCGTCATTCTCTCGGCTCATTTCGTCCGAAAGAGTCTGCCATATATTCCGGTCCATGACCGTCTCCTTGACGTGTGTTACCCCGGATGGAGAATACCAGAAATATGCCGTATTACAAGTTATGCCGGATCCGGTAAAAAATAAGGGGTGCCCGGCCAACGGCCGAACACCCCTTGATACGGATCGTCGCGTTACATGCGTTCGAGCGTCTCGATGCCCAGCAGAGAAAGGCCCCACCGTATCGATTCACCCGCAGCGCACGCAAGCGCGAGCCGTTCGTTCCTCAACACTGCATCCTCGCACTTGAATATAGGATGAGCTTTGTAGAAACGGTTGAAGCTCCGGGCGAGCACGATAGTGCGTTTCGCGACCAGCGTCGGATTGTAGTCCTCGGCAGCTCGAAGCACCACGTCCGGAAAGTCGATTATTTCCCGGGCGAGTTCGCGTTCCTCCGGGTTACCGAGCTTCGTGAATCGCTCCACGAGTCCGGCTGCATCCGCTTTGGCGACCAAGCTCCTGATGCGGGCATATGTATAGAGGCAGTATGGGCCCGTATCTCCCTCGAAGGCGAGGGATTTTTTCGGATCAAACAGTATCTTCTTCGTTGATCCGAAGCCCAGCAGATAGAACTTGATCGCCGCAAGGCCTATAATATCCGCCCGCCGCATGACTTCTTCGTCTGCGACTGGCGATTCGGCCTTGCTGCGGATGACCTGCGCGGCGAGCTTTTGCATCTCGTCCGCCAGGTCGTCCGCATCGACAACCGTTCCTTCGCGCGACTTCATGCGGCCTTCCGGAAGCTCCACCATCCCGTAGGAGAGGTGGTAGCAGCGGGAAGCCCATGGGTACTCGAAGGCGCGCAGCATGCTGAACAGGGCAGCGAAATGCTGATCCTGCTCGGATGCCACGACGTACAGCGAGCGGTCCAGATTCCAGTCATCGGCTTTCCGCACCGCGGTGCCGAGATCCTGGGTCAGGTAGACGCTCGTCCCATCTTTCCGCAGGACTGTTTCGCTGCGCTCGTTGCCGTTCTTGTCCTTCCCGAAAGAATCGGGAAGGGGGTAGGCGACCGAGCCGTCGTCGCGCCGCACGAATATGCCGCGCCCGATTCCTTCCGCTACGATGTCTTTGCCGAGCCGATACGTCTGCGACTCGTAATACATCGCATCGAACCGGAATCCATACCGCGCGTAGGTTTCCGCGAAGCCAGCGTACACCCAGTCATTCATGCGCTTCCAAAGCGCCATGACTGAAGGATCGCCTGCTTCCCATTTGCGGAGCATGTCCTCCGCTTCCGGTTTCAGCGCGTCGTCCTTGCCTGATTCCGCCGCATAGCGGATGTACCAGTCGCCGACGAAGTGATCGCTCTTGCGGCCGGCCGATTCGGGAGTCTGCCCATTCCCGAAACGGTCGTACACCAGCATGCTTTTGCAGATATGGATGCCCCGATCGTTGACCAGATTCCCGCGGATGACCGTATGTCCGGCCGCCTCAAGGATATTTGCGACCGAGGTGCCGAGAACGCCGTTGCGTACATGCCCCAGATGCAGAGGTTTGTTGGTGTTCGGAGACAAATACTCGACCATAATCCGTTCGGCAGCCAAGGCCTCGTGGATAGACAGAACGAGCTTGTCCCGCGACGAGGCAATCGCTTTCTCGAACAGCGCGCTCGCCCAGATATTCACATACGGGCCCGCGACGCTGATCCGCGACGCGATGCCTTCCGGAGCGAGCACATCTGCAATTCGGCGAGCCAGAGATGTAGGCTCGACACCGAGCTGGTGCGCCGCCGAAGTGGCGCACCACGAGTAGTCGCCCTGTCCCGGCGGGGGCCGTCCGAGTTCGACCGTTACTTCAATGTCGTCAAAGATCAACGTGAGCGCTTGCGAAAGCGCCTGCTTGATTTCCGTGGTCATTGATTTCTCCTATATCACGTTCTGAAATTGTTTTACCAGCTTGATTAGAGTCTGTCAATTCTCGATAAATGCATCACGCGTCGCTACCATCCGAAAAGCGCGCCGATTTCTGCCGCATCTTCTTTCTTGCGAAGCACGGCGACCGAGCCTTCTTGAAGGGAGATCCGGGTCGGATGAGAGAGCAGGCAATGATACGAGGCTAGCGAATCCTGGTACGCGCCTGTATCGAATACTGCTATATATAAGTTAGTACCCGGCTTGAGCGCAGGCATGGAGATCTTTTGCCCGCCTTCGGGCACATACTCGTCATCGCTGTCGCAGGAGCTTCCCGCGAGCCACACGGTTTCGGGCGTGGCGTCGCGCAATCTGTTCACCGGGGTGATATGCCAGCGCTGATGAAGCGACCACGTGTCAGGAAGGTTCGCAATGAAACTGCCGTCGATGACGTACCACTTTCCGCGCATGCCCTTGCCGATCGGCTTATCTCCTATGATGCGAAACACGCTTATCTGGGCGGGAGCGATGACATGCCGTCCCCATTCGCACATTATATGAGGAGATGGCACGCCCAGCCTCGCTGATTCCTTCTTGCAGGCCGAGACGATCGCAGCCGCCAGCTTCTCCGTCGTATAAAAGGACTTTTTCTCGTAGGGTATGCCTGCGCCTCCTCCTATATTCAAGGTCTCGAGGCCCGGATTCTTTATTTTCATATCCGCATATAGCTTCATGGCCTGCCGTATCGGCGTCACGAAGCCGTCGATTCCCTCTATCTGGCTGCTTATATGGTACGAGAGAATTGAGAGGTTCGGTATCGTGCCGAGCGCGCGAAGGTCTTTTTCCGGAAAGCCGAACCGATTGAACTTCTTATCCCAATGGGAATCGACTTTGACGCTCAAGTCGACGCGGATCCCTACCTTGCCCGAATAGGTGCCGAGCGCAGCGAGTTCTCCCGCATCTTCTATGATAGGCACGATAGAAAAACCTTCCCGATACATCCGGCGTATGAGATCTAGGTATTCCGAAGTCTTGGGGCCATTGCAGTGGATATGAAGATCCGCTCGGGCTTCGCCATTTCTGATCATCCCCCGGACGAGCATGAGCTCATTGGCAGAAGACGTCTCGATCTCAGCGCCCGCATTCAAGACGCTGGTCACATACTCTTTGCGCTGATTCACCTTCATCGGGTAGTGATACGAGAATGTTCCCGCATACGATTCCTTGCGGATAGCGTCATTGAACGACTGAATCACAGCCCGCACGCGATCCGTCGCTACTTCAGGCAGGAATACTTCGAGAGGCGTCCCGTATTGCTTCGCGAGCCCGTCAACGCTGTGCGTATGATTTCCAGACCGTATTGTCAGTTCGCCGTTCTTTGAAACGCCGAAAGGACTAGTATTGAATTTCTTCTCCCCGAGCTTCCATCGCCTTAAGGCAGAGACGGGCATATGTTGGGCTCATATTCTGCTTAGTAGCGAGTTTGTCAAGCTTCCGCCGGTCGTTTCTATATCATCAGGCGGGCAAATATATAGCCAGCCGCAAAATGCTACCATCTAACTATTCATGACCGCGTGGCTCGCGAAGCATCATCATAAGATCCGGGAGATAGGAACCGGGCTTTTCCTGTGGGAAGGGTTCAATTTCGTATACGACTTCATCTTCTATCCGTTCGCGCTCGCGTACTGGGGGCTGCTGGTCGGCGGCACGGTCGTCGTCGTGCTGTCGTTCGCGGTGAACGCGTTCGTGTTCTGGCTCTACGAATACATGCGGGTGGACTGGCTCGCGGCGCACGCGCTGCGCGAGCTCGAGGACAAGGAGAACAAGAGCAATATCGAGAAGCTCGCGTCATGGATAGGGAAGGAGAAACTGACGCTCTGGGAGAAACTCGCAAGCCCTATCGTGTTCGTGACGCTGCTGTTCCCGCTCGATCCGGTCATCGTCGCCGTTCATTACCGCAAAGCGCATTTCAAGGGCCTCGGCTGGCGGGACTGGGGCATATTTGCCGCTGCAACCGCCGTCGCGAACGCGTGGTGGCTCCTGAAGGTGGGGCTTGTCGTCGAGGCGGCGCTTTATGCCTGGCAGTACTTGTTCTAGTGCGGGGTCTGGACATCAGCCGGGTTCGTAGTAGTACTTATAGGTATACGGCCGCAGGGCAGACCCGAGACAGCCGCCTCATTCATGCAAGCGGAATCAACGCTTCCTCTCACTGATATCGATGCGACGCTGTCGAATCGGGAGATATTCAATGCTCTCGTCTACACGCCCTGGGACGAGGCGCTCAAAGAGCTCGAGCGCCGGCAGGAAGACTCCGCCTTGACCGCGTATCTGGAGCGCATGTTCCCGAACGGCATTCCCGAAGCCATGCGCGGCAAGAAGAGCATGGTGCTCTTCAGAAATGTCGCGACGTCGAATTACGAGATGCATCGGTTTATGATGGCCGCCGATTCGCTCGGCAGCCTCAATCCGTTCATCCTCGAATACACGCGGGATAAATTCAATGATCGGAACGAGGGCAAGTACTTCCTCGGCAAGCTCTGCTTCCATAAGGGTATGAATAAAAAGGGAGAGGCGGTATGGGAGAGCCTCCGCATCATGGATTTCAATGCGAGTAACAATGTCCCTCTTAACGAGGTGAAAACACTCTGGGGCCAATCATTAGTCGATTTTCATCATGAATTATTCGAGCGGAGCTTCCCACGGCAAACGGATAGAGTCATAGACGTATCCGAGTGGGTTCGTTCTTTCGGCGGACGCGCGAAAGATTACTACAAGCCGTTCTTCTCGCTTTTCCTGCGCGATGGCATCCTGTTCGAGAATTATCTTCTGGACACCAAAGAAGGACCGTTTACCAAAGAGGTCATCCTGCCAGCTCTTACAGAGATAATGCATGAAACCGGCCTCAAGCCGCTCATCGTCGCTCTTGAGCCCACTCACATAGAAGGAGACCAGTTCTGGTATGCGCATCCTCTCAGGGACATGGTGATTACTCGGGAGAAGCTGGACAGGGGTCTGGTATCATGAACCCATACCTATGAAGGGATCACCGGTCTACGTTCTCCTTCTCATCATCGGCGCACTGCTCGTGGTGGTCGCGTATCGATATGAAGAATATGTCCAGTTGCGGAATTTCACGCTCGTCGTAAACGGTCCCTGCGATCCTGCCGCGCACGACTGCTTCGTTTCTGATTGCTCAACGGATGATGATCCGAGCTGCGACACGACCCCGTACGACAAAATAGAGATTACGGACAATCAAGCGCCAGCATGCCTAGAAGAGCACGCCTGTACGGAATTCTCGTGCCCCGCAGATTCCGATAGCTGCTCGATCACCTATTGCTCGGCGGACGCCCTCGAAGACGGCGAGACGTGCAGCGCCGAGCCTTCTGACAACACTCAACTATGATGGCTGGCATTTCTTTCATCAACGTTCATTACTGCTACGCGTACCTGCTCGATCAGATACCAGTCGGATTGCTGCTATATTCGCACATACCGACCGCTATCATCGCGGTGTTATTCGGCGGATTCGTGGCGACTCAGGCCCGCAAACTCTCTGGCGTTACGCTTTTTATCGTATGCCTTGCGTTCGCAGGCTGGTGCGCCGCAGACCTTGCCTCATGGTTCGCTTTTCTCGGTTCGGGTCTCACGATGTTCACGTGGACGCTTGTGGACCTGTTTGCCGTCGTATTCTTCTTCTTCGCATACTATTTCCTCTATACCTTCCTCGCCGAACGTGATCTTCCAATGTGGCAGAAAATCGCGAGCGTCGTTATACTCGCGCCCGCATTCATTTATACATTCCTCGGTACCAATCTCACTGGATACGATGCAAATACCTGCGAGGCTCTGGAAAGCCAGTGGATCGTGCTTTACCCATATGTCGTGGAAGCTGTTTACCTGATTGCAGTCGTGGTATTCGCGATTGCGCGCTATCTGAAATCGCGATCGACGGTCGAGCGAAGGAAAGCTATTCTCGCGAGTACCGGCGTATTCCTGTTTTTGCTGTTCTTCTTCGTAGCGACGCTTGCGGTCAACCTACTCGTCAATTACGACTCGGCCGAGGAATTCGCTTACAACTTCGGTATTTATGGACTCTTCGGCATGCCGGTTCTTCTCGGTTATCTAAGCTATCTTATCGTCAGATATCATGCTTTCGACCTTAAAATATTCGGCGCACAGGCCCTGATACTTGCGCTCGCGGTCTTGCTTGCGGCCGAAGTCGTATTCACGACGAGCGTCGTGAACCAGATACTCATCGCTATCACGCTGTTTATCACGGCTGTCTTAGGTATTATCCTCATCCGCAGCGTCCGGCGCGAGATAGAGCAGCGCGAACACATCGAGAAGCTCGCCAAGGACCTCGCGGTCGCGAACGACCGGCTCAAAGAACTCGATCAGCTCAAGAACGAGTTCCTTTCCGTGGCGTCGCACCAGCTGCGCGCGCCGATAGCGGCCATCCGCGGCTATGCGGCCAATATCCTCGACGGCAGCTACGGCGCCGTCCCTGCGCCGCTCACGCAGCCGCTCGGCGTCATCCAGGAGTCTTCAAGGCTCATGGTCAACTCCATCGAGGACTACCTGAACATCTCGCGCATCGAGCAAGGCCGCATGAAGTACGAGAAGAGCGACTTCGACTTCGGCAAGCTGGCGGAGGAAGTCACGAGCGAACTGCAGCCGGTGGCGGGCGCGAAGAAGATTGCGCTCTCGTACCATGGCGCGGACGGCGTCATGGTGAACGCGGATGTCGGCAAGGTGAAGCAGGTCATCACGAACCTCATCGACAACGCCATCAAATACACCGAACAGGGCAGCGTCGCGGTCTCGATAGAAAAGAAGGACGGCAAGGCGGTCTTCATGACGAAAGACACGGGTATTGGCATCGCTCCCGAAGAAATAGACAAGCTGTTCTCGAAGTTCACCCGCGCGCGCGACGCGAACAAGGTGAATACGACCGGCACCGGCCTCGGGCTCTACGTCGCCAAGCAGCTGACCGAAGGCAACGGCGGTACGGTGCGCGTCGAGTCCGACGGCCTCGGCAAGGGCTCGCGCTTCATCGTCGAGCTTCCGGCGAAGGCCTGATCCGGCGCATGCTCATTAAAAAAGTGCGCCGTCCCTTAGGAACGGCGCAGGAACCATTTTCATTTTTAGGGGCGTGTGCTCTTTTTTGATTTCTGCCAGAGCTTTCGCCAGCGATCCGCGTAAACCGCAAGGATGTGCTCGTTGATGAGGCGGCCGCCCAGATATTTGTGCTTGGGCAGCGTGGCCTCATGACGGTAGCCGCATTTCTCACTGTACCGGAGGCTGCGCTTGTTGGCGGCATACACATGCGAGTAGACCTTGCGCAGATTGATCGTGTTGAACGCGAAGTCGAGCAGCAGCATTTTCGCTTCGGTGCCGTATCCGCGGCATTGGCAATCCTGTTCTCCGATGGCAGCGCCGGTGACGGCGGTTCCATTATCGCGATCGATATCGAACAAGCTCATCCAGCCGATCGGCCGATCATGCTCCGGCGTTTCGCCCTTCAGCATGATGATGAACGCGAAGCGATTCAGTTGCTTGCCGCTGTCCAGGATGGACTGGCGTATTTCGGCTTCCGAGCGCGGATACTGATAACTAAGGTACTTCAGGATATCCGGGTCGTTAGACCATTTGAACAGGCAGGGTATGTCAGATTCGATGCGGGGGCGCAGATAAACGCGCGACCCCTCGCGAAAGATAACGCGAGCCGGCATGTGGTCTCTCCTTATGCAGGGTTCAGTCCTGAATATATATTATACTAATATTATATTTTGTCAAATATGACGCAGATGCGACGTGCGCCCGGATTGAAGCGAGGCAGTATATTTGGTAGTGTCAATCGTACGGTCGGGGTAGCTCAGTTGGTAAGAGCGCAGCATTCATAACGCTGAGGTCGTGGGTTCGACTCCCACCCTCGACACCGAGAGAGGCGAAGCGAATGAGGGGTTCGGGGAGCATGGCGCTTGCGCGCCATGCGTGCGGGAGTCGAACGCCGGAGCGATATTCGGCTCGCGGGCCGAACCGCGAGGCAGGGCCGGAACCGAAGGCAAGCGACGGCGAGCCGGGAGTTCTGGCCGGCCCTTCCCGCGACACCCTTGTAAGGAATCGGGAAAAACGCTATATTCTGGGCACGTTCGACCCGCGGGTGACACGCGCATGCGTCTCTCCCTGTGTGCCAACGGACCGCATAACACTATGCGGGAGTAGCTCAACTGGTTAGAGCGCCGCCCTGTCACGGCGGAGGTTGCGGGTTCAAGTCCCGTCTCTCGCGCAAGACACAACGTCCCCGAAAGGGGACGTTGTGCTTAAGCGAGGGAAGGAAGCGCAGCT
>DASVLW010000016.1:0-10199 GCA_036384675.1 Minisyncoccota bacterium
TCCTCGTCTATACCGTAGAATTCCGCGACTTTCGATACTATATTCTTCACCGACACCGATTTACTCGGGCGCGAGAATGATCGCAGCGACTGCCGTATTTCCGCCAAATCCGGCGCAGCGCCTTTCACCTGCGCATGGCAGACCACCGAGTTCACGACACCTTCGAGCTCGCGGATGGAGCCGGTTATGGATGTCGCGATATGCTCGATAACATCATCTGAAAGCGTAATGCCGTGGCGGCCCGCCTTCTTGCGGATTATCGCCATGCGGGATTCGAGGTCGGGCTCGCCGATGTCGATAGTCATGCCGCTTGCAAAACGGCCCCGCAACCGCTCGGTCAGGTCGGGAATAGCCGTCGGCTGCCGATCGCTCGAGAAGATAATCTGCTTATTGTTGTCGTGCAGCGCGTTGAAGAGATGGAACATCTCCTCCTGCATCTTCTCCTTCTTCGAGAAGAACTGGATATCGTCCATGATAAGCAGGTCGTACTGGCGGTACTTCTCCTTGAATCGGTTTGTCGTCCCCTGCTGCAGAGAATCAGTGTATTCGTTGCCGAACTGATCGGATGTCAGGTAATAGACCTTGCGCGTCGGATAGAGTTTCTTGAACTGGTTGCCGATGGCCTGGATGAGGTGCGTCTTGCCGCGTCCGGTATCCCCGTACAGGAAGAGCGGATTGTACATGATGCCCGGCCGCTGGATGGCCGCCTGCGCCGCGGTGAAGGCAAGCTGATTGAACGAGCCCACCACGAACGTGTCGAATGTGTAGCGCGGATTCAGGCGGTCGCTCTTGTTGATGTAGAACTCGTCGAGCGGCATCGATATGGTCGGCTGGCGGTCATGGCGGGCCGATTCCTTCGGTTTCCGGCGGTCATCCTTCACTATCAGATACTCGATATTCCTGAATTCGTACGATATAGCCCGCACGATCTTGAGCAGCAGGTTATTGAAGTGCTTCAGGTACCAGTCGCGGAAAAAGGGGCTCGGGACCCCCACGTATACGATGCCGTCCTCTATCTTTACGATATAGCTCGCGCGAAACCAGGTATTGAAATTCGCCGGTGATACCTCTAATTCGACCTGCGTGAGTACTGCCTCCCAAAGCTCGCGCGGGTCAGTGATATCCATCGGCTCATTATACGCACCCGGACTCGGCCGTCGAACATTGCCCCAAAGGGGAGAAGCTGTTAGTATCTTGTGTATAACTTTTTAAGCATCAGCGCATGGCAACGAAGCGAACCTACCAGCCGAAAAAGAAGAAGCGCGCCCGCACCCACGGGTTTCTGGCCCGCACCGCGACTGCGGCCGGCCGCCGCGTCATAACGCGCCGCCGCCACAAGGGCCGCAAGCGCCTCGCCGTCTAGCCATATGCTTTCCAAGCGGCTCCGCCTTCCCCGGAGCGGCTTCCAGGCTCCCAAAACGGCCAAAAGGCTCATTTCGCCCCATATTTCCTTGGTTTTCTACCCTGCCCTGCCTAAACAGGCCGGCATGGCCATCGTTCTTCCCAAAAAGTCCGTACCCACTTCGGTCGACCGGCACCGCGTTAAACGAAGGATTTTCTCTATTATGCAGGGGTGGAAGCAGCCCGGCATGGCGGTTATAGCGTACGGGCGCGCGGGCATAGGGTCGATTCCCCGCGCCGAGCTTAAGGAAGAGATCGGCGCGCTGTACGCGCGCCTCCCCGCCCGTTAGAATCCCTATACTACCTATCTATGGTCGCCTTTTTTCACGCAATCCTCTACACCCCCCTCTATAACCTGCTGGTGTTCTTCATCGACATCGTACCGGGCGGCGACGCCGGCCTCGCCGTCATCGCGGTGACGCTCGTCGTGAAGATCATCCTCATGCCGCTTTCCATAGCCGCCATCCGCACGCAGCGCGCGACGCGAGCCGTCGAACCGGAGCTCAAGGCTATAAAGGAACGATACAAAGATGACAAGGAAGCTCAGGCGAAGGAAACCTTCGCGGTCTACAAGAAATACGGCATCAATCCGTTCGCGGGCATCCTGACGATGTTCATCCAGCTCCCGGTGATCATCTGCCTCTACTGGGTGTTCCGCACCGCGAACCTGCCGGCGATAGACGCGCACCTCCTGTATTCCTTCGTGCACGCGCCGGCGCTCGTGTCTACGCTATTCCTCGGGATATTTGCGGTATCCGGACACAGCATCGTGCTCGCCGTCGTCACGGCCGCCGCGCAATTCCTGCAGGCGCACTACGCCATGCCGACTCCGCCGCCTTCGAAGGAAGACACCTCGATGCAGGCAGAATTCGGCCGCGCGATGTCTATGCAGGCGAAATTCGTCCTGCCGCTTGTCATCGGCTTCGTCGGGTATACCTCGGCCGCTATCGCCCTCTATTTCATAACCACCAGCGTCGCTACGCTTCTGCAGGAGCTCCTGATGCGCCGCGCTCCTGCCCAACAAGCATCCGCGCCCGCTCAACAGTAAGCAGTTTACAACTAGTTTACAACAACAAAATTATTGTTTACAACCTATTGACAACCTTTCCTTAAAGAGTATCCTTAAGGAATGTCCCATTCCAGCCCATCAAGCCATGAACGGGTAGTCGCTTACGCACGGCAGCATAAGCACCTGAAAACATCCGATATCACGGGCTTGCTCGGCGTATCCCGCCAGCGGGCGCATACGATACTAAAATCCCTCGTAGAAGAAGGCCGTCTCGTAAAGATAGGATCTACCGCAAAATCCTCGTACGCTCTTCCCGGCTACGCCCGTACCCATCTGGAGATATACCCCTCGAGCTTCCATAAGACCTACCAGAATAACGGGCTCGAGGAAGATGTCGTTTTCAGCGAGATAGAGCAGCGTTGGCCGCATTTCGCCGCCCTGCCCGAGAATGTGCGCCGCATCATCCGATATTCCCTTCTGGAGATGCTCAATAACGCGATCGAGCACTCGCGTTCGCGCACGGTAGACGTCGAATTGTCTATTGCAGACGGCGCGGCGCGGTTCGTCATCAGGGACGTCGGCATCGGCGTATTCCGGAATATCATGGAGCACAAGCGCCTGCGTTCGGAACTCGAGGCGATTCAGGATGTCATGAAAGGAAAGCTCACGACTGCTCCCGAAGAGCATTCGGGCCAAGGAATTTTCTTCACCTCAAAGATGGCGGACGTGTTCTATCTCGAGAGCTTCGACCACCAACTCATCATGAATAATCTCATCGACGACGTCTTCCTTAAGAAGCCGAAACGGTCGCTGCGCGGAACGCGCGTAAGCTTCAGTATCGCGCTCGATTCCCGGCGCGAGATAAACGATGTGTTCGGGAAGTATACGAATATGGGCGAGGACAGCGACTACGGCTTTGATCGCACCGAAGTGAGGGTGAAGCTATATACCCGGGAAGGCAGCTACATCTCCCGCTCGCAGGCGCGGCGCATTCTCGTGGGCCTCGATAAATTCGAATCCATAACTCTGGATTTTAAGAAAGTAGAGACGGTCGGGCAGGCATTCGCGGACGAGATATTCCGCGTGTTCCGCCTGCGGCACCCCAACATACAGGTGCACCCGATACACATGAATGAATCAGTCCGGTTCATGGTGGAGCGGGTCGAACCGCCGGAGACCACTGCCCGACTCTTCCCCGCCGCGCGCTAACAAGGCTTCAAAGGTCGTACGACCAGAGCGAGCCGTCCCGCTTATTGATGAACGTCAGCACGTCATCAGTCGGATCGAGCGCAAGGGACGTCGCGTCGATATCGGTCTTCGCGAGCGTCGGCAGGTTTGCGATAAGCTCCGCGACGCGGGAATCGAAATCTATCTTCCAGATGCGGTCCGAGAAAGAGACCGCGCCCTGATACCAGTCGTCCGGCAGCGTGCCGCTGGGCAGCGAGACAGGTACGCCGCAATACGCGCTCAAATCATCCGCGGTCCACGCGCATTTTTCCGCGAGCGTGGATACCGGCAGCGCGGTCAGCTGCTTCGACGCGAGATCATAGGACGCAAGACGCAGGGTGCCGGCGTCCAGATAGCTCACCAGCAGCTTCGTACCGGCATGGTTCGGGAGTATGGAAAGCGCGTTCAGCGGGCCGAGCGTCCGGACGAACGAGCCCGAACCATCGACCGAGAACGCGTAGCCGCCGACGCTCGCGGACGGCCTGGTCATAGCGAACAGCCCCGCTTTCGAGTAAAACGCGGTTATCTGGCTAAGAAGAGAAGAGAATGCGGTGTGGCCGCCCGTACCGTCCGCCTTCGCGAGCGTGCCGATGGAACCGTTAGTGCCGGCCGCGAGCGTGAAGAGCGTTGACGATCCGGCCGCGAATGCCTGCGCGAGGTCGCGCGGCAGCGCGAATCCGCCGACACCTGTCGACGGCAGCGCGTATCCTTCCACATGCATCGTGCCGTCCGCGTCCGTAGTGACATAGCGCGCGTAGGCTATCGAACCGTCCGCGAGCCACGATGCGTCCTGCACCCCCGGGATGGTGCGGTTGCTGATGCGCGTCAGCGTATTGGCGTGGACGCGATATGCGTACACGTTGCCGCTCGAACGCTCGATGTACCGTATCTCGGTATCGGTCGTCGTACCGGCCGTGGGTGCGGTGGAGGAGCCGTCCGCGTCAACCGTTCCTTGCGGCGGCACGACGACGCGCACATCCGCCGTGCCGTCCGCGACCGGGCCCGCGGAAATCTCGACGAGCCGCGGCGCGGGCTGCGCAGCGACGACGGTCGCGCCGGTGTCGGTGAAGTCAGTCTCTCCCGAACTACCGGTACCGACGCCGGTATTCGTGCTCGTGCCGCTCCCTACCCCGCCGAACGGGTTTTCCACTGCGCTGCCGTCGACCGTGAGCGAAGGGCCCTTGTTCGCGAAGAAAAAGAAGTAGACGCCTATGATGAGGCCGAGGATGACTATGACGATCGCGATGAGGGTAAGGGTGCGTCGCATATTTATTGAAGTACGCACTTGTATTCCGTCTTAACGCACGAGATATCCGTGTTAGGTTCTGTTGTTGCGGGTGCCGCACCATCCGGGCAGGTTACCGTATCCCCGTTCAAGACATCGTCTGGATTGACGGTATTGGAGAACGTAGTTCTCTGTTGCCTGATGGCAGTAAGCTCGCTCTGTAGACGGATGCATTCCCCGCTGTACGTGTTGTATTTTGTCTCGTCTGAAGAGATTGGCTTTTCGGTTGAATTAAGCAACCCTGGCGGGTCAATAATAATCGCCGTATAGCTGAGCGACGGCGTAATGCACGCCGCGTAATCCTCAACACACTTTCCGTTTGAATCCTGCTGGGTGCAACCGAACACCGTTTTGGTCTGGCTTGAATTAGAGCATGTGCCCGCCTGGGCAGCGGTATCCGAAGGGTATTTCTCCAAATCCATATAACCGCCGTCGAATATTGATGTTCCTCCCTCTGTATTGTTCCCAACCGCTGTTCCACTACACGTGCCCTGAGTCTGTCCGTTTGGCACGTGGCAAATCTGATCTGACGGACAACTTCCCTGTGTACCATCAGTACCTGTACACGCTCCACCGCTCCCGGTGCCGCTAGAGTTATTGTTCCCTGCGCCGGCATTGGTACTGTTGGCAGAGCTCACTGTTAGTCCGGACGTATCGAGATTCAGTGTATTTATCTTCGGGTTGATGATGCCGAGGATGAGCGCGGGCGAGAGCACGAGCACCATGCCCATGAGGGATACCGCGATAAGATGCTTCGCGTCCTTCTTTTCTGTGAAGCTGTCGCTGCCCATATACATGATGCCGGCACGCGTTATCTGCAGCACCGCGATGACGGCCGCTGCGCCGATGCAGAGGTCATAGAGAAGGTTGAAGAAATTCGCGAGTCCGTTCGTTCCGGCGGCCTGCGCGAATCCGGGTATGCAGGAAAGCGATACGAAGCCGCCGTCCCCGCTGCACAAATTCACAGCATCACTACTGCCGTTTGTCGCACTCGCTTGAGCGAATGTTGTCAGAGGAGATATCGCAAGCATCGCGACAAACAAGAGCAGCAGGATTTTTTTCATGTAAATCATAAGCCGAATAAGCTGCCGAATCCGCCGCTCGGCTGCGTTCCCGTGAATGAAATGATCAGGTTCGCGGCTGCGGTTTCAAGCGCCGACGCGCCGGTCGCCGCAGCCGCGATCGAGGCGCTGCCGCGCCCGGACCCCGAGCTCTTCACCGTCACGACCGGCCCCTGCCCCGAAGGCGTCCCTGAAATGGACCAGGCGATGCCGGGAGCCTTCGAAAAGAAGTACGGCACGGCGAGGAAGCTCGCTTCGGTATCGTCCATCGTGAAGGTGCCCGAAAGCGCGGTATCGAAGCGCGGGCCGAGCAGGGGGTCGTTCTCATAGATGCGGACGCTCGGGTCGACCGGAGCGAGCGCGACGGACGCGCTTCCCACCACCGTATCGGCGGCGTCGCTGACGGTAACGCTCACATCGGCATCGCGGTATCGCATCGGCGCCGTTACCATGAGCACCGACTGTCCTGCGCCCGATTGCGCCGCGAGCTCCTGGTCGCCGAGCTTCCAGTCGTAAATGAGGGATTTCGGGTCGAGGCGCCCGCTCGCGCCGCGCAGGTCCGCAAGGGCCACCAGACGCACCGTGCTCTGGCTCGCGACGAGCGCCGCGCCCGGATACAAGGGATGCGTGGTCGTTTGAGGCTCGGCGATGAGCTCTACGTCGCTCGGGCGCAGCACGAGCGACGACTGCGTCGTACCGTCAGGGCCCGTTATAGTGACGCCGATGGTTGTCGCGGCGCCCGCCGCGTCCATCTGCACCGTGAACGAGCTGCCGCCGCTTACCTTCCCTGCCGCCTTGCCGTTCACCGTATAGGTGAGCGTGCTCGCGGAAAGATTCAGGATGGAGCTCGACGGCGTGATGGTGACGGTTTCGTAGGGATGCGGATATGCGGGCGAGGCATCGAGCGTAAGCGGGTCAGCGCCGAGCGTTTGGGCGCCCGCCGCAAGAGGCGCGATAAGAAGGGAGATGCCGATGAAGGGAGACAGGAACGCTATGCGGCGCATACCCGAAGTATAGCGCGTGCGCAGGAGCGTCTCGCGTACGCGGGTGGGTATTATGCGCCCTGCTGCGCGGCTATCCGCGCGGCGCGGGTGGGTGCCGGCGGCCGCACCAGCTCTTGCGCGCGGATCTCAAGCCAGTGCTGGTATTCGACCGCGACGACGCCGATAGTGATGGTGGGCGCGACGTTCAGGAACGGTATGACGCCGCCCACGGAGCTCGCCATCATGGCGATGAACCGCCCGCTCGCGCGCTGGCCGCCGAAGAACTTCACGCCCGTCATGGCGAACCAGAGCAGGAAGACGAGCCACGCCATGAAGTCGGTCGCGTCGGCGAGAACTTCGCCCGCTCCTTCTATGGCGACGAAGCCGACGCCCGTGGCTTCAAGCACGTAGCCGCCGGTCGTGACGGCGGTGCCGACGACCGCGCCGGTGGCTGAACATACCCATCCTTTCCCGGGCGTCCAGTCAGGAAGGACGCCACTGCATTTCGACTGCGCGAGCGCGCCGAGCGCGACGCCCGCGATGAGCGGCGCGAACAGGAACGCGAGCGAGAATATGAATTTCAAGAGGTCGAACAGGAGCGCGACGCCGAATTTCATCATCCGCCCCGGCGTGAAGAATCCCATCATAGGCTATGAAGGCCGCGGAAGGTTCGGCAGGGCGACGCTTTCCTTCTGATCCATGCGCTCCTTTTCTTTTTTTATGGCGAGGAGCTGGGACGGGTCCGACGTGATGATCTGGTCTTCCGTATACGAAGCGACGATCTTTATGGCGACGTGCTTGAGTCCCGCGAAAAAGAGCCCTTCCCCGACGCCCGACTCCAAAAGCAGATATTTCTCCTCGTCGGTCAGGTTGAAGGTCTCTTTCAGGAGGTCGATGGTCGTCGGCGACTGCTTGAGGAGCAGCTGGATGGACGAGTTCGTGAGGATGGGACGCCCGTACGGCGAGCGCAGGAAGTCTTCCACGTCCTGCGTGATGGTCGCGACGCCGAGGTAGTACTTGCGGCCGCGCTTGGCGAGGCTGAAGAGGAACGACGCCGTGTCCTCGCTCTTCATCATCCACCACGCCTCGTCGATGACGAGCAGGCGCTTCTTGAGATTGCGGCGGATGGCGTTCCAGATGTAGTGCGTGATGATGTACATCGCCACCGGCTTCAGCTCGTCTTCCATGTCGCGCACGGAGAACACGACGAACTGGTGCTCGATGCTGATATTGGTCGGCTGGTTCATGAAGCCGCTCCAGGTGCCGCGCGTGTACTTGGAAAGGCGCTCGACGAGCGACTGCGAGCCTTCCATGCCGGACAGGATATTCTCGAAGTCCGAAAGCAGCGGCGGCTCGATGCCCGAGAAGTCGCGGTCGCCGGTTATGTCCTTGAGCGCGTAGGTCTCTGAAATGGCGCGGTCGATGATGGCGTCTTCCTCGGGCGTCAGGCCGCCGAGCATGATGCGGAACAGGCCCACGAGATTTATGATGTTGGCGCGCAGTATCTCCACCGGCTCCTCCCCTTCCTGCAGCGTCGGCAGGTCGAACGGGTTGATGTGGTTCTGGCTCGAGAGCGAGATGCCGAACGAGCGCCCGCCCGTGGCTTCCGCGAGGTATTCGTATTCCTTCTCCGGGTCGATGACGATGACGTCCGTGCCGAACATCAGCGAGCGCAGTATCTCGAGCTTCACGGCATACGACTTTCCGGAGCCTGACTTCGCGAACACGACCGAGTTGTAGTTCTCGAGCGAGAACCGGTCGAAGAGGATGAGCGAGGCGTTGTGGCGGTTGATACCGTAAAGGATGCCGCGGTCGCTCGTGAGGTCGAACGACACGAACGGGAACATGCTCGAAAGCGGACCCGAGTTCAGCTTGCTGTTCACGACCAATTCGTCGTTTGCCAGAGGGAGCGTCGAACGGAATCCCTTCTCCTGCTCGAATACCGCCGGCTTGGTGTATACGAGCTTGCTGTCGAGTATGCCGCGCACGTCGCCCTCGACCTTGTCTATCTCCTCTTTCGTGAGGCCGTAGAGCGTCAGGTAGAGGCCAACGTCGAAGAGGTGCTCTTCCGCCTGCTGCAGGCGGTCGCGCAGCTGCTCGAGGTCCTGGTAGCCGGTGTCGAGCATCGGGTCGCGCACGAGGCCTTTCTCTTCGCGCTCGGCTATCTGGCTCTGTATTTCCGCAACTTTCTTCTGGAACTTGCGCAGCGCCTGCTCGGTCTCTATTGGGTGGATGTGTATGGACGCGTCGAATACCTGGTCGAGGTTCACGATGGGCGTGAACCAGCCGTCGGACAGGTAGCGCGGGTATGAAATGGTGTAGAACGAGCGCGCGAACTCCTCGCCTATCTCGAGCTCGCGCGCGCCGACCTTGAGCGCCGTCGGCGCGATGGTGTCCTTCAGCTCGAGCGTGCCCTGGCGATAGATATCGGACGGCAGCACGGGCGCGACGAGCGGCTCCGCGCCTTTCTTCTTGTTGAGGAAATCAAAGAGCGCCATAGATGAAGTGTACTACCCTTCCGTGCGGATAGGATTCTCGAGCGCGCCGGGATTGAATGACCGGTACAGGAGCTCGATGAGTTCCTCGGTGCCGAGCGGTATCGCGCGGATGCCGCAGGCCGCAAGCCCCGACGCGACGAGCGACATACGCTGCTCGAGCTGCACGCGGCTCTCGTCGAACGACATCGAGGCTGCCGATGCCTTCGCGGCTCCTCGGTTGAAGAATCCGGTCGCCTTCCCTATGGACGCGCCCGGCGCGTACGGCACGACGAGATAGAACGTCTTGGTCATGATGTTCGTGCCTTCGGTGAAGTTGCGGATGAACTCCATGTATTCGCGCAGCTGTATCTTCATCAAGTCGGTCTTCTGCGCGTCCTCGAGGGTCGAAATGTAGTTCAGGTACGGGCGTATATCGGTCTTGCGGGAATGGATGGAGATCTGTATCGAGAAGTCGAGGGTATTGAGGAAGTTCTGGAAGCCGCCGATGATGGCGCGCTGCTCGTCTTCGGACTTGAGCGCGAAGTTTATGGACGAGCACAGCAGGATGCCGCGGTACCCGCCGCCTTTGACGGTGATTATCCCGCTCCGTACTTCCTCGACGGGCACGAACTCCTGCGATCGTTCAGCGGTAGCCATAAATCATTGAGGGTGCTCCTGCACGTCGAGCGACCACGCAAGCTCGCGGAGCTTGCCGGGCGTTATCTTCGTTGCCGGCAGCGCCTGCGCGCGCGCCGC
>DASVLW010000017.1:0-6786 GCA_036384675.1 Minisyncoccota bacterium
GATAACACCGCGGCCCAAAGTCCTGCTGCTCTCGACCGGCTCGCTTTCATATGAGGCATTGCTCGCGGCGCGCGCGCTTAAATCCGATGGCATCGACGTTACGCTGATACACAGCCCGACCGTCAAGCCGCTCGACGAGGACCGCATCGTGCCGGCCGCGCGGCTGGCCGGCCGCGTGGTCACGATAGAAGAGCACCAGTCCATGGGCGGATTCGGCAGCGCGGTCGCCGAGCTTCTCGGGGAAACGAGCCCGGTGCCGATGCGGCGCATCGGCGTGCGCGATATGTTCGGCCAGTCCGGCACGCCCGAAGAACTCTACGAGCACTACGAACTCGATTCGCATGCCATTGCCGAAGCCGCGCGCCGGCTCATCGGCGCATGAAGTATCGGGATTTCGGCGATCGCAGGATCAGCGCATATCTCGCGATACTCATCATTACCCTCTTCGGTTCCCTTGCGACGCTTTTCATCGAGCGCGACATAGCGCGGACCGTCATAAGCGTCGAAACCGAAGGCCGCGTGCTGCGGGCCATCGATACGTTCTAATCCCCTTTCAGTATTTCGATTCCGTCCGCTTACAGCGCCGACGGCGCGTACGGCGCGGGCGGATTCGCCAAAAGCTCCTCGAGTTTCGCGCGGGGCAGCAGGCCTTCCTGCGCGCCGATGCCCTGCACGACCGACATGGAATTCACGGGTCCCCACATAAGCGCTTCCTGCACGGATTTTCCCAGGAGCAGGGCGACCGTCGCGGTCGACGCGAACGCGTCGCCGGCGCCCGTGCGCTCATATGGCGCCCGCGGGTCGGGATAGAGGCCGATGAACCATGCGCCGTCGTCCGAAAGCGCGTACGCGCCGTTGCCGCCGTCGGTCAGGAAGACGATCTTCGGGCCGAGCGCGCGCATCGCTTCCATGAGCTTCTTCGGATCTTCTTCCTCGCTCGCGAGGATGCGCTGGTATTCTTCCTTGTTCGCGAAGAAGACGTTCGCGCGCGCATAGATGCGCGCGAGCTTCTGCGTGCCCGCACTCATCTGGAACGTGCCCGGCTGGAATACGAGCATTACGTCCGGGTGCGCGTCGAGCCAGTCCGCGAGCGCCGCATGAATGTCCATGCCGGCTTCGCCGATGGATGAAAGGTATACGGCGCGCGGCGCTCCCATGTCGCCCGGAACAGCGTAGTCGAACGCTTCGTGCTTAATGAGGATGGTGCGGTCGGGCGGATACCACAGTACATAATGGCTGTTGGTCGCCTTGCCTTCTTCAACCGTGATCAGATCCTGCGCGACGCCTTCCTGCTTCAGTCGCGCGAGGCATTCCTCGCCGTTGCGATCCTTGCCGAGCCACGTCACGAATCCCGCGGACAGGCCGAGACGCGCGGCGGACACCGCCGCGTTCGCGGCGTTGCCCACGGCCGGCACGACGGTCGCGGACTCGAACGGAACCTTGTCGCCGAAATGCATCGACAGCTCGCAATGCTCCTGGTGCGCGTCACAGGTCACTTTCGCGCCGTCTTGGCGCAGCTTGATAAACGTGTCGACGACGGTGTCGCCTATCGCGAGGAAATCCGGATTGTTCATTCGAAAAGTTTATCACAGTGCATGCTAGACTTTACGCATGGTAGACCTTTCGGCGACGGCGAAATTGATGGTTGCTCCGGGCAAGGGGCTTTTGGCAGCGGACGAAAGCACGGCGACGGCCGGCAAGCGGCTCGCGCAATACGGCATCAGGGACGATACCGAGATGCGCCGCAAATATCGCGAGCTGTTCCTCGACGCGCCCGGCGTCGAGGAATACCTTTCGGGCGTCATATTATATGAGGAAACGACCGAGGAGAACGCGGACAGCGGCACGCCGTTCGTGAAGCTGCTGGCCGGCAAGGGCATTCTGCCGGGCATAAAAGTCGACAAGGGAACCGAGCCGTTCCCGGGAAGCGCGGGCGAGCTCATCACGAACGGGCTCGTGGGGCTTTCCGACCGCCTCGAATGCTTCGCCGCGGAAGGCCTGACATTCACGAAATGGCGCGCGGTCATCACGATAGACGGCGACAAGCTGCCGACGCCCGCGGCGCTCGTCGAGAACGCCAAGCGCCTCGCGACCTACGCGCTCGAAGCCCAGAAGGCCGGCATGGTGCCGATACTCGAGCCCGAAGTCCTGCTCGACGGCAACCACAGCCGCATCCGCGCGCGGGACGTCATCACCGAAACGATGAAGGCGCTCTTCGCGGCGCTCGAAGACCAGTCGGCCGATCTTTCGGGCATCATCATCAAGACGTCGATGGCGCTTTCGGGCGCGGGCAGCGGCCACCACGACGCGCCGGAGGAAGTCGCCGAGTCGACGCTCGACGCGCTTATGAACGGTATCCCCGCGCAGGTGCCGGGCGTCGTGTTCCTGTCGGGGGGGCAGTCGCCCCAACAGGCGACCGACAACCTGCGCGCCGTCGCGCAGCGCGCGCGAGCCGCAGGCGCGCCATGGCCGCTTACCTTCAGCTACGCCCGCGCGCTCCAGGAAGAAGCGATGGAGCTCTGGAAGGGCGACGACGCCAACATGCCCGCGGCCCGGGCGGCGTTCCTGGCCCGGCTCAAAAAGGTGAGTGACGCCGCCAGGGGCGCGTAGCCCGGGCGTTGCGCGTATCGGGGCTTTTTGATAGGCTAACCGCACTATGGATACGTTGACCGCTTCGAAGCGGACGGTGCTCGGCAGGGGCGCGAAGAATCTCAAGGACGACGGCTCGATGCCGGCGGTGGTGTACGGCCCCAAGCAGGAGGCTACGCCGATTACCCTTTCCGCGCGCGAGTTCGACCGCGTGCTCAAGACCGCAGGCGAGTCATCGGTCATCGACCTGACGGGCCTCGGCTCGCCGATGCAGGTGCTCATCCACGAGGTGGACCGCGACCCGGTAACGAACGCTCCGCGCCACGCGGACTTTTATGCCATCGAGAAGGGCGCGAAAGTCGAAGTCGCCGTGCCTATCGAGTTCGTCGGCGAGTCGGCGGCCGTGAAGGCCGGCGCGAACCTCGTGAAGGTCATGCATGAAGTCGAGATCGAGGCGGCGCCGGCGGATCTGCCGCACAACCTCGTCGTCGACATCAGCGCGCTTGCGAACGTGGGCGACCAGATCCACGTCCGCGACATCCAGCTGCCGAAGGGCGTCGCGCTCAATGTCGATGAGGACGAAGTCGTCGCGCTTGTCCAGGAAGTGCAGGAAGAGGCTGTCGAGGAAGCCGCTCCGGCCGCAGACCTCTCGGGCATCGAAGTCGAGAAGAAGGGCAAGGAGGAAGAGGAGGGCGCCGCAGAGGAAGCAAAATAGTCATTTCCATATGCGCGGGTGAAAGACGGGGCCTTCGGCCCCGTCTTCGGTTTGGTATACTTATGCGCATGTTCCGAACGGCCTTTTTGTATGGGAGCATCGCGTTCGCGCTTCTGCTCATCGCTTCGCCCGTGTTCCCGGCGCTGCGCGCGCAAGCGCAGGCCGTTTCGTGCGATACGCCGGCCGAAAAGGCGGCGTGCCAGGCCCAATATAACGAGCTGCAGGACGAGATAGCCCAGCAGCAGCAGATCATCGACCAGACGCGCGCGCAGGAAAAAAGCCTCACCGGCGACGTGACGGCGCTCAACGCGAAGATCGCGCAGGCGCAGGCGCAGATAGCTGCGAAGAACCTGACCATCAGCAAGCTCGACTCCCAGATAAACCAGAAAGCGGCGACCATCACGACGCTCACAAGCAAGATAAACGCGGGCAAGGCATCGCTCGCGAGCATGCTGCGTCAGCAGAGCGAGCTCGATGATTATTCCGCGGTGGAAGTGGCGCTTTCGGCCGACGACGTTTCGGGATTCTTCGCGGACGCGGACGCGTTCGAGAGCGTGCAGCGCGACATGCAGAGCCTCTTCACCGGCATCCGGAAGACGCAAGCGCAGACCGAGCAGGAGAAAGAGGCGCTTGCCGCGCAGCAGAACCAGCAGCTCGACGCGAAGAAAGTCGTCGAGACGCAGAAGCAGCAGATTGCCACTGATAAGACGCAGAAGCAGCAGCTCCTGGCGGTCGCCCAGCAGAGCGAGGCGCAGCAGGCGGCGGTGCTCGCGGCCAACCAGGCGAAGGCGGCGGCCATAAAGGCCGCGCTCTTCCCGCTGCGCGACGCGGCGTCCATCCAGTTCGGCGACGCGCTCGCGTTCGCCAAGATCGCGCAGAGCAAGACGGGCGTCGATCCGGCGTTCATCCTCGCCATCCTCACGCAGGAATCGAACCTGGGGCAGAACGTCGGCCAGTGCTATATGACCGACGACGCGACGGGCAACGGAAAAGGGAAGAATACCGGCACGCCGTTCACGGGCGTCATGAGCCCGACGCGCGACGTGCCGCCGTTCCTCGCGCTTGCCGCACAGCTCGGCTTCGATCCGCACGCGCAGGTAGTGTCGTGCCCTATCGCGAGCGTGGGCGGGTGGGGCGGCGCCATGGGACCGTCGCAGTTCATTCCGTCCACCTGGGCGGCGTATGCGTCCCGCATCGCGTCGGCAACCGGCGACTCGCCGGCCAACCCATGGGATCCGAAGGATGCCATCATGGCGACGGCGCTCTACATGGCGGACCTGGGCGCGGGCGGCGGCGGATACACCGCCGAGCAGACCGCGGCGGCAAAATACTATGCCGGCGGCGGTTGGGCGGGCTCGGCGGGGCAGTCGTACGGGAATCAGGTAATGGCGAAAGTCGCGGCCATCCAGCAGAACATCGACTTCCTCGCGGACAATTCGTAATCCGCATCGCGCATGTTATCCCCATGCGCGCGTCGCTCTGGCAAGCGGGGGGGGGTAAGGCTTATATACTCAGTTCATATGCCTCCGGAATCTCTCGCTCCCGCGCCGGCACCCGTCTCAGCCGCTGCCGGCTCTGCCAGCCGTAATCCGCTCTGGGTCGTGCTCGGCATCGTCGTCGTACTTGCCGCCATTGTTCTGATTTATTGGCTGCACTTCGCGCCATCCCCGTACCAGGCGCGGGTTTCTTTTATAGAGCACGGCGCCACTACCTGGTACCAGGTCACCGGAGATACCGCAACGCCCGCGACGCATCCAGAAGGTTACGATAGCGCGAGCGTTAATGTAGTGAATGCGGCGCCCGCGCTCGCATCCGGAGCGGTTCCCGTCCTTGCTCTGGGCAGTGATGGACTTTCGCTCGGGCTCATGCAGAACGGTTCGTTTACGCGGCTCCTTGGTCCCGGGGCGCGCTATTACCTTTCGGATGACGGACAGGGAACGGTTTTTTATGTACAGACATCCTCATCCAGCGAGCCATCACGCCTCTATAGCTATGAACCGGGGAATCCTTCGGCCGTGCCGCAGGAGCTCGCTGTTGCAGCGGTTGCCGCTGCCGCGCCGGACGGATCGGTCGTTGCGGTGACGCCTGACGGCATTGTCCGCATCACGCCCGGCGCTTCATCCACTCCTGCCGTCCTCGTCCCGGCTCCTGCCTCAGGCCCCCTGTATTATCCGGCCGTCGCGGCCGGAGGCGTTGCCGCAGCTTATTGGGACAGCGTAACGAACACTATCAACCTGTACGATCTTACGAAGCCGAACGGAACCGCGCAGGTCGCCTCCATCGAACTTTCCCAATTGCAGCCAACCGCACTCTCGTTCACCGCGTCGGGGGAATTGGTCGTAAAAACGGGCGACACGCTTACGTTCTACCCAGTCCGCAGCGGCAGTACCGCGGACAGGACCGTCACCATAACCCATGCCAATTAATATGAACCGCTTGAATATCGCACGGACGCTGCCAATCCTCGGCCTCTCCTTGTTGTGTGTCGCGCACGCGCATGCGATAACGCTCTCGCCATCGCAAGTGTCTTCGACCGGCTACGGCATAGCGACGTATGAAGCGGAATGGGGAGGCGGTCTCTGCATCCTTCTTGGGACGTGCGTAACCACGCCGCCGCCGCCCACTCCTCTCGCCGGCAGCTTCTCGCACAGCAGCACCTACAGCAGCGGCGCCATGTGCGCGTCCGGCGGAACGGCTGTGAGTGGAGGAGCCTACGGCCAGCCGCCGAGCGGATTCTACAGCAATCCGGGCGCCTATTGCGTACCGACCGTATCCGGAGGACTTTCTATCGGCGATTCGTACCCAACCTATCTATATTATCCAAGCGGGCATGCCTCAGTCGTTTCGCAGCCGCCCACCACCAGCTACATACAAACGGGCGGCATGTGTGTGTCGGGCTTCGGCTGCGCAGGCGGAGAGGTCCCTTACACGACAAGCTACGGAGCATATCTTTTCAGCAGCACCTGCTCGGCCAATTACGGAAATTCATGCAACTCCGCGAATAACGCCTGCGGCGTTCACAACACCGGCACGTATTCCTGCAGCGGCACATGCTCGGCTTCGGTGCCCGCGAACCCGCCTACCTATGGCAAGACCTGCACGTCCGCTCCTAACTCATGCGGCATGACGAATACCGGCACCTATGGCTGCACCGGCGCGTGCTCTGCGACGCCGCCGTCCGACACGCTCTGCGCACCGGTCGCATCGTGCACCGTTTCGCCGTCCTCGGGCTATGCGGGCAGGACCGCCTTCACATGGACGGCGTCCGCTTCGGGAGGCAACGGTTCATACACGTACAGCTGGAGCGGTACGGATGGACTTTCAGGAAGTTCCGCGAGCGTATCGAAGACGTATGCGACCGCCGGCGCGAAGACCGGAACCGTAACCGTGACATCGAACGGCAAGCCCGCTTCCGCAGCCTGCACGGTGAGCGGCGGCGGTTCTGCGATTACCGTCAATTCCTGCAACCCGACGCTCTCCGC
>DASVLW010000018.1:0-5820 GCA_036384675.1 Minisyncoccota bacterium
ATCGGTACGACCGGTCCCGACGGCCTGCACCACCTTATCTGGGAAATATTCGATAACTCGCGCGACGAAGCGATGGGCGGATTCGCGGACGACATCGAGGTGGCGCTTCTGCCGGGCGGCTACGTGCGCGTCGCGGACAACGGCCGCGGCATCCCGGTCGGCATCCATCCGAAGACGAAGGTCTCGGCTCTCGAGATGGTGATGACCACGCTCCACGCGGGCGGCAAGTTCGGCGGCGACGATTCGGGCTACAAGGTCTCGGGCGGGCTGCACGGCGTCGGCGCGTCGGTGGTGAACGCGCTCTCGACCAACACGCGCGTCGCGGTCCACAAGGACGGCGGCATCCACGTGCAGGAATACAAGATCGGCAAGCCGCTCGCGAACGTGAAGCAGGTGGGGAAGACCAAGCTCCACGGCACCATCACCACGTTCCGCCCGGACGAGACCATCTTCACGGGCGGCATCGAATGGAACTGGGAGAAGATCGTGAACCATCTGCGCCAGCAGGCGTACCTCGTGAAGGGCACGCGCATCACCGTCATCGATGCGCGCGAGGAAACGCGCGCCGGCATGGAATCCGACGACGCGTTCTACCTGCGTGAGCTCGGTCTCGAGGTTCCGTCGATGGCGTTCTATTTCGAGGGCGGTCTCAAGTCGCTCGTCGCGTTCTATAACAAGCACCAGTCGCCGGTGCACAAGAACATCTTTTATATAGACAAGGAGGCCGACGGCGTGGCGGTGGAAGTGAGCCTGCAGTACGTGGACGACATCACCCCACGGCTCTTGGCGTTCGCGAACAATATCTACAACCCGGAGCAGGGGACGCATGTCACCGGCTTCAAGACGGCGCTCACGCGCACGCTCAATTCCTATGGCCGCTCGGCAGGCATTCTGAAGGAAAGCGAGGAGAACTTCACCGGCGACGACGCGCTCGAGGGAATCACGGCCGTGGTATCGGTAAAAATGCCGGAGATCCAGTTCGAAGGCCAGACCAAGGGCAAACTCGGATCGGTAGAGGCGCAGGGCGCGGTCGCGAGCGTGTTCGGTACGGCATTCGCGGCGTACCTCGAGGAGAATCCGGACGACGCGAAAGCCATCGTCAACAAAGTGCTGCTCGCGCTCAAGGCGCGCAAGGCCGCGAAGGCCGCGAAGGATTCCGTGCTCCGGAAGGGCGCGCTCGAAGGCATGACGCTCCCGGGCAAATTGGCCGATTGCCAGACCAAGAGCGCGGAAGAGAGCGAGCTCTTCATCGTGGAGGGAGACTCCGCCGGCGGCACGGCAAAGACCGGCCGCGACCGCCGCACGCAGGCCATCCTGCCGCTGCGCGGCAAGATCCTCAACATCGAGCGGGCGCGCCTTGACCGCATCCTCGGTTCGGAGCAGATCCGGAACCTTGTCGTCGCGCTCGGCACGGCTATCGGCGACGTGTTCGACCTTTCAAAGCTCCGCTACCACAAGATAATCATCGCCACCGATGCCGACGTGGACGGCGCGCATATCCGCACGCTGCTGCTCACGCTGTTCTACCGCCATTTCCGCTCCGTCATCGACGGCGGGTACATATACATCGCGACGCCGCCGCTCTATAAGATCACCCGCGGCAAGGACGTGCGCTACGCGTATGACGACGCCGAGAAGGCCGCCGCACTCAAAGACATGGGCGTGGACGAGGCGGTCGAGATAGGCGAGGACGGCGAGCCGCCGGCCGAAGAAGAAGCGGAAGAGAAGCCGGGCAAGGCGCCGCGCAAGGCGAACGTCCAGCGGTACAAGGGCCTCGGCGAGATGAACGCGTCCGAGCTCTGGGAGACGACCATGGATCCGGCGCGCCGCGTCCTCAAGCAGGTGCGCATCGAGGATGCGCAGGAAGCCGACCATATCTTCGACGTGCTCATGGGCACCGATGTCGCGTCGCGCAAGTCGTTCATCCAGAGCAACGCGAAGCTCGCGACGCTGGATATTTAACGGGTCATTCGAACACGCGCTCCGAACGGGCATTAAAGTCAAACCCCCGCGGCGAAGCCGCGGGGGTTTGCTCGTCACTCGTACGAAGGGAGGATTAATCCTCGACTTTGATATGCGCGTCGGACTCGTCGTTGCGCTCGTTCGACTCGTTCACGCGATTGTTCGGGTCGACCGTGACCGTGACGGTCTGGTCGCCGTCGTCGGCATGGTCGAAGCCGAGCACGAAGTCGATGCGGTCGCCCGGAAGCAGCGACTTCTGCGAATTGGAATGATAGGTGTAGTCGGAGCCGGTCGTCGGAAGCTTCGCGTCGAAGGTCCAGTTGCCGGATGAGTTCGTGCCCGCGTTGCGGACGGTGAACTTCACGGCGCCGCGCTTGCCGTCCGGAACGATGGTCGAGGCGACGAACGTGCTCGTGTCGTTGCTCGTCAGGTAGCCGACGGCCGTGATGTCGACGGCAAGGTCGGGGAGGCCGTAGAGCGCCGCCGGAGCGGTGCCGCCGGTCGGGACGACGATGGTCGTCGGGGTGCCGGCCGTCGTCGCGGGACGCGTTGCCGCGGTCGCCGTGGTAGTCGTCGCGGTCGTGGTCGCTGCCGCGACGGACGTCGTGGCGGTGGTCGTCGCGACGAGGCCGTTATCGAACGGCACCGTCGTCTGGACCGGCTCGAGCGTCGCGTCCTGCGCAGGGGTAAAGATAGAGCCGAGGTACACCGCGGCGGACGAGAGTCCGTTGGCGGCTTTCGGCACGAAGCGGGCTGCGTATATCGCGAGTACCATGCCGATGAATACGAGGGCGAAGAAGCCCACGACGGCAAGGCCGGCCACCGCCGCGCGGCGTGCCGGAGTTCCTTCGGTTACGGTGATGTGTTCCATGCGCCCATATTTAACATACCCCCTATTTTTTGTCAAATAGCCGGCCCGATTCTGATTGCGACACGTATCCACAGAAAAGGAAGGGCTCAGCAGGGGCCACTTGACAAGTAAAGCTGCATAGTGTACATATGGATAGGATTCTATGACCCTGGTACACCAGACCGTCCGGCTCGTGAGGGCCGCCCATACGGCGTATGAACGGAAGTGGGCCTTCCTCGGCGTGTTCGCCGTGGTCTTCCTCTTCTCGTTCATCGCGCTCGACGCGATCGGCATCGTGCCGGATCCGGCTGCGGTTGTCGCGGATGCGACGCCGGCCGTCACGCTTGCGACGTCGTCGCTCGCGGCGGCCGCCGTTGCCGTGCCGGTTTCGGAGCTTCCGGTGAAAATCGAGATTCCGTCGATCAAACTTTCGGCGACTGTCGCGAATCCGGACACCACGGATCCGGAGGTGCTCGACAATGCGCTTCTCAAAGGCGCTGTCCGCTATCCGACGAGCGCGAAGCTCGGCGGGGCGGGGAACGTCATTATCTTCGGCCATTCGAGCTACCTGCCTATCGTGAATAACCAGGCGTATAAGACCTTCGACGGCATTCAGAAGCTTCATGCCGGCGACACCATCACCGTGTATTCATCCGGTACTGCGTATGACTACGCGGTAGATACGGTGACGAAGGAAGACGCGAACTCGGCGGCCATCCCGCTGACGGTCGAGGGCAGCCGGCTCACGCTTTCGACCTGCGACTCCTTCGATACCAAGTCGGACCGCTTCGTCGTCACCGCGCATCTTGTCGATAGCCACCTGATCGGAGCCTAGGCTCCGGGCAGATGGCTCTCTGCAAACCGCAGACAGCCAGGCGCATGCGCGCCTGCAACCGTACCTTCTAGCCGCCTCAGCGCGGCTCTATAGAGAGGAAGAACGATGAAGAAGAAAGTCGCTCTCGCTGCGCTGGCCCTGTCCCTGTTTGCAGGAACAACCATTGCGGCGACACCCGCCTTCGCGGCGCCTCGCGGCGCGCGATTCTGGTACGCTGACCACGCCAGCCCGGTGCCGGTCAACGTGCAGCTCGCCGACGCGATCAGGAAGAGTCTGGCGGTCGATCCGACCGGCATGACGCTTCTTGACGCGGTCAAATGCCATACTCCCCACGACCGGTCCTGCGCAAGCGCGCATGACTTGCTCGTCAGGATTAGGACGAATGACCCGAATGCGTCGGTTGACGGCGTGCCGCTCACCGATGTTTCGCAGCTCGACGAGTTCTTCCGCAAGGAAGTCAAGCTGGTGAAGCCCGACGACGGCACCTACTACATGGATTGCGAGATGCCCGATAGCAGCTCGCGTTCCGGATTCGCGCCGCGCGAAAACTGCCTTCAGCGCCCCTACTACTTCAAAAAAGGGGAACTGGCCATGGTCGATCGCCATACCGGCGCGACCATCGGCGCGTCGGACTGCGCCAATCCGGTCGGTCGCCGCGTGGGCAGAAAGCCCTGCGGTTACATCGACTACTACTCGGACGATGAAGACAACGATATCGTCTATGGGCAGTGGGGCACCGTCGACACTCTGGCCGATCAGTGTACGGCGCTGTTGCGCGCCGGCGAGACCGAGTATGAAGCCGTCGATCTGATGCGGTGTCCGGAGGATCTCGATTGCGATCTGGACTCGGAGGGAAAGCTCCGGGGGTCAGCATGGTGGATGGGCAGCCATTACCTGCAGAAGGGCAAGAACCGGATGCGGGTTTCGATGGATTGCGTGAACGATGCGGAGAAATGCCACATCGTGTTCTGCAAGCATCTGAAGGACGACACCATCGAGCTTCGGGAAATCGACGTGCGGGCGGGCGACTATCTCCGGGTTAACGGAGAAATGGTCGCCACGATCTATCACGACGAAGTCGCAGCTCGAAAGTCGCATACCATCATCCGCGGCAGGCCCACCAAGCTGTGGTGGCACGATGCGGAGGACCTTCGCGACGAAGAAGTCGGCGACGGCAATTGACCATCGGTATGTATGGCGGGCGCCCAAAGCGCCCGCCATATACTCCTCTCTTTTTTGTATGCCGCGAAAGCGGCGGAGGGCAATCATTTCGATTGCATTTATTGATTCTTATTCACTGACAAACGCATCAACGTATGACGAGCATGCACGAACATATCGAATACGCGAGGAAACGCCCGATCGCCGTCGGCGTATTCGCCGTACTCGCCACGTTGTCTCTCGGTATGGCGCTTTCGTTCGCCGCCGGGTTCGCGATGCCGCACTCGGCATTCGCGCAGACGCTGCCGCCGTGCGACTGCAATCCGCCTCCGCCTCCGCCTCCGCCTCCGCCACCTCCGCCACCGCCACCACCACCCCCGGCGCCTCTTATACCGGCGAGCTGTACGCTTAATGTCTCGCTCACGGCCATCACGACCGGCGATTCTGTGACGATTTCGTGGACGACCACGGCCGCGCTCACCGCGACTATCGACGGCATCGGTTCGGTGAGTGACAGCGGATCGAAGGTCCTCAAGCCTACGACGACAACGACGTATCACCTGCACGTAACAGGTGCGGGTGGCGATGATGACTGCAGCAAGACCGTCACGGTCACGCCTCCTCCGACCACGCCGACCCCTTCCTGTACGTTCCTCACGGCTTCGCCGACTTCGCTTCCTGCGGGCGGCGGCACGGTGACGCTTACGTGGAAGACGAGCAATGCGACGGGCTTCAGCATCGACGGCGTAACCGAGACGCCAGCGAGCGGCGGTTCTACGACCGTAACGGTGACCGCCGACCGGACGTTCACCGGCACCGCGACGGGCACCGGCGGCGCGACGGCTAACTGCACCGCACACGTTACCGTTGCGTCAACGCCTCCGCCTCCTCCGACCTGTACGCTCAATATTTCCGTTTCATCGATAACGTCGGGCGATTCGGTGATACTCACCTGGTCCAGCACGAATGCGTCGTCGGTGTCTCTGCAGAACACGATCACCGGCGAATATCT
>DASVLW010000019.1:0-15072 GCA_036384675.1 Minisyncoccota bacterium
TCAATCACGGTTGGTGATACGATTTCGATTGTATTGCTGGACTGTGCAAGCCCCGGTGAATGTCGGCGATAACTATAATCGTCCTAAGGTTCCGTGTTCGACCATTTTAATTAATGGCGCGAACACGGAACGGATTGGGGCGGTTATAGGAGACCGTAAACAGTTTCGAGAGAATTATGTCATTCATAGCTACCTCTTCTATCGGAAACGATAGATTGAATCCACGACTCAAATGAGAGGCCATACGTCGTGCGTCCACAAATGTAAAAGTTTGGGGATGAAGATATGGTCCATGTCAGGGGAATACATGAGCGCAATTCCTTGTCGGGTAAATTCCGACGTGCACGAATGGCGTAACGACTGGGGAACTGTCTCGAGGACTCGCTCGGTGAAAATGCAATTCCGGTGAAGATGCCGGATACCTGTAGTTAGACGAAAAGACCCCAGGAGCTTTACTGCAGCTTCGTATTGGGGCTGCGTGCTTCATGCGTAGCATAGGTGGGAGAGGTTGAAGTATCGGTTTCGGCTGATATGGACTCGCCAGTGAAATACCACTCTTGAAGTGTGCAGTTTCTAACCGATAGGATGAACCTTATCGGGACCGTGCGTGGCAGGCAGTTTTGGTGGGGCGCTATCCTCCTAAAAAGTAACGGAGGAGTCTATTAAGGTCATCTAGGCGCGAATGGAAACCGTGCCGATAGTGTAATGGCAGAAGATGGCTTAACTGCGAGGCGTACATGCCAAGCAGATGCGAAAGCAGAGCATAGTGAACCGATGGTCCGCCTTAGATGCGGCCAGAGATTAACGGATATAAGTTACCCTGGGGATAACAGGCTAGTTCCGCCCAAGCGTCCATAGCGACGGCGGAGTTCGGCACCTCGATGTCGGCTCAACATAGCGCGGGGCTGGAGAAGGTCCCAAGCGTTTGGCTGTTCGCCAATTAAAATGTTACGCGAGCTGGGTTCAAACCGTAGAGTTGCTAACCGCATGGTTGGCCCCTCCACGGTTTGAACCCCGAGGAAACGACAAAACAATTCACGGCGGCCTTATATAGGAATATATAAGGACCACATCAACTAATATCGGTGGAGTCCGCACATCAGCGGATAATACCGAGGGAAGCGAAGGTATCCTTCGCGCCCGTAGAGACTGAATGTTGATCACCGAGAACCGGTGAAGTTACAGTCCGATCCCCGCAGCAATGCGGGAAACGTCGTACGAGATCCTTTCGTCGGATCCGTATGATTAACTAGATGCGTGAGACAGGTTGGTCTCCTATCTACTACAGGCGTTGATTATTGAGGAGGGTCGTCCCTAGTACGAGAGGACCGGGATGAACTGACCGCTGGTCTGGGAGCTGTCCTGCCAAGGGCACCGCTCCGTAGCTATGTCGGGTCGTGATAACCGCTGAAAGCATATAAGCGGGAAACATGCTCCAAGATGAGTAATCGTTATGAGACTCCTAGCAGATGACTAGGTTGATAGGCGTTAGGTGAAAGTATCGCAAGGTATTGAGCCGAGACGTACTAATAAGTCCAGTCTCTTGTGCGGAACCGTGTATGGCACGATCTGGGCACGACGTGAGTGCAGCTTTCTAACCTATGCGTATTCGATTGTCGGCGAACCGAGCACGTTTCTATTCGAGAGTTTTGTTCTGTCGCGGCGGCATCGGGGACATACCGTCCTCATCCGAACGCGACAGCCAAGCACTTAATATTCGAGAGTTTTGTTCTGGTGGTTTGGCGGCGGGGTCATACCCGTTCTCATTCCGAACACGGCAGTCAAGCCCGCTAGCGCCGATGGTACTTCTAACGAGGGAGAGTAGGTAGCCGCCAGAACAAAGTGCTCGAATACAAAAACCGCTTCGGCGGTTTTTGCTTTATACTGGGAGCATGTCATGGGCATCAAGGCGCAGGCTGTATATCGGGGGCGGCGTGTGCGCGGTGCTCGTCGCGGCGCTCGCCATCATACTCATCGCGACCTTCTATAAGGCGCCGACATGCGTCGATAGCAAGCAGGACGGCGACGAGACCGGCGTCGACTGCGGCGGATCGTGCACGACGCTGTGCACGGTCGACGAAAACGCGCCGACCGTGGATTTCGTCCGCCAGCTTTCGCCGGCGCCCGGCCGCACCGATGTCATCGCGTACGTCACGAACTCGAACCCGGATGCGGCGGCCGAAGCGGCGCCGTTCACCATCAGCCTCTACGGACCCGACGGCATACTCGTCGCGAGCAAGCAGGGGACGACGGACCTGCCGCCGGGCACCGTCGTGCCGGTCTACGTTCCCGATTTCTTCTCGGGCAATCAGCAGGTGGCGCGTGCATTCCTTTCGTTCGACAACGGCCTGCGCTGGCTGCGCTATGCCGACACGCGCGTCATCCCGAAGGCCGGAAGCTACAGCGTCGCGAACGAAGCAGTCGCGCCGCGCATCACCGCGACCGTATCGAATCCGTCGCCATCGCCGCTCTATAACGTGAAAGTCATCGCGACGGCGTTCGGCGCGGACGGCAACGCCATCGGCGCATCCCAGACGGTGCTGCCGGCCATCCCGGCCAATGGCGAGAGCATGGCGACCTTCACGTGGAATGCGCCGTTTGCGGCGCCCATCGCCCGCGTCGACATCCTGCCGGTGATACCGCTTTCGCCATGACCGGCCCGCCGACCCTGCTGCGGACGCTCCTCGCCGAGTGGCCGCTCGTCGCCATCGCGGCCGCGCTCACGCTGCTTGGCATACTCACCATGCACACGTACGGCGACGGGACATCCCTGGCGCCGCGACAGCTCGTATGGCTCGGCGTCGGCATCATCGCGTATTTCGCGCTCGCCGCGAGCGACATGCGCTTCCTGCGCCGTACGCCGGTCATCATCACGGGTTACGCCGTCGTGCTCGTGCTTCTCATCGCGCTGCTCGTCGTCGGGCACGCGACCCTGGGCGCCAAGAGCTGGTTCGACCTCGGCCCGGTCTCGTTCCAGCCGGCGGACCTCGCGAAGCTCGTGCTCATCGCGCTGCTCGCCAAATATTTCTCCCGACGCCATACGGATATCGGCAACATCCGCCACGTGCTCGTATCGGGCGCGTATGCCGCCGCTCCCATACTGCTCATACTCGTGCAGCCGGATCTCGGCACCGCCGTCATCATGTCGGCCATATGGTTCGGCATGATCCTCGTCTCGGGCATATCGAAAAAGCATCTAGCGGCCGTGCTGCTCTTGGGCCTCGTGACGGCGACGGGGCTCTGGTTCTTCGGCCTGCACGACTATCAGCGCACGCGCATCATCGCGTTCGTGAACCCCGCGGCCGACATCCGCGGCGCGGGGTACAACGCGTATCAGGCGACCATCGCCATCGGGTCGGGAGAGTGGTTCGGGAAAGGCATCGGCTACGGCACGCAGTCGAAGCTGCGCTTCCTGCCGGAATACGAAACAGACTTCATATTTTCGGCATTCGGCGAGGAATGGGGATTCGTCGGCATCGCATTCGTGCTCTTGCTGTACGGACTATTGCTGACGCGCCTCATCGGCATCGCCCGCAAATCCGCGACGAATTTCGACGCGCTATTTACCGTAGGCGTGGTGCTGCTCATCTCCGCGCATGTCGCGATACACGCAGGCATCAATGTCGGCATACTGCCCGTTACCGGCACGACCATCCCGTTCATGAGCTATGGCGGCTCGCATCTGGTGCTCGAGTTCTCGTCTCTGGGCATCGTCGCGTCGCTCGCGAAGAGCGGACGCAGCGTGCCGCGCGAAGCGGTAGGCCAGGAATTCAGCGGCTAGCGTGCGGGAAATAGGCGCGCGCCGTCTCCGCGATCATGCGGTCGGGCGAGAAACGCTCGGCGACGCGGTCCCGCAGCGCTGCGCCGAAGTCCACCGCGCGCGCCGGGTCCTCGATATATTCCCCGAGCGCCATCGCGATGAGTGCGGGCTGGAGCGGGGGAACGAGGAGGCCGCTCTTGCGGCTTTCGATTATCTCGGGGATGCCGCCGACGCGGGTGGCGACCACCGGCAGCCCCGCCAAGCCGGCTTCCGCGACCGCCAGGCAGAATGATTCCGAGCGCGATGCGTGCAGGAACATGTCGAACGCTTTCAGGTACCGGGCGCCGTCGGGAACGAATCCCGCGAGCACGACGCTGCCGTCGAGGTCGCGCTCATGAATAAGCAGCTCGAGGTCCGTATACTCTTCGCCGTCGCCCATGACGACGAGGAGCGCGTCCGGATGGCGCTTCGTGATAAGCGCCATCGCTTCCACCGCGTCCTTAACGCGCTTGGTCGGATGAAGCTCCGACAGCATCCCTATCCAGAGCGGCTGGGCTGCGTCCGGCGCGAGCTTCGCCCGCGCCGCTTTCTTCGGCAGGAATTCAGGCGCGCGCAGCCCGTTCTTGATGACGACGAGCTTGCGCCGGCACCCGAGCATCCAGCGCGCGTCCTTCTTCATCGCGTTCGAGACGCATATCGTCTCGTGCGCGAGCAGCACCGTCGCATAGGCGAGCGCGCGGATGATGAGCTTCTGCCAGAATGGGCGGCCTTCGTTCCATGCCCACCCGTGCGCGGTGAATATGACGCGCGGCACGCGTGCCAAGCGGCCGGCGAGCGCGCCGAGCCCGCCCGCTTTCGAGCTGTTCACGTGAAGCACGTCCGGCCGTTCGGCGTTCAGGAGCGCGAGCAGGTTTTTAAACGCGCGCAGGTCGCGCGCCAGGGATATGTCGCGCCCGACATCCGAAAGGGCGATGGCGCGTATGCCGGCGGCCTCCAGTTCCTCGACGAGCCGTCCCGGCGCGCCATAGGCAACGGCCACGTCGTGTCCCGCATCCCGCATCGCTTTCGCGAGGTCGAGGACATACCGCTGGGCGCCGCCCCAGGTGGCCTTGGTTATAAGATAGAGGACCTTTTCGGGTCCCTGGGGCGGGTAACGTTCTTCCATCAAGATAGGTATATAGTATATAACTGACAGCCATGATTCCCGGTAGTTATGATTCTCGGTAGCAAGAAAGCTGCCCTGGGCCTCCTTCTGGGAGACGCGGCGGCATTCGTCGTGTCCCTGTGGATTACGCTCCTGCTGCGATACGGGGAAGTGCCGTCGCGCGCGACCATTCTGGATCACGCGGAGCCGTTCGCGCTGCTGTTCGCCGCGTGGCTCATCGTGTTCTATCTGTCGGGCCTCTACAGCAAGCGCATACTGCTGTTCAAGAGCCGCCTGCCCGACGCCCTCATGAAGACGCAGGCATTCAACATCGCGCTCGCGGCGGTGTTCTTCTTCCTCGTACCGGTGTTCGGTATCGCGCCGAAGACCGTCCTCATCATCTACCTGGTCGTGTCGCTCGCGGTCATATTTCTGTGGCGGCTCGCCATCCATCCGAAGATAACGGCGCGCGGCGCGCGCCTTTCCGCCGCGCTCATCGCGTCGGGCGCCGAAGCCGACGAGCTCGCGCATGAAGTGAACGGCAACGCGCGCTACGGTATACGCTTCACGTACGTGCGGAAGCCCGAAGATCTGGACGATCCCGCGCGCTTCGCGCGCGAGCTTTCCGAAGCGGGCGTGAGCCTGCTGGTCGTCGACACCGACCAGGTGAAGTCCGTCGATATCCTGCCCGTGCTCTATCGCCTCGGCCGGCTCGAACGCCGGTATCAGCTCGCGGAATTCGAGAACGTGTACGAGGAAGTCTTCGACCGCATACCGCTCTCGCGGCTCGAGTACGAGTGGTTCCTGCGCAACGTGTCGCCGGCCAACACCATCGTGTATGCCGCGATGAAGCGGCTCATCGACATCGCGGGCGGTATCCTGATGGGCGTTGTCACCGCTATCGCCGTACCGTTCGTATGGGCGGCGCTCCAGATAGAGAGCCCGGGCTCGCTGTTCGTCCGGCAGGAACGGCTCGGCGAGCGCGGCGCGCCGGTCCGCGCATACAAGTTCCGCAGCATGCGCTTTTCGGACGGCGGCATGTGGCCGGGAGAGGGCGCGAATACCGTCACGCGTGTGGGCGGCTTCCTGCGCCGCACCTCGCTCGATGAATTCCCGCAGTTCATGAGCGTCATCAGCGGCGAGCTTTCGCTCATCGGGCCGAGGAACGACCTGCAGGCACTGGGGAAGCGGCTCGCGGAAGCCATCCCGTATTACGACGCGCGCTACCTCGTGAAGCCGGGCATCACCGGCTGGGCTCAGATAAACCAGCAGTACGAGCCGGGCGCCATCAGCCCGTCCTCCATCGAAGAGACCAAGATGCGCCTGGCATACGACTTCTATTACCTCAAGAACCGGTCGCTGGGGCTCGATTTGGTCATCGCGCTCAAGACTCTGAAGCGCATGTTCTTCCGGGTAAGTTCCTGGTAGCGTAGACTACGCGCATGAAGCACACGCTATTTATTACGGGCGCGGCAGGGTACGTCGGCGCGCTGCTCGTCGAGAAATTCGCCGCCCGCGAAGACGTCGAGCGCATCATCGGCCTCGACAAGGAGCCGCTGCCTGAAATGCTCGCGGGCATCGAGAAGCTCGTCTATCTGCAGATGAATACCGCAGACGCATGGCAGGATGCCGTTGCGAAATATCAGCCCGACATCGTCATCCATACCGCGTGGCAGATCCGCGAGATATACGGCGACCACACGCTCACGTGGAAATGGAATATCGATGGCTCGGACAACGTCTTCGACTTCTCGTTCATGACGCCGTCGGTGAAGCGGCTCATCTATTTCTCGACCGTCGCGTCCTACGGCGCATTTGCGGACAACACGACCGAGCACCGGTTCACCGAAGACGAGCCGTTCCGCAAGACCGATTACTTGTATGCGGAGGAGAAGCGCATCGCGGAAGAGCATCTGCGGCAGAAGTACGATGCCGCGCGGCCCGGGACGCAGGTCTCCATCATCCGCCCCGCGGCCATCACCGGCCCGCGCGGCCGCTTCGTCCGCATCCGCTTCGGCCTGCAGGCGGCGCTTTCCGGCACGCTGAAGCAGGAGAAGTCGCCCGTCTACAACATCATCGCCGCGATGACCGCATGGGTGCCGGTGACGCCGAAATGGCTACGCCAGTACGTCCATGAGGACGATATCGCCGGCATCGTCGAGCGGCTTGCGTTCGGCGCTGCGGTGCCGGGCTACGAGGCATTCAACGCCGCGCCGCCGGGGCCGGCCGTATACGGCCGCGACATGGCGCGGGCGGTGGGGAAGCGCGCGCTTCTCATCTATCCGTGGATGGTGCGCCTGCCGTTCTTCGTGTTCTGGCACGCGACCCGCGGCAAGATTCCGACGGCCCGGGGCAGCTGGAAGGGTTATTCGTATCCGATAAACGTCGACGGGTCGAAGATCACGCGCATGCTCGGCTACGACTATACGTATCCGAGCTTCGACGCGTTCTATTACACCGACGGCGCGTATGAATCGTTCGTACCGCCGGCGTCCCGCCGCAGCAGAGGCGCCGAAGCATCCGCATGATAGTCGACGGCAGGGCGATAGCAGGGGAAATCATCGCTTCGACGCGCGAACGCGTCGCGGCCTTCGGCCGCGCGTTGCGCCTCGTCGCCATCGCGGCCGACGGCTCCGCCGCTACGGCGTCCTATCTGCGCATCAAGAAGGTGCAGGCGCTCAAGGCCGGCATCGAGATGCAGGTTGTCGATCTGGCGGCCGACGCCAAGGGCCTCTATATCGCGGCGAGCGTGACGGCCGCAGCCGAAGCCGCCGACGCAGTCATCGTGCAGCTGCCGCTGCCGGCGGGCGTTGAGGCAAAAACGGTGCTGAACGCCATACCGCTCGACAAGGATGCCGACGTGCTTTCGGACGCCGCGCGGACGCGCTTCAACCACGGCGCGTTCATGCACCCGGAGCCGATGCTGCCGCCGGTCGTCGCGGCGATGAAAACGATACTTGAGCGCGCTGGCGCGGGCGTGAACGGCGCACGGGCCGTCGTCGTGGGAAACGGCTGGCTGGTGGGCGAACCGTGCGCGGCGTGGCTCACGCAGCAGGGAGCCGCAGTCACGGTCCTGACCCGCGAGTCCGCGGACTTCGCGCAGGCCCTCGCCGCCGCCGACCTCATCGTATCGGGCGCCGGATCGCCGGGCCTCATCAAGCCGGGCATGGTGAAGCAGGGCGTCATCATCATCGACGCGGGCACGTCGGAGTCGAACGGCGCCATCGTCGGCGATGCGGACCCTGCCTGCGCCGGGGTCGCATCGGTGTTCACGCCGGTGCCGGGTGGCGTCGGTCCCGTCGCCGTCGCGTGCCTCTTCCAGAACGCTATTACCCTCGCCGAGCGTGCCGCCGCCGCCCGGCCCGGCAGATAGAGAAGGACACAGGCCGTACGCTTCGGCAACCCTTCGCTTTTTCGTATTTTGGTCTATACTGCCCGCATCATGACTCGCTACCGTATCGCAGCCATCGTCGTTCTGGCGCTGGCTCTCTTGCTCGGGTATTTCGTATGGTCCACCAACGCCCCGGATTCCAAGTACGCCGTAAAGCTGGGTCTCGACCTGGCCGGCGGCACCGAGCTCGTCTATAAGGCGGACACGAGCAATATCACGACGGATAAGCAGGGCGCACTCGAATCCCTCAAGGATGTCATCGACCGCCGCGTAAACCTCTTCGGCGTCGCGGAGCCGCTCGTCGAGCTCGAGCATTCGAGCGTCGTCTCGGGCGCGCCCGAAGACCGCCTGCTGGTCGACCTGCCGGGCGTCACCGACGTAAAGGCGGCCGTCGACGCCATCGGCAAGACGCCGGTGCTCGAGTTCCGCCTCGAGGACGGCCAGACCGCAAGCGGCACGCCGCTCTACAAGTCGACCGGGCTCACCGGCCGCTACCTCAAGAACTCCGAGCTTCAGTTCGCGTCCGGCGCGACCGCGGCGCTTTCCACGCCGACCATCGTGCTTCATTTCACCGACGACGGCGCGAAGCTCTTCGAGGACATAACCGCCAATAACATCGGCAAGCATCTCGCCATCTACCTCGACGGCGAGCCTATCAGCGAGCCCGTCATCCAGGAAGCCATCCCGGGCGGCACGGCCGTCATAAACGGCCAGTTCACGCCGAACGAGGCGCGCGACCTCGTGCGCAACCTCAACTTCGGCGCGCTGCCGGTGCCTATCGAGCTCGAGTCGAGCGACAGCATCGGTTCCACGCTCGGCGACCAGGCATATCATGACGGCCTCCTTGCGGGCGTCGTCGGCTTCGCGCTCGTCGCCCTCTTTATGGTGCTGTGGTACCGCCTCGGCGGCGTTGTCGCGGCGCTCGCGCTCGTTATCTACATGATCATCACGGTCGCGGTCATCAAGATCGTACCTATCACGCTCACGGCGTCCGGCATCGCCGGCTTCATCCTTTCCATCGGCATGGCCGTGGACGCGAACGTGCTCATATTCGAGCGCATAAAGGAAGAGCTGCGCAAGGAGAAGGGAACCCGCGAAGCCGCGCATATCGGCTTCAGCCGCGCATGGCCCGCCATCCGCGACGGGCACCTCACCATGCTCATCTCGGCCGCCATCCTCTTCTGGCTCGGCACGGGCATCGTCCAGGGCTTCGCGCTCGTGTTCGGCTTCGGCGTCATGGCATCCCTGCTGACCGCCGTCACCGTCTCGCGCGTCTTCCTGCTCGCCATACTGCCCGAGCACGCGCAGGGCGCATGGCGTTTCCTGATGTCGAGCGGCTTCCATAAGCACTAGTCCGGAACTAAGAAAATCGTATGTATATCGTCAATCACCGCACCATCTTCTTCTGGATCACCGGCGTCATCCTCGCGGTGGCTATCGGCGCTATCGCGTTCTTCGGCATGCCGCTTTCCATCGACTTCACCGGCGGCTCCCTGGTCGAAGTGCAGTACACCGACGCGCGCCCGCCGCTTGATACGCTCAAGAGCAATGTCGACGCGCTCAAGCTCGGCGAGACCTCGCTGCGCGAGAGCGGCGAGAACGGCGTCACGCTGCGCGCGCCGACCCTGACTCCCGAACAGCACGAGGCGGTGCTCAAGGCGCTCGGGCTTACGACGGCCGCTCCTGCATCCGCGACCTCGACGGCGACCGTCGCGTCCGGCACCGCGATGGTCGCCATGACGCTTCCGGGCCAGAGCGCCGCGACGACCTCGTCCACGACCGCTGCGCTCACCGAATCCCGCTTCACGTCCATCGGTCCGTCGCTCGGCTCCGAGCTCGGCAAGAAGGCCATCTGGGCGCTCGTCGCTGTCATCCTCGCCATCGTGCTCTATATCACGTGGGCATTCCGCCGCGTGTCGCGCCCGGTGCCGTCGTGGGTCTACGGCCTCGCGGTCATCGCCATCCTCATACACGACATCATCATCCCGACCGGATTCTATGCCATCCTCGCGCACTTCACGGGCGCTGAAGCGGACACGCTGTTCGTCGTCGCGCTTCTGGCCATCCTCGGCTATTCGGTGAATGACACCATCGTCATCTTCGACCGCGTCCGCGAGCACCTCGCGAACAACGAGAAGCAGAATGTCCGCCAGCCGTTCGATGAAGTCGTGGGACAGGCCATCACGGAGACGCTCGGCCGCTCTATCAACACGTCGCTCACCGTCGTGCTCGCGCTCCTCGCGCTCGCGGTGCTCGGCAGCGCCGCCACCATCGATTTCGCCATCGTGCTTCTGGTCGGCGTCGTCGCGGGTACGTACTCGTCCATCCTGCTTGCCGCTCCGCTCCTGGTGCCGCTCGCGCGCTGGCTCGGTTACTCGGACAAGTAGCCTTTCAGGTATAGCCATAAAGCGCCGGCGCCCTAGGGCGCCGGCGCTTTTGCGCCGGTCCTGCGCGGCTGCTAGGATGGTTCCATGATCATCGGCGTCACCGGCACCAATGGAGCAGGCAAGGGCACGGTCGTCGATTACCTGGTGCAGCAGAAGGGATTCAGGCACTATTCCGCGCGCGAATTCATCACGGAAGAGATTCGGAACAGGGGGCTCGTCGTGGACCGCAGCTCGATGCGCCTCGTGGCGAACGATCTGCGCGAGAAGCACCGTCCCTCATATATCATCGAGACGCTGTGCATGCGGGCTATAGCCGGCGGCGGCGATGCCGTCATCGAATCTGTCCGCGCGATAAAGGAAGCGGAATTCCTCAAAGAGCATGGCGCGCTGCTCTTCTCGGTCGATGCCGACCGCCATGTCCGCTATGAACGCACGACTCAGCGCGGCTCGCATACCGATCATGTCGATTTCGATACTTGGGTCATGCAGGAAGAACGCGAGTGGCACAATGAAGCGGCGCACGACATGAACGTGCCGGGCGTCATGAAGATGGCGGATGTCGCGCTCAGGAACGACGGCACGCCCGAGGAACTGCATGCGCAGATAGACTCCGCGCTCGCGCGATTCAAGTAGCCATGGCGCACATCCACGAGAAGATAGATTTCACGGCAAGCGTCTATATCGTGCATGATAACGCCGTGTTCCTCCACCTGCATACGAAGACGGGGAAGTGGCTGCCGGTCGGCGGGCATATCGAGCTCGATGAGGACCCAAACGAAGCGGTCGTGCGCGAAGCGAAGGAAGAGTCAGGGCTTGATGTCGAGCTCATCGGTCCGCATTCCGAGAGCGCGGAGAACGACGATGAGCGGGACCTTATCCCGCCCCGGTTCATGAACCGCCACCACTTCCGGGTAGGCGAGCCTCACGAGCATGTCGACCTCGTGTACTTCGGGCGCGCGCAGGGCCGGGACGTACGCATGGAAGAAGAAACCGACTATAAATGGTTTTCGAGGGATGATCTCGAACGCGCGGACCTGCTTCCGAAAGTCCGCTACTACGCGCTGGCGGCGCTCGCGGAACTCGGCTCTTAATTTGCGCATCATCCATGAGCTGCTACACTCTTTCCATGCATAAGGCCTGCGCCGCGTATTGGTTTACATCCCCTCGTGAGGAGAGGATTGTCCTGATGCGCGCGTAACCGCCACCCATCAAGCCAGCCCCCTCCTCGCGGAGGGGTTTTGCGTTTCGGCAGAGCCGTACCAGTTCTTTGGGAGAAGACGAATGGATACCGCAACCGAGCTGCCGCCGCTCGAATGGATATTTCTGGCGACGGTCCAATGCCCGCACTGCAAGCAGATGAAGCTCAAGATATACCAGGCGCGGACCAGCACGACGAGCGCGCTGAATCAGGCATCAAAATATGAATGCGAGACGAAGGGCTGCGCCTATCCGGTCGAGATAACCGATCCGCGGATAGGGTAGGGCGTTGGCTCGCAAAAGCAAAACCGGCAGCGAACGCTGCCGGTTTTTCCTGTCGCCGCCTATGAAATAACCGTTCCCTTGAAATCCTTGCCTTCGAGATAGTTCGTGAATTCGGAAAGACGCGCGCCGTTCATCACCGCCACTTCGAGCCCGAGCGACTCCGCTTCCTTTGCCGCTACCGGATCGAACGGGGAAGAGAGCCCCGGGTCCCATTCGGCCGGGATGAGTCCGCGGAAGTCCTTCCAGGAAACCTTCGGCAGCGCCTTCGCGTCCGGATATTTCTTCGGATGCTTGTCGTATACGTAGTCGATGTTCGAAAGGTTCACGAGGCGCGTCGCGCCGAGCATCTTCGCCGCCGCGACCGCGCAATAATCCGTGGAGAAGCCGGGGCGCCAGCCGGCGCCCACGATGATGGGCTCGTCGCTTTCGATGTCGCGGCTCGGGTTCTTGACCATGCGCTTGTATGCCTGCTCCTCGAACAGCGTGCGCATCAGGTGGCCGTTCAGGCGCGTCGCATGGATGCCGAGCCAGTCCAGGTCTTCGGGCGTTAAATCGCCGCGCACTTCATGCGCGGCTTCGATATAGCGGCGGGCGGTCTTGCCGCCGCCCGTGACGATATAGAATGTGAAGCCTTGCTCGACTGCGGAAAGGATGCGCGCGCGGAAATCGGCCAAAAACGCGCTATCTATCCCTTCAGGGACTATGAGCGAACCTCCCACGGACACGATGACTCGTTCTCGCATTAGGGTTGGTGCATGAGCAAAGCTTGACGGCTACCCCTCATCATACGCCCCTCGCACCGGTGCGCAACGTTGACACGCTCCTCAAAGCGCTTTGCCGGTCTCTTTGATGCGGTCTATCTTGCCTTCGACCTGCTTCAGGAAATTCTGGATGAGCCACGTGCTCGCTTGAGCCTTGTCCAGGTCTCCGACGCCGAAAATCATTTTTATATCCTTCTCCTTGCATATCTGAGCCTCGGGAATATCCTGTTCGGTTTTTCGGTCTCCGCCGTTCGCGAATATATGGACGTCGAGCTTGGCAAGCATGTGGATGACGTCATAGGTCTCACGCGGCTCCCGTATGACGACATCGTCCACCCAGCGGAACCCGTAGAGCATCTCGGCCCGTTCCTTGAGCGGCATGAATACGAATCCTTTCTTGCGCATCAGCCACTCGTCGTCGTTCAGGATGACGACCAGCTTGTCCCCGTGGTCCTTGGCCTTCTCCATAAGATGCAGGTGCCCGATGTGCAAGGGGTCGAATCCGCCGGACACCGAAACTATCGTGGGCTGTATGAGCGTTGCCATAATTTTAGTATATACCCGCTCTCAAGAGTGTTTATACACAGCTTATTTTTTTTAAGTTTATTTCATCGGCAGCAGGCTAGGCTCGGCGCATGCAAAAGGATTTTGATCGCTGGAACAAACGCAAAAAACGCATAGAGGCTTACGAAAAGCATAGAGAAGTTTATTTCGACGAGCGCGAGGTGTGGTGGGCGTACGCAGGATTGAATGTCGGCTATGAACAAGACGGAAAGGGGAGTTTGTTCCTGCGCCCGGTACTCATCATCAGGAAATTCAACAAGCACCTTATGACGGCGGTTCCTCTTACGACCAGGCTTAAAGGTAATCCATATTATCTGCCGTGCGCCGTATCGGATGGCATGGCGCGCATGGCGATCGTTTCGCAAGTGAAAGCCCTGTCTTCAAAGCGTCTCTATACCAAAATTGGATTTATAACGACGCTTGAGCATGAAAAAATAAAGAATGCCGTCAAAGCAGCGCTTGACGGCATCCCTCATATTTCTGGGGCCGATAACCCGGCCGCCGAGCCCGAAGGCCATTTGTACCCTTAGTTTAGCAAATTCGCCTTGGAATGCCAATGAACTGAAGGGCATTTCGGCCTATCTCATAGGGGCCGTCCGGGGTTATTCTTAGAGGGTACTGGCTACTTGACGCCCCTTTTCAGGGGGTATAGGATAGTCCTACTGCCCCAAGCGGGGCGGTTTTAATGCTCTTCGACAACTTCATACGTGCACAACGTGTAACAAGTGTTTTGTTTTGTTCCGCTTATTCTTAATGAGAGTTTGATCCTAGCTCAGGATGAATGCTGGCGGCGTGGATAAGGCATGCAAGTCAAGGGGGCCGCAAGGCAACCGGCAGACGAGGTAGTAACACGTAGGTAGATCCCCCGGAGTCGGGCATAGCCAACCGAAAGGTTGGGTAATTCCCGATAGTCTCGCGAGAGTAAAGGTTTTTCGCTCCGGGAGTCGCCTGCGTAGTATCAGCTAGTTGGTACGGTAATGGCGTACCAAGGCTACGACGCTTAGGGGAGCTGAGAGGCTGACCCCCACCGATGGGACTGAGATACGGCCCATACTCCTACGGGAGGCTGCAGTCAAGAAACTTCCGCAATGGGCGAAAGCCTGACGGAGCGACGCCGCGTGGTTGATGAAGTCCTTCGGGACGTAAAAACCTTTTACCGGGGACGAAATTATTGACGGTACCCGGTGAATAAGGGGCTCCTAACTCTGTGCCAGCAGGAGCGGTAATACAGAGGCCCCAAGCATTATCCGGAATCACTGGGCGTAAAGGGTGTCGAGGCGGTCGCGTTAGTCCTCCGTAAAATCTACGAGCTCAACTTGTAGTCGGCGGGGGAAACGGCGCGACTTGAGGATGGGAGAGGTCTGTGGAACTCACGGTGTAGGGGTAAAATCCGTTGATATCGTGGGGAACACCAAAGGCGAAGGCAGCAGACTGGCCCATTCCTGACGCTCACACACGAAAGCCAGGGTAGCGAACGGGATTAGATACCCCGGTAGTCCTGGCCCTAAACGTTGCTCGCTCGCTTTGCGGAGTATCGACCCTCTGCGAGGCTAAGCTAACGCGGTAAGCGAGCCGCCTGGGTA
>DASVLW010000020.1:0-12771 GCA_036384675.1 Minisyncoccota bacterium
GACGAGGCGAGCTTCACGCTGCGCCGGGGGATGAAGATGGCGCTCATGGGCCAGAACGGCGCGGGCAAGTCGACCATATTCAAGCTCATCACCGGCGCGCTTACGCCCGACGACGGCGCGATACAGAAACCGGCGGGCCTCACCATCGCCATGGCGCATCAGTCGGTGCTGCCGGACGAGCGCGAGCTGACGGTCCGCGCGTTCTTCGAGAAGCGATTCCCGAAGAAGGTCTACGACATCGATCCGAAGATAGACGCCGCGCTCGATGCCGTGAACCTCGCCGCCCCCAAGGACCGGCTCGTCAAATCGTTCTCGGGCGGCCAGCAGGCGCGCCTGCTGCTCGCGTCCGCGCTCATCCAGGACCCGGACCTGCTGCTTCTGGACGAGCCCACCAACAACCTCGATGCCGCGGGCATCGAGCACCTGACCGCGTTCCTGAAGGACTATGCGAAAACGTGCATGGTCATATCGCATGACGCGGAATTCCTCAACGCGTTCACGCATGGCGTGCTCTACCTCGACGTGCACACGCGCGTCGTCGAGCAGTATGTAGGCACGTATAATGACGTGCTCAAGGAAATAACCCTGCGCATCGAGCGCGAGAACAGCCTCAACGCGCGGCTCGCGAAGAAGATCCAGGATAACAAGGACAAGGCGAATTATTTCGCGCAGAAAGGAGGCAAGATGCGCCTCGTCGCCAAGAAGATGCGCACGGAGATAGAGGAGATGGAAGAAGAGAAGGCGGACGTGCGCCGCGAGGACAAGACCATCCGCCCGTTCACGATTCCCGCGCAGCCCGACATCATCGGCGAGATACTCACGATATCGTCCTTCACGACGCTCGGCGCGAAAGGAAAGATAAAGACGCACAAGGCGAGCGTCGCGCTCAAGAAAAAGCACCATCTGCTGCTCGCAGGCCCCAACGGCATCGGGAAATCGACGCTGCTCGAAAGCATCGCGAACGGGACTGCTGAAGGCGTGGCAATACAAAAAGGCGTAAAGATTGGCTACTACCGCCAGGACTTCTCGACCCTCGACTGGAACGACACCGTGTTCGACTCCCTCATGAAGTCGATGGGCAAGCAGGACGAGGAGATGATGCGCAAGACCGCGGCCGGATTTCTCATCGGGGGCGACGCGATGGGCAAGCGCATCGGCACGCTGTCCGACGGACAGAAAGGCCTCGTCGCGTTCGCGCAGCTCGTTCTCATGAAGCCGGGCCTCCTTATCCTCGACGAGCCGACCAACCACATAAATTTCCGCCACGTGCCGGTCATCGCCAAAGCGCTCGATCAGTACGAAGGCGCCATGGTGCTCGTGAGCCACGTCCCGGAATTCGTGAGCCAGATTCGCATCGACCAGGTGCTCGACCTTGCGAAATAGCCATGAAAAATAAACCGGCCGCCGCGCGATGGTTCGTCTACATCGGGCGCTGCGCGGACGGAACGCTTTATACGGGCGTCACGACGGACGTCGCCCGCCGCATCCGGGAGCATAATGCTTCGACGAAGGGCGCGCGATACACGAGCGGCCGGCGGCCGATAACACTCATATACAAAGAGCGGCGCGCTTCGCGCGCCGCCGCCCTCGTGCGCGAAGCCGCTATCAAGCGACTTACCCGCGCGCAAAAGCTCGCGCTCGCGAAGGCGGTATAAGCGGATGCTATAGTACTGCCATCATGGAAGCCGACATCGAGCGCGAAGGCCTGCGCCACCTTGCCGCCATCGAGCAGGAGCTCGAAGAGATAAAGGAACGCACGCCGAGTCCGCGCCAGGCGTTCTGGAACGGCATCCTGCAGGGCGGCGGCGCGATCATCGGTGGCATCGTCGCGGTCCTCATCCTCGGGCTCGTGCTTTCGTACCTCGGCGTCATTCCGGGACTCGGGCATATCGCGCCATATCTTCAGAACGCGTTCGACAAATTCCAGCGCTAGCCGCTCATTGCCGGCGGAGCATTCACGCCGCCTTAATCCGCTATACTGTATGCCTATGCACCATATGTATACCTACCAATACGGGCCGGATTACGGGTTCGCGCACGGGCTCGCCTCGCTTATAACCTTCATCATCGTCATCGCGATAGTGGTCATCGTCGTGCGGCTCATCGCGGGCCCGCGGGCGCATCACCGTATGCGCCGCGCGTTCCACCGGAGCCCCGCGCTCGACCTGCTCGAAGAGCGCTACGCGAAGGGCGAGATAGGGAAGGAAGAGTTCGAAACCAAGCGCCGCGACCTGCTCGCGTAGCGCTACAGTCCCGCGTTCGCGAGGCCGAGCGATGCGAGGAACGCGGCAAGCGGATCGCCTGAAAGCGTGCGATAGCCGCCTTCGGGAATCGTGCCGAGCGTGAGCGACATGATGCGTATGCGCTTGAGTGTGCGCACCTGGCCGCCGAGCGCGACCACCATCCGGCGTATCTGGTGCTTCTTGCCTTCGGTGAGGGTGATGCGCGCGCGGCTGCCATTCACTATCTCCACCTTCGCGGGCTCCGTCCGATACCCTTCGATATCCACGCCTTCTTCCATGCGCTGCTTGAAATTGGAGCGCAGCGGCTCCTTCGTCGTCACGTCGTAGGTCTTCTCGTGCTCGTGCGCGGGATTGAGGAGGCGGTCGGTAATGCGCCCGTCGTTCGTGAAGATCATCAGGCCCGACGATTCCTTATCGAGACGCCCGACCGGAAACAGGTGCAGCGCACGCAGTTCCGGCGGCAGCATCCCGAGCGCGTCCGGGGTTCCGTTGCGTTCCGCATGCGTGTCGACGCCGGCCGGCTTGTTGAACAGCACATACGCGAATTCGCGCGGCTTCGCGCTCTTGCGCAGGCTCACCTCGTCGCCTTCCTCGACTTTCATGCCGACGCTTGCGACCGCGCCGTTTACGAGTACCCGCTTCTTCTCTATGAGCTCGTCCGCACCGCGGCGCGTGGCGATGCCCTCGCGCGCAAGGTACTTATTAAGGCGCATCGGGAATACGTCGCCCTTGGATATGGGTGCAGGCCCGCGCAGGCGCTCGCTTGTCCGCTTCGGTCTCGCGCGTGGATTCCGCCGTGCCTTCATAACCGCATCATGGTGCATAGCGCACAGTGGCGCAAGCTTATGCACCGGCTCGCGCAGGCGGAAGGAACATAGGCGTATACTTTAGACATACTAATCATCTCGCTCACCATGCTTCTCACTATCGCCATCATCCTCCTTATCCTCTGGGCGCTCGGCATCGTCGGCGTCTACACGATAGGATGGTACATCCATATCCTGCTCGTCATCGCGATCATCCTGGTGCTCGTCCGCATCATACGAGGCGAAAATCCGTTCTAAGAGAAACCGCTTTCACGGCTCGCTGAAACACCCAGCCAAAGGCTGGGTGTTTCAGCGAGCCTTCATGCAGCTGCGGGTATGGTGCGTGTATGCGGCCCCCGGGCACCTGTCCCGGCGCTGCCGTTCCCGCTTAGCTTATCCGCCTTATTACCAGCGCGCCATGCTACTTACCATCGCGGTACTGCTGCTCATACTATGGTTCCTCGGCGTCATCACGGCATTCACCATCGGCGGGTTCATCCACCTGCTCCTGCTGATAGCCGTCGTCATGATCGTCATCCGCCTCGTGCGCGGCGAGGATCCGTTCAGGCGCGGCAGCAGACCGCTCTAGCCTGCTTCCGTTATGGCCATAACCAGGACATTCGCCGCGCTCGCCCTGCTCGCATTCGTTGCGTTCGGATTCGCTGCGTTCGGGACGCCGGGCGCTGACCGCTACGTCGTCGTGAACGGCGGCGGCTGCGGCATGGACGCGCTCTGCCCGTAATTTTTATCCGGTAATCCCTCACTCGCATGAAATTGTACCGAACAGCATTCGCGGCAGCCACGGCTGCCGCCCTCATCCTCCCGTTCACGCCGGCATTCGCCGCCGATATCTCCGGCAATACGGCCGTGAGCGTCGGCATCGACGCATCGGTCGGCGCCGGCAGCACGACCAGCGCGGGCGCCGCCATGGACGCGGATGCGGACATGACCGAAAGCAGCTCTTCTTCCGATACGGACATGAATGCGTCTTCGACCGGCGGCCTCGTCACCGGCGTCACGACCGCCGTGACCGGCAGCCTCATGCTGACGCGTTCGGATGCGGATGCTTCGGGCACGAGCGTGACCATGACCGATGCCGCAGCCGTTTCCACCGATGGCGATCTCGACGCGTACGCGCACGGCATCCTCGCGTCCGACGATCATATCCGCCGCATCGACTCCGCGAGCGACCACGTCGCGCTCACGTACGACGAGCGCGGCTGGCTCTTCGGCTTCATCCCGACGACGGTTGAAGCGACCGCGTCCGTGAATGCGGACGGCACGCAGCAGGTCAGCTATCCGTGGTACCGGTTCCTCATGGCGACCAACAAGGACGACGTGCAGGCGGGCGTGAACAGCGTCGTCCATACCAGCATGACCGACGGTACGATGGACATGTCCGGCTCGCTTTCCGCAGGCGCGCAGGCGCGCATACTCGGCTCGCTTCACAGCGCGATGCAAAGCGCCTACGAAACGTCCGCGACCGCGTCGGGCTCCGCCAGCACCTCGGCAGGCACCGGCTATTAAGCGGCATCCCGGCCGTACAAAAAGCCGCAGGCAGCCGTGCCCGCGGCTTTTTGCGGCCATACAGCTTCCGTTTACGACCATCGCGCCGTATCCTCTAGAGGCGGCGCGCCCTTGAAAGGACGCCGCACCCCATCCGTCTACACATGCAGAAGCACCTGGAACAGTCGTTCACTGACGCGTTCGACCGCTATGCGGACGAGCTGTTCCGCCATGCCTCGTTCCGCCTCTCCGACCGCGACAAGGCCCAGGAACTGGTGCAGGAGACGTTCATGCGCTCGTGGAATTCGGCGCGCGGCGGAACCGAAATCAAGGATATGCGCGCGTTCCTCTACCGCACGCTGCGCCACCTCATCATCGACGAGTACCGCCGCAAGAAGCCCGCATCGCTCGACGCCATGCTCGAAGAGGAGAGCGCATCGGACGCCGTCATGGCGGACGAGCATGACGAGATGGCCGAGGCCATGGACCGGCTCGACGGCGCCCGCGCGCTCGCGCTCCTGTCCGAACTCCCGCCCGCGTATTGCGAAGTGCTCACGCTGCGGTTCGTCGACGGACTGACGCCGCAGGAAATCGGCGCGCGGCTCGATGAGAACGAGAACACCGCGAGCGTGCGCATCCACCGCGCGCTCAAGGCCTTGCGCAAGATAGCGGAGCGCGCCCCCTGATACTCATGAAAAAATTTCACGAAACCCTCAAGAAGAACGCCGACGCCGTCCGCCTGACGGACGCGCAGCGCGCGCGCATGCGCGCGGCGTTCCTCATGCACATGCGCGAGCATCCGGCCGCTGCGCCGTCCCCATATCCGTTTTCATTCATCGCACCGTTCTCGCTGTCGCTGCGCTCGGGCATCGCGTTCGCGCTTGCCGTGCTCGTCGTGGGCGCAGGCGGCACTGCCTATGCCGCCGAGGACGCGCTGCCGGGCGACACGCTCTATGCCGTAAAGGTCGGCGTGAATGAGCCGGTCGCGGGCGCGCTCGCCGTCACGCCCGCCGCCAAGGGCGCGTGGCATGCGCAGGTCGCCGAGACGCGCCTCGCGGAAGCCCAAACGCTCGTGTCGGAGGGCCGCCTGACGGCGTCCACGAGCGACGAGCTTGCCGCCGACTTCACCGAGCATGCGAGCCGGGTGGACGAGATAGCGGCGAGCCTGCAGGCGAGCGATCCGGACGCGTCCGCGCGCCTCTCCGGAGGCTTTTCGGCGGCGCTCGCGCTTCGCGGCACAGCGATACTGCGCGCGGGCGACGCGGCCAGCAGCACCGACCGATCCATCGCCGCCCGCCTCGTGCGCGCGGCCGTCGGCACGCAGTCGAGCGAGCTGGCGATGAGTGACGCGCATCCGGCGCATGCGCCCGTCGCGGCAAAGATGATGCGCGCGCAAGTCCAAGCCCCCAAAATTTCCCCGGCCGCACGCGTTTCCGAGAATTCCGATGAGGATGCCGCGGATGCTTCTGCGCCGCAGCCGCAGGCGAAGATGATGGCGACGTTCTCCGCGCCGCTCGCCGCTCCCGCCGCGACCGATACGGACGAGGAGCCGCAGGCCAGCGCGGATGCGCATGAAGACGGCGGCGAAATGGCGCATGCAGCCGCTTTCGCGCCGGCAGCGTTCGATGAAGACGGCGACAGCGACGCGGCTCTCGACCAGGCGATAGGACGCGCGGCGGACGTGCTCGACGATGCGCGCGATTCGCTCGACGCGTCGACGACCGCCGCGTTCGACGCGAAGCTCTCCGACCTGCGCCTCGTGCCGCTCGCGGTCGCGGCGGACGCCGCGGCAGGCGATACGGATTCGATCTCGAACGATCGCCTGCAGGGCGTGCGCAGCGCGAACGCGCTCAGCGCCTCGATACGCGCGGCGCTTCGCGATGACCGCAACAATCCGACGATATCGGCGCCTGCCGACGGCGACCGCCAGCCGTAATCCGTGTTCACCAAGACCCCACGCGGCCAGGTATAGGTTTGGGGGATGGAGACTATAGGAACCGCGCTGAAGTTCATCATCCTCGCCGCGGCCCTCGCGCTGGTGTTCGGCGGCATCTATTTCGCGACGCTTTGGAACGCGCGATACGGGCTCGTGGCGCCCGGCGCGCAGACCGCGGCCGCAGGCGCCGCTCCCGCGCGCGGCGGGGCCGTCGTGACGCTCACCGGATCCCTTTCGTATTACGATCAGCAGGGCAGGAGCGTGCCCTATCTCATATATGTGAATGAGCGCGGCGCTGCCGCCAGCAAGGCGCTCGCGTTCCGCGACGAGAGCATCTGCGTGACCTCGATAGAGGCGCCGTGCCCGGGCAACCTGCACGCGCTCATCGACCAGTACGGCACCGGCCGCGTACAGGTGGAAGGCATCGTCGACGACGAATCGCTCATCGTGGAGCGCCTTACCGCGGCTTCGTAAAAGAAACGAGGCGCAGGCTATGCCTGCGCCTCGTTCCCAGATTCCAGCGCTACGTATTGGCGACTATCGCCTGCGCGATGGCGTCGGCGACGCGCTGCCAGAGCTGCCATGCCGCGTCGAGAAAATCATGGATGGCCGGTACGTGATGGTAGCCGAGCCATATGAAGAACGAACAGACTACGACCAGTGCGAGCTCGCCGAAGAATCCCGGGCCCTGCTGCCGGCGCGCGGAGCGTTCCTGCCGCTTCCACGCCTCGTGCGCGCGATGCTGCTGCTTCATCTCGCGTTTCCAGTCGCGCCACTGCTTTTTCCACTCGTGCCGCTTGCCGTCGAATTTCGCGTATTCCGCCTTCGCGCGGCTGATGAGCTCTTCCGCGGTGAATGCCGTACCGCTCGCTTCAGCGCGCTGCTCCGGCGTCACGGCCTCGGGAATGAATATCCACGCGAGCAGGTACGCGAATATGAATCCGCCGGACGTCGCGAACAGCAGTATGACGAACAGCAGGCGCACCGGCACCACGTCGATATTGAAATAGGCGGCGAGGCCGTTCGCGACGCCCGCGATCATGTCGCCTTCGCGGACGCGGTAGAGGCGCTTCGCCGCGTGCGGACGCGGCGCGTCCTCGTCGCCCTGCGCCTCACCGCTGCCGCTCACCGGGCCCATCTCGCGGATCACGGTGGCGACTTCTTCGTCGGTCAACACGGACTTATGCCCGGAAAGGAACCGGCGGAACTTGTCGGCGATGGCTTGTTCCAGATCCGCGATGATCTCGCTCTGGTCTGGATTCCCGGCGAGGCGCGCCTTGGCCTGCGCGAGATAGGCGGTGAGGGCGTCGAATCCATGCTCTTCGAGCTGGTATGCGTTGCCGTTGAGGTTGATGCTGACGACCTTGTTCATAAAGTAATACGTGGTTAATCGGCGCCGGACGCACCGAGCGACTTAAGCGTGCTGATAAGTTCCTTGCTGTACTGCGCTGCGTCGATGAGCGCCGCGCGGCCCTTGGCGGTGAGGCGGTAGTACTTGCGGGGCGGGCCGTTTTCGGACTCCTTCCATTCATAGACGACGAGCTCGTCGCGCCGGAGCTTACTCAGGAGGGGATAGAGCGTACCCTCCTGCGTATTGAATTCCGTATCCGAGAGCCGCGCGAGAATATCTGCCGCGTATGCTTCATGCGCGCCCACGACCGAAAGCACCGCGAACTCGAGGAGTCCTTTGCGTATGGCGCTGAATCGTTCGGATGCGTTCATGAGGTAAGGCAAGGATTCTGGTTTGTCTCAGTACCTTGCTTAATAAAGGTAGCATACACAGTAAAGGGTCGCAAGCCGTACCGTGGATAACCGCGGGTACTGCACAGCGGACTCGTCAAAAAACGGCTTATATGCTATAGTTACGGGCTATGCCGGAAAAGCATGAACGGAGATTTTCCGTACGGGACGTACTGAAAGTGTACGCCGTGCCGCTTGAGCGGCACTGGTTTGCGGCCGCCTGCACGGTGGGCGGCATGATCGCCGTTACCGTGCTCCAGGTCATCGCGCCCTTGTACTACAAGCAGCTTCTCGATCTGCTTGCGGCGCAATCGGGCGCGCGCATCGCGGGGCCGCTCATCACGATACTTTTTATATTGCTTGGCCTGAACCTCGCCGGGTGGACGTTCCGCCGTATCGGGCAGTTCGGCGTCGTCATCCTCGAGTCGAAGGCGATGAACGAGCTCGCGCAGAGCGCGTTCGCGAGCCTGCTCGAGCATTCCTACGGATTCTTCACCAATAGCTTCACCGGCTCCCTGGTGCGCCGCGTGAGCCGCCTCGCGCGCTCGTTCGAGGATGTAGGCGACCGCTTCCTGTTCAATGTTCTGCCGCTCGTCGTGTCGCTCGTCGGCATCATTTTCGTGCTGTTCCTGCGCAGCCCGTGGCTCGGCGGCATATTCCTCGCCTGGGTCGTCATCCTCATGACCGTGCAGGTATTGCTCGCGCGCTACAAGCTGCGCTACAGCATACTCGCGGCGGAGAAGGACTCCGAGGCGACGGGCGCCCTGTCCGATGCGCTCTCAAACGACACGACCGTGAAGCTCTTCACGGGTACGGCATTCGAGCGCGACCGCTTCAACGCGATATCGGACGAGCAGGAGCGCATGCGGTACAAAGGCTGGCGGTTCGACGAGTACGTGAACATGACGCAGGGTTTCCTCGGCCTTTCCATCGAGTTCATCCTCATGTATGCAGCCGTGCTGCTGTGGCGGGACGGCGTGCTCACGGTCGGCGACTTCGTGCTCATCCAGGCGTATATATTGACGGCGCTCGAACAGCTTTGGAATTTCGGCAATAACATCCGCCGCATCTACGAGGCGTTCGCGGACGCCACCGAGATGGTGGATATCATGAACCTGCCGCGCGAGATAACGGACGCGCCGGGCGCGGCGCAGCTTGCGCCGCGCGACGGAACGATAGAATTCAAGGACGTCGTTTTCGCGTTCAGCGACGGCAAGCCGGTGCTGTCTGATTTCAACCTCGCAATCACGGGGCATGAGAAAGTCGCGCTCGTGGGCCCGTCGGGCGCGGGCAAGACGACCATCACGAAGCTCATCCTGCGCTTCTATGACGTCACGGGCGGTGCGATAGAGATAGACGGGCAAAACATATCGAAGGTGACGCAGGACAGCTTGCGCGGCGCTATCGCGTTCGTGCCGCAGGAGCCGATACTGTTCCATCGCACGCTGATGGAGAACATCCGCTACGGCCGGCGCGACGCGACCGATGCCGAGGTCGTCGAGGCGGCGAAGCAGGCGCACTGCTACGAGTTCATCATGCGGACGAAGGACGGGTTCGATACGTACGTAGGCGAGCGCGGCATCAAGCTGTCGGGCGGCGAGCGCCAGCGCATCGCCATCGCCCGCGCGATACTCAAGAACGCGCCGATACTCATCCTCGACGAAGCGACGTCGAGCCTCGATTCCGAATCGGAAGCGCTCATCCAGGACGCGCTCGCGCGGCTCATGGAAGGCAAGACCGTCATCGCCATCGCGCACCGCCTTTCGACCGTCATGAAGATGGATCGCATCATCGTGATAGAGAACGGCGCGGTCGCCATGAGCGGCACGCACGACGAGCTCGTCACGCATGACGGCGGGCTGTACCAGAAGCTCTGGGAAATCCAGGCGGGCGGCTTCCTTGCGGACGACACGGAGAAGGAAGGGGCAGAAGGAGAAGCGTAGGGCGCGCTGCAATAAAAAGACGCCGCGGGTTGCCCCGCGGCGTTCATGTTTCGGCCCGCGCAGTCAGTCCTTCTTTTCCGGAGCCATTCTGCATATCGCGTCGAGCTGGCCACACAAATACGCGATTATATCGTCCGCGTCCTTTTGCGGCATGCCGCCGCTTCCGCGCGACGAATCAACGTATGCCTTTATGGCGGTCGCTTCGTCGATCGGCGTGCCGTGCGAGACGATCGGCATGCTGGGGGAATTCGAACGGTTGCGCTCCTTGAGCCCTTCGCCATCCAGGTAATATTCGATCGTCATATCAGGCTGCAGCTTGTAGGGGTCGCTCGCGAAATGGATGATGTGGCCCGACGCCTGCAGCAGGGCGCTCGCCGCCTTTCCGTCTTCGCCGGACAGGAATTCGCGGAGTTTTTTCGCCGCTTCCTTCATGTCCCACGGCCGGGTCCTCATGCCTCTGATGCGGGTGCCGCGCGGCGGCTGCTCATAGAGGCTTGCTGCGGCCAGCCATTTCTCTTTGCTCTGCATGTGCTACTCCCACGTGAATCCGTATGAAGCATGGTTCAGCGGGCACGCGCTGTCAATAATCGAGCCCGGCGCTTATTTGCTAAACGCGCGGAAGCAATGTACATTCTATATATAGGCCTGCGGGCCAATTTTTTATGGAAATCCGGAACATCGCGATCATCGCGCACGTGGACCACGGCAAGACGACCCTGACTGACGCCATCATGCGCCAGACGGGCGCGACGGCCGAGGGCGCATCCATGGACTCCAACACGCTCGAGCGCGAGCGCGGCATCACCATTTACGCCAAGAACGCGTCGGTGCAGTACAAGGGCACCAAGATCAACATCGTGGACACGCCGGGCCACGCGGATTTCGGCTCGGAAGTGGAGCGCGTGCTGCGCTCCATCGACTCGGTGCTGCTCGTCGTCGACGCCGCGGAAGGCCCGATGCCGCAGACGCGCTTCGTGCTCAAGAAATCGCTCGAACTCGGCCTGAAGCCTATCGTCGTTCTGAATAAGATAGACAAGCCGGCGGCGGATCCTGCGCGTGCGGAAGAGCAGGTGCTTGAGCTCTTCTTCGAGCTCGGCGCCAACGAAGCGCAGGCTGACTTCACGGTGGTGTATGCCATCGGCCGCGAAGGCGTCGCGATGCGGAAGCTCGACGACCCCCGCGTCGACCTGTCGCCGCTCCTGGATGTCATCCTTGAGAAGGTTCCGGCAGCCAACGCGAATGCTGACGTGAACGCGCCGCTCATCATGCAGCCGTTTAACCTGGGCTATGACAACTTCATGGGACGCCTCGCCATCGGCCGCCTGTACCAGGGATATGTCGCGCCCAACCAGAACGTCATCATAAAGAAAGCCGACGGCACGAGCCGCACCGGCCGCACGACCAAGGTATTCACGTTCAAGGGGCTTGAGAAAGTCGAGACCGAGCGTGCGGAAGCGGGCGACATTGCGCTCGTCGCCGGGCTTCCGGACATTTATATAGGAGAGACCATAACGACCGACCCGGACCTCACGCCGCTGCCGGCTATCGGCGTCGACGAGCCGACCATCACGCTCAACTTCCTGGTGAACAATTCGCCGTTCGCCGGACGCGAAGGCAAGTTCGTGACGAGCCGCCAGATCCGCGACCGCCTCGAGAAGGAGCTCGAGATAAACGTGGGCCTCAAAGTGGACTTCGGCCAGGCCGAGGCGTTCAAGGTGTCCGGACGCGGCGAGCTGCACATCGCCGTGCTCCTGGAGAACATGCGCCGCGAGGGGTACGAGATGCAGGTGTCGCAGCCGCAGGTGATCATGCGCGAGGAGAACGGCGTGAAGCTCGAGCCGTTCGAGGAAGCCGTCATCGACACGCCGACCGAGTTCCAGGGCGCCATCATCGAGAAGCTGGGCCAGCGCGGCTTCGTGCTGCAGAACCTCGAGCAGCATGACGCCACCGTGCGCCTCACGCTCCTCGGCCCGACGCGCGGCCTTCTGGGCTATCGCAACCAGTTCGTCATCGACACCAAGGGCGAAGGCATCCTTTCGTCGCAGTTCGTCGGCTTCAAGCCGTACGCGGGCGAGATCAGGAAGCGCCAGGTGGGCTCGATGATTTCCATGGCTACGGGCAAGGCGCTCGGCTACTCGCTCTGGAGCATGCAGGACCGCGGCCAGCTCTACATCACTCCCGCGACGGAAGTGTACGAAGGCATGGTGGTGGGCAACACGAGCAAGGGCGACGAGATGTCGGTCAATCCGACCAAGGGCAAGGCCCAGTCCAACGTGCGTTCGTCGGGCAACGACGAGGCCATCATCCTGTTCCCGGCATACGAGCTTTCCATCGAACGGGGCCTTGAAATTATGGCGGACGACGAATACCTGGAAGTGACGCCGCAGTCGGTGCGCTTGCGCAAGCAGTACCTCACGGAGAACGACCGGGCGAAGGCGAAACGCAAATAACGCCCGCTCGGGAATACCGCCCGGAAGGAGCAGAAAAGGCCCCCAGCGGGGCCTTTTCTTAAGCTCCAGCGTCCGGCTTTGGCATAGCGGCAATAGGAATTGCCGCGCAGAGCCGATGCCAAAGACCGTGCCCGGACGCCTGCGCTA
>DASVLW010000021.1:0-2185 GCA_036384675.1 Minisyncoccota bacterium
CGCCCTGGTCGCGGAGCATCTTGAAGAGCGAGTCGGTCGCGCTGATGCGGATGCGACGGATGTAATACGGCGCGTGGCGCGCATGCATGCCCGACGCGACGCCGATGGTCTGGCCGACGGTGCCCGACGGCTTGACGCAGGTGATGGACGTAGATGCGTTGATGCCGAAACGCTCCGCGTATTTCTTATTGGTCTTGATGGTCTCCGCCTTCATCGCTTCGAGCGTGTCCGCGTCGCGCACCTGAGCCGCGTCCCACTGGCCCGTGATGGAGACGCCGAGGAGGCGCTCGTCTTCGCAATTCTGCTTCCATTCGTCGGACAGGTATCCGAGCTTCGTGAGCGTCGACTGATACGTACCGAGGATGGTGGCGAGGCGCGCCTTCTTAACGAGATCGGCCTTCGTGTCATTCGGTCGTGCGACGACTTCGGTCAGGTTGCAGAACTGCTTGGACTTCAGGATGATCTCGCCGCACGGGTTGGTGCCGACGGGACCGGTGACGCGATCGCCCGTAACATAGCCGGACTGCTTCCAGAAATCGATGCGGCGCTTCGGGAGCTGGGTCATGAGGCCGCCGCGGTTGAAGATGCCGCGCTCGCCCGCCTTGGACTTCACGAGGGCCACCCATTCATCCATGAACTCCTCGTTGGTCGGCTTCATGTTATAGACCGCGGAGTTGTTCGCGATGGAACGGTGCGGATCGCTCATATAGAACTGGCCCTTCTTGGCGTCGCGCACCTGCTCGTCGTCGAGGTCGGAGAGCGAGATCATCGCCGAGCGGCGCACGCCGCCGGCCACGACGCACTCGCCTATCTTGCAGAGAATGTCGTGCGCGTCGATGTTGCGCAGGCGGCGGCCCTGGCGCGCCATGATGCGCTCGCGCGCGAACGCGAGGAGGCTGCGCAGCGGCTCGGGGCCCGATGCCTTGCCGCCCATGGTCTTGAGGCGCGCGCCCGCCGGACGGACCTGCGAGAAGTCGAATTCGATGTCTTTGCCGCCGTACCAGGTCTCAAGGCCGAGCGTGAGCGCGTCGCACCATCCTTCCTTGGAGTCGCCGACGACATGCGTCGGAAGCTTTTCGCCATCCTGGTATTTAATCTGCGGAAGCGCCTGGATGTTCTGGCTCTCGACCGAGAACCCGACGCCCGTGCCCTGCATCGATATGTACATCACTTCGGCGAAATCGCGCAGCTTGCTCGGCGCGATATACGAACAGTTGTATGCCGGCACGTTGCAGCGCTCCACCGCTTCGCCCGCAAACTGCATGAGGCGCATGGACGGCATCACTTTCTGCTCGAGGATAGCCTGGCGGATTTCCGCGTACTCCTTCTCCTCGAGTTTAGTCCCGAGATTCTTCTTCATGAAATTCACGTAGCGGTCGACCGTCTCTATCCAGGTTTCGCGGCGGCCTTCTTCGGGAATCCATTTCGCATACGTGCGCAGATATACGAACTCGCCGAGCGCATTATCCTTGAAATACTTCTTGCTCTCTTCCGCAAGCTTGCGGACATTCTCCGGAACTTCCACCTGCTCTGCGCGCATCTGATTGCGCTTGTCGCGATACAGGATATAGGCCTTTGCCGTCTGCACGTAGTCGTTCACCATGAGCTGCTTCTCGACCGAATCCTGAATGCCTTCGACCGTCGGGAGGAAATTCTTGTACTTCTTCGCGAAGCGGGCGAGTTCGCCCGCCACCTGATGCGCCACCAGCACCGCGTCTTCCAGGCTGCCTTCGTTCGCCGCGAGCATCGCCTTATGCGTCGCGCTGACGATCTTCTCGAACGAGAACGGCAGAAGGCGGCCATCGCGCTTCTCTATCTGCGGGATTATTTCGCGATAGCGCTTAGTCTCTTTAGACTCCTCGATGGCAGGAGCGGCAGTGGCTTTTATAGGGCGCGCGGCAGCGCGGACGACACGGGATTTGGTGGCAGCTTTAGGCATAGCTCAGGAACTACAGGTGAATAAGAGGATTCCTTTCGATTGCGGCGCGCGAGTGCGTCGTTGAATGCATTGTACGCCCCTTGCCCATGAATTCCGCGTGTGGATAACGCACGATGAAATATTCATAAAAAGGACGCAAGTACGCGGTATTATGGGACTTTTTTGCGTGTCCGAATCGTGCCAAAAATGGCCGAAAGCATGTCTAATAACTCTGTGGAAAACGTATCGTCGTACCGACCGTCCAAC
>DASVLW010000022.1:0-9774 GCA_036384675.1 Minisyncoccota bacterium
ATGCGACCGCATACTTGGCGGAGGAGTATGAGCGTATCGAGGCAGAGAAGGCAGAGGCCGTCGCCGCGGCGGCGGGGGACGCGGACCTGCTCGCCATGGCCGAGGAAGACGCCGCCCGCATCGCGTCAAGGCAGCAGGAGATACTCGGCCAGATAGCGGAGATTCTGGATAAGGAGAAGGAGGAAGCGGAGCGGCCGAAGGCCGTGGTCATGGAATTCCGCGCCGCCGCCGGCGGCGACGAGGCAAATATCTTTGCCAAGGAGCTCTACGACATGTACATGAAGTATGCGGAGGCGAACCGATGGAAAGTCCGGATCATCGACGACCTGACGCTCGAGATCGCCGGCAGCGACGCCTATGACGCCCTGCGCTACGAGACCGGCGTGCATCGCGTGCAGCGCGTGCCCGCGACCGAGAAATCGGGCCGCATCCACACCTCGACGGCGTCCGTCGCGGTGCTGCCTATCCGTGCGAAGCCGCTCATCGACATCAATCCGGCCGATATCGACATGGAATTCTCGCGCAGCGGCGGCGCGGGCGGCCAGAACGTGAACAAGGTGGAGACCGCCGTGCGCCTCATCCACCGCCCGACGGGCGTCGACGTGCGCTCGTCGAGCGAGCGCAGCCAGAAAGCCAACCGCGAGAAGGCGATGGAGATACTCGTGGCGAAGCTCGAGGCCGCGCACGAAGAGAAGATGGCGAAGGAGCATTCCGCGGAACGCAAGGCGCAGATAGGCACGGGCGACCGCTCGGAGAAGATACGCACCTATAACTTCCTGCAGGACCGCGTTACCGACCACCGCCTCAAAGAGTCCTGGCACAACCTGCCGAAAATAATGGCGGGCGGCCTTGATCCTATCGTCGAGGCGCTCCAGGCGGCCGCGGCGAACGGGGGAGTGGGGCCTGCGGATGACTCCGATTGAGCCTTGCAGGAGCCCAAGCCTTAGGCTATAGTGCCCGTATACACATGGAAACGACCGCCCCAAAGGGTTCCGCCGTCGAGCGCCTCATGAAGACTGGGGCGCATTTCGCGCAGGCTAGGAGTCGCCGCCACCCGACGATGAAGCCGTTCATCCTGGGCGCCAAGGCGCGCATGGAGATCGTCGACCTCGTAAAGACCGACGAGCAGCTTGAGGCGGCGAAGGCCGCCCTGAAGGCGATGGGAACCGACGGCAAGACCGTCATGTTCGTCGGCGGCAAGACCGAAGTCGCGAACGCCGTCCGCGCGGCAGCAAAGAGCGTCGGCCAGCCGTATGTCGCCGGCCGCTGGCTCGGGGGCACGCTTTCGAACTTCACGGAAATCAAGAAGCGCATCGACCGCCTGAAGGATCTCACCGAAAAGCGCGACACCGGCGCGTGGGAGAAGCAGTACACGAAGCTCGAGCGCGTCATGCTCGACCGCGAAATAAAACGCCTCGCCACGCGCCTCGAGGGAATCGAGGATCTGGCCAAGCGCCCGGACGCGCTCATCGTCGTCGACGCCAAGCACGAGAAGCACGCGACCAAGGAGGCGAACGACCTCGGCATCCCGGTCTTCGCCATCATGGGTTCCGATAACAACCTGCGCGAGGCGACCTACGCCGTCGTCGCGAACGACGCTTCGCGCGAGACGGTGAAGTACCTGCTCGACGAGCTCGCGGGCGCGTTCGCAGCCGGCCGCCAGGCATAGGCGGGACTGCGGCTCCGCCGCATTTGCTATACATTACGCACCATCTCTAATCCGTCCTTTCGTATGGAAATCACCACCGAAGTAGTCAAAGAGCTCCGCGACCGCACCGGCGTGTCCGTGATGCAGTGCAAGAAAGCCCTCGAAGAGGCGGGCGGCGACGTGGCGAAGGCCGAAGTCATCCTCAAGAAGCGCGCAGGCGCGTCGGCGGACAAGAAGTCGGACCGCGAGCTCGGCGCGGGCGCCGTCGCGAGCTACATCCACGAGGGCACTATCGGATCGCTCGTCCTTCTTTCCTGCGAGACCGACTTCGTCGGCCGCAACCCTGAATTCGTCGCGCTCGCGCGCGACGTCGCGATGCAGGTGGCCGCCAACGATCCGAAATACCTTTCCCTGAACGACGTTCCGGCAGCGGCGATGGATGCCGCGAAGGCCGTCTTCACCCCCGAGCTCGCCGGAAAGCCGGAGGACATGAAAGAGAAAATCATGGACGGGAAGCTCAAGAGCCATTTCCAGGACCAGGTGCTGCTCGACCAGCCCTTTATCAAGGATGATTCCAAGACCGTGCGCGACCTTGTTTCCGAAGGCGTTCAGAAGTTCGGCGAGCGCATCGAAGTTACCCGGTTCGTCCGCTTCTCCGCGCGATAATCCGCAATGGCGTACCTGATCGCCATACTCGTTTCGCTCCTGCTGTTCGCCGGATTCCTGTGGCTCGTTGCGCTGGAGGCGCGCCGGGGACGCCGCATGTTCGCCGGCACGCGCGCCGCGCTCGACCGGGAGGCGGGACGCGTCGAATTCGTCTTCGCGCATGTCGATTTCGGCTCGGCGCTGCGCGCGCTCGCCGTGGCCGCATTCGAGCGTATCGCGCATGACATCGCGCACGGCGTCCTCGTCGCGGTGCGGTTCATGGAACGCTCGCTCACGGGCGCCGTGCGCACGCTGCGCGCGCGCCGCGCCGAAAAGGGCGCCGTCCTGCCGCCTGAAGACGCCGCGCCGACGGCGCTCGCGCGCACCATGCAGGACATCAAGGCGCACCTGCGCCGCCATCCGCGCGCCAATCGCCCGGATGCATCCGCCGCTCCGACAGATGCGGTAGAGTAGAAGAAGGGAATAAGCCGCTTTAGCTTAGTAGTAAAGCAACGCCTTTGTAACGCGTAGACCCCGGCGCAATCCCGGGAAGCGGCTCTGGAAGTTCGCGATATACTGGTTAGATATGCGGGCAGCTTTTTATGACTCTTCGGAATACCGTAGGAAGCAAAGCGCAATAACGGCCCGCAATCAGGAGCGCGGAGTATATCGGCACCTTGATCTCAAAGAAACAAGGATATGCGCACGAGAATCGTGCGCGACACCGTTTATGACGCGCCGCTACGAACCTAAGAAGTACTGCAGCAGGTCGTGCTCTGCAGCTGTGTCCAACGCTACCAGAGTTCATTCCGATGCCACGCGAAGGAAAATCAGCGCATCCCTGGCCGGCAGGAGTCTCGAAGGGAAGGTCAGTCCATTCAAAGGCGTTATGAAAGTACCGCGCGTAGAAGTTATTTGCGCCAATCCTGCGTGCGCTAAGGCGTTCTTCGCGCTCCGGACTCAGGGCCGGCGCTATTGCAGCATTGCCTGTTCTATACAAGTAAACTTTACAAAGCCAACGTCTCCCAAGGCCGCGAGAGGCAAGAGTGGTATACGTCCAGATATAAGCGATTCCGTGCGCTTCTATAGCCGCTGGGAAGCTAACTTCGCGCGTATATGCAATCATCTCGGCTTGAGGTGGCAGCACACGCCCGCGACCTTTGATATTGGAGGGCAGAACTATACGCCTGATTTTTACCTTCCGGATCGAGGCGTCTATGTCGAGATCAAGAATTTCTGGAACGATTACTCCATGGTCCGTGACAGGAAGTTTCGCAAAGCGTACCCGGATATCCCCCTGCTCGTGATCGTAAAAGAGAAGTACTACGACTTAGAAGCGCGGCATGCGAAGGGCATCCCGGGTTGGGAGTACAGAAATAGCCCGTCTCCTCAGTCTACTTAGGCGAGGTACTCGTCGCATCCGTGCTTGTGGCCGTGGTAGTCGCGAGCGAGCCCTTGGGGAATTCGGCCTCGAAATCGGCGAGGTTCGTGAAGCCGTAGGACGTCTCGCCGTCGATGACGAAGGCAGGCAGGTCATTCCTGACTTTCTCCACCGCGATGAGCGTCTTCAGGGCGCCGAGGTCGAGGTCGTAGTCGAACGAATAGACGCGCAGCTGCGGGTACGTCTGGCGCATGGAATCGAGCGCGTAGCCCGCGTTCGTGCACTCGGTCGTGCAGTCGCCGGCGTTCGAATAGAAATACAGGACGGTCGTCGGGCCCTTGCCGCATCGGTCCTCGACCTGCTTCGTTATCAGGTAGTCCTTGATTTCAAGCAGGGAATACTGCTTCTTGAGCTCGATGACCTGGTCGTTGTCGTCGCCGAGCGATTGCTCGGTGGCGTCGAGGCGCGCGGCCAGAGCGTTTATCTCGCTTGGCAGCACCTGATTCTGCTCGAGCGATTCGCACGACACCTGGTCGAGGAGGTCGAACTGCGTCTCGATGGAGAGGATATCGGTCGATATCTTGTCCTCGGTCGACTGCACCTGCGCGATGCGCGCGCTGTCGAGGCGCGCGCTCACGTAGAACGCGGTGCCGAAGATGGCGCCGGTGATGATGAATGCTACGAGGTATCGCTGCCAGTCGAAGCTACGCATACATGTTCAGGATATGTTCAGAATGCTCTCAGATGCAAGGCACGAGTGAGGAACGGAGTGAGACGTATGCAGCATACGACGAATGAGTACCGGAGCGAGTAACGATGCAGATGAGGCATTCGGGACATATCTCATTGGCCCGCGCGGCGCCGCTGGTCGATTTCCTGGGCCCAGCTGCCCTCGCGCGCGATGGCGACGTTGAACATCGCGCGGAAAAGCCACCACGGCGCGATAAGCCCGTACAGGAAGAGGTACAGCACGATGTCCGGAGCGGGGCGGCGGTCGCTCGCGAGCGACGCGCCGATAGCGATGATGGCGACGGTGGCAGCCATCATCGCAAGCGTTATGAATATGATGGCGTGCGTATCGGCGAAGAACCAGTCGAAGGTCGGCCAGTCGGGCAGCGACAGGCCCACGACCCGGGCGCGGTCGACCGCGCTCGCCGTGCGCTCGGCGGCATACGCGACGGACATGCCGGTGAAATAGACGGCCGGTATGATGGTGAATATGCCCATCGGCAGGAGGAACACGCCGAGCGTGCCGTATTTCGGATTGAAGAACATGAAGCGGTAGTCCTGCGCGTTCTTCAGGAACCCGTAGCTCCAGCGCACCCGCTGGCGGTAGAGAGCCGGGTAGGTGCGCGGCGCGTTCGTGAATACGTGGCTGTCCGGCGCGTTCTCGATGCGCATGCCGTGCGACTGCATGCGCAGCGCTATCTCCATGTCTTCGGTATTGTGCGCTTCGCGATAAGGCCCGAGTTCGATGAACACCCGGCGGCGGAACAGCGAGAACGGGCCCGGCGTGATGAATATGGCGTCGAGCCACGAGAACGTGCGCCGGATGAAGGCGGACAGCGCGTATTCGGCGCGCTGGATGTGCTGGACGAAGCTGCCGGCGTGCGCGACCTTGATGGCCGGCGTAACCGCCATCACCTGCGGGTCCGCGAAGTAGCGGACGGACTGCAGGAGCGCATCGGATGCGACGTAGGAGTCGGCGTCGAGGCAGCCGACGACGTCGCTCTGTGCGTGCTCGAGTCCGAGGTTGAGCGCCGTATGCTTGCCGCCGTTCTCTTTGCGGAACGCGGAAATTTGCGCATGCGCTGCGGCGTAGCGCTCGATGACCGCCTGCGTACCGTCGGTCGAACCGTCGTTCACGGCGAATATGGAAAGCTTGTCCTTCGGATAATCGAGCGCGAGCAGGGAGTCGAGCGTCTTCGCGACCGTCTTCTCCTCGTTATAGCAGGGGACGAATACGGTGACTGTGGGCAGGAGCGCCGGGTCGGCCGCAGCCGGTTCCCGGTAGCGGCGCTTCCCCACGACGAACGACAGCAGCAAGAACACCTCGAAGTAGAGGGCGACGAAAAGGAAGGGGTATATGAACAGGCTGAGAGACATGTCCGCGGTTGGGACAGTATAGCAAATCGGGGCCTTTTTTCGAGCCGGGCCGGCATGCGGCCCGGCGGGGAATCGCGTATAATCTGCGCATGACGGCGCCCGGGAACCTTCACCCCATCGACATCGCGACGCGCGAGATAGCGGCCATATTCGCGCGCATGGGATTCGGCGTCGCGTACGGGCCCGAGCTCGAGGACGACTGGCATAATTTCACCGCGCTTAACGTGCCGGAGGACCATCCCGCGCGCGATATGCAGGACACGTTCTGGGTGGAGGGTATCGGCGACGGCGCTTCGAGCGACGTGTTGCGCACCCACACGACGTCGGTGACGGCGCGCGAGCTCGAGAAGATGGCGAAGGAGGGCGCGGCCGAGCGGCGCATGATCATTCCCGGGAAAGTGTTCCGCAACGAAGCGACGGACGCGACGCACGAAGCGCAGTTCTATCAGCTCGACGGATTCGCCGTCGGTCCCGTCGGCACGGTGACGCTCGCGCACCTGAAAGGCACGCTCGAGCGCTTCTATCGCGAATATCTGGGCCCTGCGGCCCGGGTCCGCTTCCGCCCGAGCTTCTTCGGCTTCACGGAGCCTTCGGTCGAAGTCGACGCCTGGTATGAAGTGCCCGGGAAAGAGGGGAAATGGCTCGAGATGAACGGCGGCGGCATGCTGCATCCCAAGGTCATCCGCGACGCGGGCCTTAATCCCGATGCCGTCGCCGGGTTCGCCTTCGGCGGCGGCATGGAACGGCTTCTCATGGTGAAGCACGGCATCCCGGACGCGCGCCTTTTCCACGCGGGCGACGCGCGTTTCGCGCGCTCATTTGAATGAACAATATGAATTGCGTCTTCTGCGCCATCGTCAGCGACAATAACCCGCACCATGAGATAGTGTGGCAGGACGGCGCGCATGTCGCGTTCCTGAGCATCCGCCCGACCGCTCCGGGACATACGCTTGTCATACCGCGCGACCACGTGGACTATGCGTTCGACCTTAACGCCCCGGCCTTCGGCGCGCTCATGGAAGCGAGCCGCAAGATCGCGGTGCCGCTCAAAGAACTTACCGGCGCCGTACGCATAGGGCTCGCCATAGACGGCTTCCAGGTGCCGCATGCCCATGTGCACCTGGTCCCGGTCCATCAAAGCGGCGATCTCTGCCTTTCTCCGCAGGACATCGCCCCCGAAGAACTGCGCGCCACCGGAGACCGGTTCCGCGCCGCATACGCTTCCATCCCATGATCGTCTCCCGCAACTGGCTCCAAACCTACTTCGACAGGCCGCTTCCGGACGCGGCGGGCATCGACCATGCGCTCACGTTCCATGCGTTCGAGATAGACGGTACGGAAGAGAAGGGGGACGATGTCGTCATCGACGTGAAGGTCCTGCCGAACCGCGCCGCCGACTGCTTGAGCCACCGCGGCATCGCGAAAGAGCTCGGCGCGATACTGCAATACCCCATGAAGCCCGATGCGCTCCGCGCGCCGCCGCCTTCCTACCCGCCGACTGATGCGCTTACGGTGGCGGTGGAAGACGCGCGGGCGTGCCCGCGCTACATGCTGGCGCTGGTGCGCGGCGTGAAGGTCGCGCCTTCGCCGCAGTGGCTCAAAAGCGCGCTCGAATCGGTCGGCCAGCGCTCCATAAACAATGTCGTCGACGCGACGAATTTCGTGATGCTCAACCTGGGCCAGCCGCTGCATGCGTTCGACGCGGCGCGCCTCGCCGTACAGGACGGTACGTACGCCATCGGCGTGCGCGGCGCGAAAGACGCGGAGCCCATCACGACGCTCTCGGGCGAGTCGTTCAAACTCCAGGCGGGCACGCTCGTCATCACGGACGCTCACGCGGACGCGCCTATCGGCATCGCCGGCGTGAAGGGCGGCACGGCGGCGCAGATCGCAGCGGAAACCACGGACATCATCATCGAATCGGCGAATTTCGACGGTGTCATGGTGCGCCGCGCGATGCAGCAGGCGAAGCTCTATACCGATGCGGGCAAGCGGTTTCAGAACAACCTATCGCCGGAGCTTGCGGCATACGCGATGAGCGATGTGCTCAGCCTCATTAAAAGCATCGCGGGCGGAGAGCTCGCGGGCGTCGTCGATTTCTATCCGGCGCCGGTCGAGACGACGCAGATTCCCGTGACGGCCGCACGCGTGAACGCGGTGCTCGGCAGCGCCTACCAGAGCGGCGATCTGGCGCAGGTCTTCGATCGCCTCGGTCTCGCGTATAAGCGCACGGTGGAGGATTTCGTCGTCGATCCGCCGTTTGAGCGCCGCGACCTTTCCATACCCGAAGACCTCGCCGAGGAAGTAGGCCGTATTCTCGGATACGACGGGCTGCCGGCGCTCGTGCTGCCGGCGCCTGATGGCGCGCCGGACCAGGCGCGCCTCGCCGGCATCGAGCGCATGAAGGACTTCCTCGTCCGCCGCGGATTCACGGAGCTGTCCACGCAATCGTTCGCCGCGGACGGCGCGCGCCATCTGATTAATCCGCTGCAGGACGACCGACCCGCGTTGCGCGATGCTCTGTCGGAGAACATGCAGGACGCCCTTTCGCTCGCGGCCTACGAGGCGCCCCGCTCGTTCGGACCCGTGGATGCGCTGCGGCTCTTTGAGATAGGAACCGTGTGGAAGCACGACCGCGAGCATCTGTCGCTCGCGCTCGGCGTGAAGCCGCTCCAGAAGATGAAGGGCGATCCGATGGCCGAGATCGTGGCGGGCGTCGCCGCGGAATTCGGCCTCCCGGAGCCCGTCACGCGCGACGGCATCGCGGAATTCGACCTGTCAGGCATCGATTTCGAGAAGCTCGGGGAAGACTACGCGTACGACGTTCCCGCGCTCGGCGCGTTCAGGGTGTATTCGGCGTATCCGTTCATCCTGCGCGACATCGCATTCTGGGCTCCGGCAGGCACGGACGGCGCCGAAGTCGTGGCGCTCATCCGGCAGGACGCGGGCGCGCTGCTCGCGCGCATCGACCAGTTCGACCGCTTCGAAAAAGACGGCAGGATATCCTATGCGTTCCGCCTGGTCTTCGAGTCGGCCGACCGTACGCTTTCGGACGAAGACGTGAACCCGCTCATGGAAAAAGTTTCCGCATCGCTCGCGGCAAAGGGTTTTGAGGTCCGCTAGCCATGGACTACGTCACTATCGAGGGCCTCAAGGTGTGGGGCGTCCACGGATGCCATAAATACGAACGCGAAAGCCCGCAGGAGTTCCTGGTGGGCCTGCGCGTCGGCGCCGAATTGCGCACACCCGGCTCGTCCGACGCGCTTGCTGATACCATCGATTTCGACTTCCTGAAGTCCGCAGTTACCGACGCGTTCGCCGGCGCGCGGCATTATCTCATCGAGTCGCTCGCGGAAGAAATAGCGGCCGCGATACTGAAAGACGAGCGCGCGCGGGAAGTCACCGTTTCCATACAGAAGCCCGATGTCTGGCTGGACGCCGTGCCGGGCATCATCATTACCCGCATGAAATAGAAGAGGCCGCCCGGACAATCGGGCGGCCAGGTTCTTTTGTCTTGCGGCTACGTGCCGTTCGCCGCGCAGAGCGCTTCGGTGACGAACGCACGCCGGCCCGGCTCTTGGGCATGCCGCGCAAGCTCCATCCACATCAGCGCCTTTTCGGCCCGTGCGGGCGGAATATTCCTGTCGAGGATGAGCGCATGCTCGCCGTCCGGCCGGTCGCGCATCAACCTGATGACTTCCCGCATGCCGCCGCTCACCGCCGTTTCGAGGTTCGCAAGCCATTCCCTGATGTTCATCTCACGCTCCGTTCAATACCCGTCATACTTTCGCATGCCCGGGCGGCAAGTCAAACGCTCGGTTTTCTGCGCTTTGCGTTCGGCCGGGACGGCGTTCCCAGCTCGGCGGCAGGGGCCGTTTCGTGATACAATATAGGCAACAAAGGCATGGCTAAGGCAGCGGAAAAAGAGAAGAAGCCGAAGGCATATGACGCCTCGAGCATCACGGTGCTCGAGGGCCTCGAGCCGGTCCGGAAG
>DASVLW010000023.1:0-12111 GCA_036384675.1 Minisyncoccota bacterium
ACCACCGAGAACCCGTCGTTCGAAGTCATTCCCGCGCTTCTGTCCCGCGCGCGGGTGTTCGTGCTCGAGCCGCTGTCTGAAGAATCGCTGCGGACAATCATAAAGAAGACGAAGATAAAAGTAGCGAAGGACGCATTCGACTGGCTCCTGGGCTATGCGAACGGCGACGCGCGCAAGGCGCTCGGCATGCTCGAGGGCGCGCAGTCTTTGTATGGGAAAGTCACGGCTGAAACGCTCAATAAGGCGCTCGAATCGAATCACCTGCGCTACGACAAGAAAGGCGAAGAGCACTACGACACCATCAGCGCGTTCATAAAATCCATGCGCGCATCCCAGCCCGACGCCGCGCTCTACTACCTGGCCCGCATGGTGGAAGCCGGCGAAGACCCGCTCTTCATCGCGCGTCGCATGGTGGTGTTCGCGAGCGAGGACGTAGGACTCGCCCAGCCGACGGCGCTCGTGGTGGCCAACGCGGTATTTCGCGCGTGCGAGACCATCGGATACCCGGAGTGCGCCATCAACCTCGCGCACGGCGTCGCGTACCTGGCCGAAAGCAAGAAGAGCCGGAAGTCGTACGATGCGTATTTCGAAGCCGTCGCCGACGTGCAGAAATTCGGGAACTTGCCCGTGCCGATGAAGATACGCAACGCGCCGACCAAGCTCATGAAGGACCTCGGTTACCACAAGGGCTATAAGCTCTACGACGAGGAATCATACCTGCCCGACAAGCTCAAAAAGAAGAAATACATGAAATAGTTGCGCCCCCGGAGCAGGGGCGTAGAGTGCGGGGAGAAAAGTATAGGGAGAACAGGAATGAACACGGTGACGCTCCATGACGGACGGCCGCTCGACCTCGAGCACTTTCATTTCCACGATACGGAATATCGGCGCGTGACGCTGGCAGATAAGCTGGCCATGAAAATGGCCTGGGAGGTCTGCGAAGGAAAGCCTCGCTATTCGGCCGTCATCGCGATGCGGTCGGGAATCCTCGCCGGCGCCTTCGGCTGCGCGGATGGCCTTGAGGCGTGCCGGCAGGCGGCGAATCAGATGGAAGACCTCTATCGAACGAAAGGGTTTAAACTGCCGGCCGTCAGCATTTCAGCTGCGCTCAACTTCATTCCAGCCTCGAACGAGATCGGGCCTTTGAAGGGTGCCGGAGTCGACGGACTTTTCCTCGCTAAAGGAGTCGTCGATACAGAATGGCCAGGCTCGTTCCTTCAAAACTGGATCGGCCCGTACCTTGGCTTCGACGGCAAGAAATACATGCGCCGCGGCGTGTGGGTAGAGCCCGTCTGGAACCGCATGGATAAGATCTATCGGGGCAAGGATTGACCGAAATAGCAGTCGCAAAAACGCGGACCTCGATGAGGCCCGCGTTTTCACGCGCCCATCCTAATGAATGAAACTTCTCGGCTTATAGCCGAAAATTTCCCTGAACTTTTCACGGTGAGCGCGTTCCTTGAATGAATGATAAATCTTCATGCCGCTGTAGACGAGGCCTCCGGCCGCAACGCCAAGCCCTCCTAGCCCCGCGAAGCTGACGATGCTGTCTGCCAGTAATTGAGTGCCGCCTACGCCGAGAACGCTGCCGCCGGCAAGCGAATCTATGCCTAGCCCTGCCATAGTTACGGTACCTGCAACGACTCCAGTAAAGAAGGTTTTCTCAAACGCTTTCTTGCGGTTTCTTTGATTTTCGCCCCTTTCGTGATCAAGGTCCCCTTCGACATCCCGCGTTGTGAATGTGCCCTTTTCGTAACTCTTGCTTGCGCCGCCCATATTGAGGGAGTCCATAAGCTCCTTTCCTTTCTCGAATTTGGATGATTCCGGAGACTTAGTGCCTGTCTCAGGGCCCTTGGGCTTAGGCATCTCTTCCTGCTTCGGAGCGGCCTCGTCTGCGTGCCGAGCAAGACGCTCCCGCGTTCTTACAAGTTCTGCACGGGTATCGCTCTGTTCATCCAAGAAGCCCTCGAGCGCCTTACCGGCATCGGTTTCTTCAAAGGGAACTTCACGCTCAGGCTCAATACCGAGGTCTTCAGCGGTCACTTCACGTGCAGTTGGCTGCTTAAGGGCTTCTTCGGGCATGAATGCGAGTTAGGGGTATGCCGGCAGTATAGCGCGGCCGGCCGCCCGAGAGGGCGGCCGGTGTGTATGGCCGGTGCGGCCAGGATACGTTATTTAACCGCGTCCTTGAGGCCCTTGGCCGGGCGGAACTTCGGCGTGCGGGTTGCTGCGATATGGATGGACTCGCCGGTGCGCGGGTTGCGGCCTTCGCGGGCCGGGCGCGCCTTGGTGACGAAGATGCCGAGGCCCGCGATGGACACCTCGTCGCCCTTCTTAAGGCCTGCGTGGATGCTTTCAATGACGCACTCGACGGCGCGCTCCGCGTCCGCCTTGGTCGAACCGAGGGTCTCCTGGACCTTGCTTACGATGTCAGCTTTGTTCATGGGATTTAGAGTTACCTGCCAAACGCTGTTAAGTCTAAGTCCCGCGGCCACGGGGCCTGGGGCGGGGCATGCGAAAAGTATAGAAAACGCCATTTTTTGCGCAATAGGCCTCGACAAATGCGTGAGTATAATGCGCAATAATGAAAAACAGCGCGCCGGCGAAGCCGGTGCGCTGTTTTTCCGGCTCTTATCGCGCAAATTCGACGACGCGGTTCTCGCGGATGATGTTGACCTTTATCTCGCCCGGGTATTTGAGTTCTTCCTGGATGCGCTCGGCGATGTCCTTGGCCATGCGGTGCATCGCGACGTCCGAGACCTTGCCCGGATTCACGAATATGCGGATTTCGCGGCCTGCCTGGATGGCGTACGACTTCTCGACGCCCGGGAAGGCAGCGGCGATGCGCTCCAGGTCCCCGAGGCGCTCGAGGTAGCGCTCCACAGTATCGCGGCGGGCGCCGGGGCGGCCGCCCGAGATGGCGTCCGCGGCCTGCACGATGATGGCTTCCGGCGTCTCGTACGGGTATTCCTCGTGGTGCGACTGCATCGCCTGGATGACGCGTTTATCCACGCCGAATTTCTCGAGGATGCGGCGGCCTATTTCCACGTGCGTGCCCTGCACTTCGTGGTCCACGGCCTTGCCGATGTCATGCAGGAGGGAACCGGCGCGCGCGACGCTGACATCCGCGCCAAGTTCCGCGGCGAGCATGCCGGCGATGTGCGCCATCTCCACCGAGTGCCGCAGCACGTTCTGGCCGTAGCTGGTGCGGAAATGCAGGCGTCCGAGCAGCGTTATGAGGCGCGGGTCGAGCCCCACGACGCCCGCTTCGAACGCGGCCTCTTCGCCTTTTTGCTTCACGGTGTCGTTTATCTCCTGCTTGGTCTGTTCCACGACCTCCTCTATCTTTGCCGGCTGGATGCGGCCGTCCGCGATGAGCTTCTCAAGCGCGAGCTTGGCGACGTGGCGGCGCAGCGGATCGAAGGACGAGAGGGTTATCTTGTCCGGCGCGTCGTCGATGAGCACGTCGACGCCCGTCGCGCGCTCGAACGCCTTGATGTTGCGGCCTTCCTTGCCGATGACCTTGCCTTTCACTTCCTCGGACGGGATGGCGACGGACAGTGTCGTGACTTCGGCGTTCACGTTGCTCGCCAGCCGGTGGATGACGCTCGTAAGGATGCTGCGCGCCTTGTCTTCGAGGCGTTCGCGGCCGCCCGCGTCGAGCTTCTGTATGCGGGCGAGGATGGCGTTCTCGTGCGCGGACTCGATGTCTTTCATGAGAAGGTCCTTGGCCGCGCTTTCGGAAAGCCGCGCGACGCGCGCGAGCTCGGCCCGGCGCTCCTTGAGCGCCTCTTCCGCTTCTTTTTTCAGGCGCTGCGCTTCATTTTCGCGGGAGCGGAGCGTTTCGACGCTTCCCGCGATGCTGCGCTCGCGTTCGTCGAGAAACTCCTCTTTCTTCGCGAGGCGCTCCTCGAGCTTCTCGAGCTTGTCGTCGCGCTCTTCTATGGACGCGAGCCGCTCCTGCTCTATCTGCGCGCCGCGCAGCTCCGCCTCGCTCACGACTTTCGCCGCGCGCTCCTTGGCTTCGAGCATGCGCTGCTTTATTTCCAATTCCAACGACCCCCGCTGTCCGAGCGAGATGAGCCAGCGGAGCACGTATCCCAGGAGGATGCCTGCGGCGCCCGAGAACGCGAGCAGGGTCAGCACGAGTTTTATGGACATAAGCGGTTTCGGTTACCGCCGTCCCGATTCAGAGCTTTCTATCGATGTGGCGAGCGAGCACGGTTTCAAAATGCGCACGGAAAGTCATGGTCGGGGCGGGCGGGTAGTCAGCAGGGTCGGGTAATCAGCCGTTTCAGTACGGCCCTACTTTACTACAAAAATTCAGTCAGGCAAAATACGCCCGCTTCCGGCTCGCTGCGCGCCGCTGGTACAATACGCGCATGGAATCCTCTTCATTCGAGCGCAGGGAGAAGCCGCCGAAGCTTCTGTTCAAGGTTACGCTGATGCGCCACGAGAAGCCCTTTTATAAGGATATCGGTCATGACCTGACGCCGGAGGGCGTCGAGCGGGCGACCCAGGCCGGGCAGGAGATGAGAGAGAAGGGCGTTATCGACGACAGCCAGGACGTCCATCTGCTTCATTCGCCGGTGGCGCGCGCCAAGGGCACGCTCGACTTCGTCGCGAAGGGCGCCGGACTCGAGCATGTGCCGCAGCACAGCATAGACCAGCTCCGCAAAAGCGATTTCGCCGATTACGACGCGTTCATGGAACGCGTCGCCGAGCTGAACCATGACCAGGAACTGATCGCCAAGGACCACTATACGCATCCTATGCATGCGGACGGGAGCGTCATCGAACCGCATGCGCATAAGAAAGAGCGCCTGTACCGGACGCTCGAATACCTGACGCGGTGGCTCGAGCAGCATGCGTCGGGGGACAAGACCCCGCATGTCATCGCGGTATCGCATTTCGAAGTCATCACCCACGTACTCGACGACGTGTTCGGCATGGAGAACCTGGGACGATATAACGCGCCCGGATTCGGCGAATCGGTATCGCTCGAAGCGCGCGAAACGGGCGATAAGGACAAAATTCTGCTGAAAGTGGCATTCGACGGGCAATCCAAAGAGGTATATTTCGACCGCGTCAATCGCTCTATCGAGCCCGTACCCGCTTCCTAGCATGGAATACAGCCAGAAGCCGCTTATCGAGCTGATGAAGCTGGGAAAAATTCCCGGCGAGGATGCCGTGCCGCGGCACATCGAGACGGTTATATCGAACGTCTTCCTGTTTCCGGAACGCGCATACAAGGTATACAAGTACGATAACGCGTTCTTCAACGAGAGTTTCCGGGATATTTCGGGCAAGGATGCGCGATTCGACTTCACCCGCAAGGATTTCGCATGGAATCGTGCGCTTAGTCCCTCTATCTACCTTGAACTTAAAGGGGTATCGCTTCGCGACGGCTCGCTGGCCGTCGGCGAACCTGTAGATGGCGCCGACGAGCTGATGTTCGTGATGAACCGTATCGATGCGAAAGACGTCCTGTTCGAGAAACTCATGAACGGAAGCATCACTACTGACGACGCATACATCATCGGCCGGCAGCTTGCGGCGGACCTGCAGGCGGTGCGCGTCGAGCCGGTAACCGGCGTCAATTATTTCGAGCTCTTCGAGCAGGAGATAGAAGACCTGCGGGCGTGGATACAGGGTCTTTCAGAAGCGGGTCTGCCGAAAGAAGAATGGTCCGCGTGGCTCGGATATCTCGAGCGCTTCAGGACAGAGAACCGGGCATGGCATGAAGGCGAATTGAGCTCGCAGGTCGCGCAGTCGGGCGACATGCATAGCCAGAACGCCATATTCACCCAAGGCGTGTTCTCGCTGATGGACACCTATCCTCCCAAAGAAGACTGGAAGCTCGCGCACGAGCTCACCATGTTTTACCGCATCGGGGCCGACATATGGGCGCTCGGCAGCCGGAAAATCTTCGAGTCGTACCGGCTCGGGTACGAAGAATCCATAAATCAAAAAGTAGACCACCGGCTTGAAGCACCGCTTATCGTGTACAGCGCGTCCATCATGATGGCGTATCTGTATTCCCTGCAGAAGTCCGATCCGGGCAAAAGGGACGCGACCGCGAAATATCATGCGTTCCTGCACGACTATTTCCAGTCTGTCGCATAGCCGCACTCCGCATTGACTTTCTGCTCGTTCACGTGCAGAGTGCGGTGGTCAAACCAAAGAGGGCAGAGACATGTTGCATTGCCAGATTGTTCTTTCTGACCGCGAGAGACTCGGCGATCGCCGGGCGGACGCGATCATCGACGCCTTCGGTATGTTTCCGAAGGAGCTTAAGAGCGGCGAACTCTCGTACGCGGTTATCGACGCGCTTTCATCAAGGCATGCGCCGCATCTTACCGTTCAGGGAATCGTGGCGGAGCCGAACCAGACGAAGGAATATGCGGATGGACCCGGCTTCGTTTCTTCGAAATACACGGAACTGTTCGCCGGGGTGATCGCTGCGATCCGGGGAAAGCTGCCGGATCAGGCCGTGGTCGCGTTCCCGCTTGTTTCTTCACACTGAAAGCCGCGGCGCAAAAGGCCCGGAAGCAATTCCGGGCCTTTTCAATTTCCAGACCGAATCTCGTTTACTTCGACTTGTAAACCTTGTCGATGATGCCGTATTTGACGGCTTCGTCGGCGGTCATGAAGAAATCGCGGTCGGCGTCGCGCGTTACCTTATCAAGCGGCTGGCCGGTCTGCTTCGCGAGTATCTTATTGAGGCGCTCGCGCAGCGACAGGATGCGGCGCGCGCTGATCTCGATGTCGGACGCCTGGCCTTCGGCGCCGCCGTGCGGCTGGTGGATCATAATGTCCGCGTTCGGGAGCGCGAAGCGCTTTCCCTTGGCGCCCGACGCGAGGATGATGGAGCCCATCGATGCCGCCATGCCGACGCACACCGTCGAGACGTCGGGCTTCACGTGGTTCATGGCATCCACGATGGCGAGGCCCGAGTGCACGTGGCCGCCCGGGGAGTTCACGTAGAGCGATATGTCCTTCTTGGGGTCTTCCGATTCCAGAAACAGGAGCTGCGAGATGATGAGATTCGCGACATCGTCGTCGATGGCGCCGCCGAGGAAGATGATGCGCTCGCGCAAAAGGCGCGAATAGATGTCATAGGAGCGTTCGCCGTACTGCGACTTCTCGACGACGATGGGCACGAGCATGTTGGCGCGGGGGAGTGAGTTTTTCATAGTAAAGAAGTTAGCCGATTGATGGTATCAAAAACGGAACGCGGGAGCAAAACGCGGCGTGCGCCGCGCTTCCCGTATCGCTGCATTTCAGGTAGGGTGTGGGCGGACTGCAATCACGGCTAAAAGGAGAGACGGCCATGAAGAAGTACATACAGGGTCTGTATATCTACCCGTTCAAGAGCCTGCCGGGCGTGCCGGTTTCCGAAGCGCCATTTACTCCGCAGGGCCTCGCCGACGACCGCATATTCATGCTCGTCGACGCGGGCGGCCGCATGGTAACGCTGCGCGAATATCCGCAGATGGCTTCCATCCGGGTTGCGCCGGTGGAGGGCGGGTACTCAGTGGGACACATGGACGCCGGCCGCATCATCGTGCGCCGGGCCGAACTCGACCCGGAAATGCACGAGCAGGTGGCGGTATTCATTCATGGAGAGCCGTCGATCATGCTACGGGTCGGCGACCGCTATGACGAATTCTTCTCCGCCTGCCTGCGGCTGCCGGTGCGGCTCGTCCGCTCGTCGCCTGCGTTTATCCGCGCACGCACGGGCTCGGGCGTCCGCCTTTCGCTCTATGCGCAGGACGGATATCCAGCGGCCATCCTGAGCGACGCGTCGCTCCAGGAACTCAACCGGCAGCTCGGCCGCATGCACCAGCCGCCGGTCACGGTGGAGCGGTTCCGCCCGAACATATATGTGGAAGGAGCGGAACTTCCGCACGAAGAAGACGCGCTGTCTCAAGTCTCGTTCAGCGGCATTCCGTTCCATCGGCTCAAGCTCTGTTCGCGGTGCCGCGCCATCACGGTGCATGTGGACACGGCCTCACCGCGGTTCGCGCAGTTCGATCCCGCGGACGAGCCGTTGCGCACCCTGCAGCGATACCGCATGGTGCGCAAAAAGGAGCATGACCCTTCGGTCTATTTCGGCGTCAATGCCGTTCCGGAAAGTTCCGGGAAGCTGAAGGTCGGCATGCTCGTCGAGTGGTAAGCGCTGCCCGGACAAAACGAAAAGGCGCCTCGCGAGAGGCGCCTTTTTCTTATGCGTTACTGCGCGGTCCCGCCGTCCGGAAGTTCCACCGTCGGGGACGGCGTGCGGTCGGCGGCGATGCGCTGGCCCCAGGCGTAGAACGCACCGACGATGACGATGAGCAGGATGATGATGATGGAGACGAGCGCTCCATAGGGCGCGTTCTTGGGTGGCGCGGGCGGCAGGACCACCGGCGGGGGAGCGGACGGGCTCGATTCAGGCAGCACGACCGGCAGGTTCGCGGGCGCGTCCGGCATCGGGTGATGCATGGGCATCGGCAACGGCTCGGACGTGGGCGGCAGGACGGTCTTCTCCTCTTCTTCCATATGCGCAGAGTATAGCAAATGCCCGCGGCGCAGCCGCGGGCATTTGCAGTAAGTTCGGCGAGTGGATTTACTTCTTGTCCGCGTACATCTTCACCGCGCGCTCAAAGGCCGCTTCGGCCGCCGCCCTGCCTTCGAATCCCTTCACGATCACTTCCTTCTTCTGTATCTGCTTATAGGTCGCGAAGAAATGCTCGATTTCCTTGAGCGTGTGCGCGTTCACGTCATCGATATCCTGCACTTCCTTGAAACGAGGGTCGCCGGCCGGCACGCCGAGCACCTTGTCGTCGTTATCGCCGCCGTCGGTCATCTTGAGGAGTCCGATCGGCCGGGCTTCCACGAGTACGCCCGGCGCGAACGGGTACGTCGAGAGCAGGATGACATCGAGCGCGTCGCCGTCGTCCCAATGGGTCTGCGGCACGAATCCATACTCGACAGGATAATCCTGCGCGGTATGCAGGACGCGGTCGAGCTTGAGGATGCCGAGCTCCTTCTCAATCTCGTATTTGTTCTTGGTTCCGCGCGGATTCTCGATGATGACGTTCATCGCTTCCTTGGTTCCCGGGACTATATCGGTAAGGAGATTCATGGGGCGTGATGTTATTCGATTAAGCGTTATGACGCGTCCTTCATCGATTCCGACGATTCGTCGCGCGACTCGTGGCCGTCTGCGACCGAGCCGTTGTCCGTGAACGCGGTCTCTTCGCCCACGCCGAGCGTGTTGGCTTTCGGCTCCTCTTCAAGGACGATGGAGTCCTGATCGGGGGAGAGGCCTGCTTCCTTGGCCGGATCGTTCTCCTCGGCCTCTTCTTCGTTTTCAATCTCTTCCTCGGCGTTTGCAATAGAAACCTGCGCCGGAGCCGGTTCGTCCGCCTTCTTCATGTCGACGGTCTCGCCGTCGCTTTCGGCGACTTCGGTGCCGCTCGACATGATGTCGATGTTCCAGCCGGTGAGCTTCGCGGCGAGGCGCACGTTCTGGCCGCCGCGGCCGATGGCCAGAGACTGCTGATCGTCCGATACCTCGACTTTCGCGCGATGGTCGGCCTCGTCGAGCTCGACCTCAAGCACGGTTGCCGGCGAAAGCGACTCCTTGATATACGCTTTCGGGTCCTCGCTCCATTCGATGATGTCGATGCGTTCGCCGCCGAGCTCGCCCATGACGGTCGAGACGCGCACGCCGCGCTGGCCGACGAACGAACCCACCGGGTCCACGTGCGGGTCGCTCGATGCGACGGCGATTTTGGTGCGGCTGCCGGGTTCGCGGGCAAGACCCTTCACTTCGATAGCGCCCGATGCGAGTTCCGGCACTTCCATCTCGAAAAGCTTCACCAGGAAGCGCGGATGGGAGCGGGACAGGCGCAGGTATACGCCGCGGAAGCCTTCGTCCACGGAATAGAGGTATGCGCGGATGCGCTCGCCGGGGCGATAGCGCTCGCCGGGAATCTGTTCCTCGTACGGGATGATGCCGGTGGCGCGGCCGAGATCGATGAACAGGGCGCCGCGTTCCATGCGCTGCACGATGCCGCCGACTATTTCGCCCTTCTTGTGGCCGAATTCCTCGAGGATGGAGAGCTTCTCGGCTTCGCGGACCTTCTGGATGACGACCTGCTTGGCCGTCTGCGCAGCGATGCGCCCGAAATCGTCCTGGGGCTCGAGCGGGAATACTATTTCCTCGCCGACTTCCGCGCCGCGCTTGATCATCTGCGCGTTCTTGATGAGCATGTGCTTCTCCTCGTCGTAGCGGGGAAGCTCGCCTTCCATGAGTTCCGGCTCGTCGAGCGTGCGGACCTGGTCGCGGAAATGATGCTCGGGCTCGGGAGCGAACACCTCGCCTTCTTCGGGGAATCGCACCGACGACTCGTCGACGACGGTCTTCACCTGCTCGAATGAGACGGTGCCGGTGTTGAGGTCGAGTTTGGCGCGCACGACCTGGCCGCGCTTGCCGTACTCCTTCTTGTAGGCGGTGGCCATCGCGGTTTCGATGGCTTCGATCATCGTCTGCTTGCTGATGCCGCGGTCTTCGAATTCTCCGAGCACCGAGTTGATAGTCTTGAGGTCCAACATATATTCACGTATTTAGTTGTTCGCACGTATTTAATTGGCGCCCTGCCCGCTGTCCCTACTATATATGGTAGGGCCGCCGGGTAAAAAGAAATGCCCGCAGAGCGGACGTTTCAGATGGCCACATGATACTGCGGCGGGGCGGTTGCGTCAAGGACTCCTCTACTATAGGGTTGCCGCAGAAGCTGTAAGGAATGCACCATGACGACCCACAAAAGCATTGGCACGGAGCATGAGCCGTTTGTCATCGACTCCAACGACTATTGGACGGCGCTTCTGCATGAAAATCAGTACTATCTCGGAAGATTCTATGTTTGGCTGCATCGGCCCGGGAAAGTTGATTTCATGCCGGGCCCGGTAAGCGGCGAAGGCCCATATCAATCGGGATTGTCCTCTGAGGAGCACAAAGCACTGTTCAAGCTGACGCGATCCGTGTGTGCCGTGATAAACAAGACGTGGCAGCCCGATTTGTGGAACTATGCTTGGCTGGCTAACCACGAATCACACGGCCATCACGGCCACATGCATGTGATTCCTCGATATCGACAATCGCGCACGTTCCAAGGCAGGGTATTCACGGACGCTCAATGGGGCCAGAATTATGTACCCTATCCAGACGTGACATATCCTGAACCGCTCCGGAAGGAAATCGCCCGAGAAATCGAGCGAGGGTTTTACGAATAAACGAGTCTGAAGCGGCGGATGGATGCATCCGCCGCCCTTTCTTTTCCACGCAGTGGACGATGGGCGCGCGCCGGAGCGAAGCTCCGGCGCGTTATACTTTACTTATATATGAAGGTCGTGGAGAGCGAGCTGAAGAATTTCATACTCGATTCGGGACTCGTGTCCCGCAAGGACGTCGACGCGGCCGCCGAGGAAGCGAAGACGAAGAATCAGTCGCTCGGCGACATCCTCGTCTCGCAGGGGCACCTGTCCGAAGACGCGCTGCGCCGTTTGAAAGGATACGTGCTCGGCATCCCGTTCGTAAGCCTGAAGGACAAGAAGATTCCGCTCGACGTTTTGGCGCTCATTCCTGAGCCTATCGCCCGCACGCACAGCATCATCGCGTACCAGAAGCAGAACGGGGAACTGGAAGTGGCGATGCTCGACACCGAAGACCTGCCGGCGATAGACGTGGTGCGCAAGGAAACGGGGCTCAAGATCCTGGCGCGCCTGACCGACGACGAATCGATAAAGCACGCGCTGCTGCAGTACCAGAAGTCGCTCAAGGAGGAGTTCGGCGACCTCATCAGCACCGAAGCAGGAAAGCTGACGGTCGTGAAAGACGCGAGCGGCGACGAGGTGACTGGGGAAGAGCTTAAGAAGATGGCGGAAGACCTGCCGATCGTGCGCATCGTCGATACGCTCCTGCGCCACGCCATTATCCAGCATGCGTCGGACATCCACATCGAGCCGATGGAAGACCAGGTGCTCGTACGCTATCGCATCGACGGCATCCTGCACGACGCGATGACGCTGCCGCGGCAGGCCGCGGCCGGCATCACTGCG
>DASVLW010000024.1:0-9304 GCA_036384675.1 Minisyncoccota bacterium
GAAGACGGTCCTGTGGAACGGGCCGCTCGGGAATTATGAGAAGGGATTCGTCGCTTCCACCGAAGCTCTCGCGCGCGCCATCGCCGCGGGCTCGGCCTATTCGATAATAGGCGGCGGCGACACCATCGGCGCCATAGAAAAGCTCGGCCTCGACGACCGGTTCTCGTTCGTCTCTACGGGCGGGGGAGCGATGCTCGATTTCCTCGCGAAGGGAACACTGCCAGGCATTCAGGCGCTTGGCTAAGCCGCGCCGCGTATCTTTTCCGCGAGCGCAGCAAGCGCCGCATCGTCCGCGCGCTCGTAGTCGTGGGAAGAGATGTGGCCTTCATATTGCTCGAAGTATTTCGGCACGGACGACTCTATCGGTTTCCAATGCTCCATGTCGGCGGTCCCGTGCATGGGATAGAGCTTCGCATGAACATGATCGACGCCGAAACCTTCGAACACCATGGCTGTGCGGCCGACATCCGGCAGCGCCTTGTCGAGCAGGGTGGCGACGTTCTTGGTCGCGAGCATCAGCGCGGACAGCGCGTCGTCCGGCAGCGCGAACGCGTAGCTGGGGTAATGCGCTTTCGGTATGACCACCGAAACGCCTTCGGTGTTCGGGAAAATGGAGAGAAACGCCAGGTGCGCGCGGTCTTCCCAGATCTTGTGGGAAGGAACTTCGCCCGCGGCGATCTTGCAGAATAGGCAATCTTTCATGGAATTAGCATAGCGCGTCCCCATTTTGATACAATCCACGGACGATGCAGCTCCTTCATGACCCGATAGATACAGAGGTGCGCGAGGCGCTCAAGGAGCACGATGACCTGGTCGCCGCGCTTCTGGCGCGCCGCGGCGTTTCAAATAAAGAAGAAGCGGACGCGTTCCTCGCGCCGTCATACGACCTGCACGTCCACGATCCGCTTCTGATGAAGAATATGCCGGAAGCCGCGCGGCGTCTCGCTTCTGCGATTGCGAATGAAGAGCGTGTCGCCGTCTGGAGCGACTACGACTGCGACGGCATCCCGGGCGGCGTCGTGCTCCATGACTTCCTGAAGAAAGTCGGCGCGAATTTCGAGAACTATATCCCGCACCGGCATGACGAAGGATATGGCGTGAACAAGGCGGGCATCGAGAAGCTCGCGAAGCGTGGCGCGAAGCTCGTCATCACCGTCGATTCGGGCATCGTTGACGTGGACGCCATCAGGCGCGCGCGCGAGCTCGGCATGGATGTCATCGTGACGGACCATCACCTGCCGGGTGATATCTTGCCGGATGCAATCATCGTCGACGACAAGCAGGAAGGAGAGACGTATCCGTTTCCGGAATTGTGCGGCGCGGCCACCGCGTGGAAGCTCGTGTGCGCGACGCTCGCCGTCGCGCCCGAGCTTCGCGAGAAAGTCCCGGTCGGATGGGAGAAGTGGCTTCTGGATATGGTGGGGCTCGCGACTATCGCCGACATGATGCCGCTCGCCGGCGAGAACCGCGTGCTCGCGACATACGGACTCAAGGTGCTGCGGAAATCCCCGCGCATCGGCCTGCAGAAATTGTGCCGCACCATGCGCGTCGACCAGCGATCGATAACGGAAGACGACGTGGGATTCATGATAGCCCCGCGCGTGAATGCGGCTTCCCGCATGGGCGACCCGCGCGACGCGTTCACGCTGTTCACGACGAGCGATGAAGCTGAAGCGGATATGCTCGCGAAGAAACTGGAAACGGCGAATCGCGGACGCCGCGCCGCCGCCGCAGCAATAACGCGCGCCGTGCATGACCGTGTCGCCGAACGCACGAAGAAGGGTCCGCTGCCTGCCGTCATCGCGATGGGAGATCCGGACTGGAAGCCCGCGCTGTTAGGGCTCGTCGCGAACGGCATCGCTGAAGAATACGAACGGCCGGTGTTCCTGTGGGGACGCGAAGGGAATGAATCGCTCAAGGGTTCATGCCGCTCGGAAGGCACCACGCACCTGAAAGAGCTCATGGAAGCGACGCCCGATACGTTCGTACAGTTCGGCGGCCATGCGTTCTCGGGCGGCTTCACCGTGCGCGACGACAGCGTCTTCTTCCTCGAGGAACGCCTTTCTGCCGCGTTCGAAGCAATGCCGCGTGGAACGGCGCTGGAGGCGTTTCATGCCGATGCCGAGCTCCTTCCCGAGGACGCTACCCACAAACTGCTCGCCCGCCTTGAGAAACTCGCGCCATTCGGCGAGGGAAACCCGAAGCCGGCCTTCCTGCTGCGCGAACTTGTGTGCCTAAATGTTTCCTGGTTCGGGAAGGCGGGGGAGCACCTGAAGCTCACCATCAAGCGCGACTTCGAGCCCATCGAAGCCATAGCGTTCTATGCCAAGCGCTCGCTCGGGAAGCCGGCGTCCGAGCTTGCGCCTGACAAACCCGTTTCGCTTATCGCGACCCTCGAACGCGACCAGTTCACCCGCGGCCGGCCGGTGCGCCTGCGCATCGTGTCTCTGCTATAGTGCCCGCATGAAGTTTCTCATTCAGGCAGACGGCGGCGCGCGCGGGAATCCGGGACCCGCAGGGTCCGGCGCCGTCGTACGCGACGCGAGCGGCAAGACGCTCATCGAGGTAGCACACTTCCTCGGGCATGCAACGAATAACGTTGCGGAATATACCGCGCTTGTCCTCGCGCTTGAAGGCCTTGCGGCGATGCTCGGGCCTGACGAGGTGAAGGAAACGCAGGTGGCGGTCGAGATGGACAGCAAGCTCGTCATCGAGCAGATGAAGGGGGCGTGGAAGATAAAGCATCCGAACATGAAGCCGCTTGCCGCTCGCGCTGCCGAGCTGTGCCGGCAATTCGCCTCTGTTTCCTTTACGCACATTCCGCGCGAGCGCAATGGCGCGGCAGACGCGCTCGCGAATCTGGCAATGGATCGCGGCGCATAAGCCAGGAGATTTTATCTTTCTCTTATCTTCGAGCAGGTAGCATACGGGCGGCACCAGAGGTGCCGCCCGTATGATTTTTATTATCGTCATCGGTTTTTCAGCGGGCGCGCTCATCGAGTCATTACTGTCGCTTGCGTGGCCGACCGCTGCGTTTTTCACGCTTATCTCCGCGCTTGCGTATGGCGCGTGGCATATCACGCGCGAACGGCATGCGCTTATCGCGTTCGCAGCGCTCGCCGCATGTTCGGCAGGCATGGCGCGCGCGGAACTGGCGCCGCATGCGCTGCCTCCTGCCTTCGCGCCGCTTATCCAGACGGATAGCGCGATCGAGGGCATCATCGCTGCGGACATCGATACTCGGGAGACGTCGCAGCGCGTAACGGTGGAAATTGAAAAGAATGGCGAACATACGCGCATGCTCGCAGTCGCGCCATCATATCCAGCGTTTTCGTACGGCGAACGCGTGAGGGTGCGGGGAACGCCGGAGCTTCCCGCACCGTTCGATGGCGAGGGCGACCGCACGTTCCGCTATGACCGCTATCTCGCCAAGGACGGCATCTTCGCCATCATCCAGCGGGCGCGAGTCGATGTCACCGCGCCGCGAAGCGGGCTGTTCACGCGCGTGCACGGCGCGTTGTACGATGCCAAGGATACATTCATTCGCGCGCTGTCGCGCGCGCTCCCGGAACCCGAAGCGGGCCTCGCCGCCGGCATCCTCACGGGCGGCAAGCAGGGTTTGGGCAAGACGCTCCTGGCCGCGTTCACCGCGGCCGGCCTTGTGCAGATCGTCGTGCTGTCCGGATATAACGTAGCTATTATCGCAAGCGGCGTCGTGCGCGCGCTCGCGTTCCTGCCGCGGCGGGCCGCGCTCGGCATCGCCGCGCTGTGTATCGTTTTGTTCGTCATCGCTGCCGGCTCGGGTTCATCCGCTGTGCGGGCGGGCATGATGGCGTGCCTTGCGCTCTATGCCCGCGGCAGCGGGCGCTCGTATGACGCGCTGCGCGCGCTTGCCGCCGCCGTTCTCATCATGCTCCTGTGGAATCCGTTGCTGCTCGCATTCGATCCTGGGTTTGATCTCTCGCTTGCGGCAACGCTCGGGCTCATTCTGCTTACGCCCGCCGTTATGCTACGGCTGGCGTTCATCCGGAATGCGGCGCTTCTGGACGCGGCCGCGACGACCGGTGCCGCGCAGGCGGCCGTACTGCCACTCCTGCTCTATCAGACGGGGAACCTGTCGCTCGTATCGTTCCCGGCGAACGTCATCGTGTCGTTCGCCGTGCCTATGGCCATGCTGCTATCGGCTATCGCGGGGGTTGTGGCGCTCGCCGTGCCGGCCATCGCGCCAGTAGCCGGCATCCCTGCGTATGTACTTCTACTTTTCATCGTAAAAATAGCCGAATGGTCCGCCGCGCTGCCGCTCGCCACTTTTAGCATCCCTGCGTTCCCGTTCATATTCGCCGTCGTGGCATATACGCTCCTTGCATGCATCGCGTATCGGCATAGAAAAGCGCCCGCCGCATATGCGGCGGGCGCTTTTCCCGGGACGCTCCTTATGCGGAAACAGGGAAGCGCGCTTCCACCGTCTTCCAATTGAGATTCTCGAAGAACGCGGCGACATAGCTGTTCTTCTCGGACGGTTTGTAGTCGATCATGTACGCGTGCTCCCACAGATCGAGCGCGATGATGACAGGAAGCCCCGCGAGCTGCCCGAGCTCGTGATCGGCGACGAACACCGTGTGCAGCTTCGCCGCGGCGTCCTGCGCTTTCGGGTCGGCGTATACGACGACCCAGCCGATGCCGCGCGTACCCGCGACTTCTTTGATGTGCGCGACGAGGCCGCCTTTGTCGCCGTACTTATCGAGCGCTGTCTTCGCGAGCGCGCTGCCCTCGTCCGGCTCGCAGTGGCCGCCCTCGAACTGCTCGAAGTAATACTCATGCATGCGCATGCCGTCGAACTCGAAGCCGAAGCGGCGCCGCGTTTCCGCGATGAGGTACGCGTTTCCCTCGGCATCCGCCTCGCGCAGCGCCTTTATTTTGTCCATGATGAGATTCGCGTGCTTTACATAGCCTTCGTACAGGCCCAGGTGGACCTTGATCTGTTCTGCTGACAGCCCCTTCAGTTCCGGAAGATTGAACGTGCGTGCGGTGTAAGTCATATGCATGAAATGTAGCATGCGCGCATGAGGTTTTAGTGTACGGTTGCGCTCTCGTTATCGCTGGTATAATGAGCCGGTAACTCTCTAACGTCTATGGAATCCCTACCAAACAAGAATGCGCTTAGTGCGAACGCAGCGAAAATCATGGAGCGGGCCCGCGAGCTCGGCCACGGCGACACGTTTACTCCTAAAATGGCCGAGACGACTGCCATGCTGATCGAGAACGCGGACGAAAAGGATGTCGATACGAGCATCGAGCTCCGCATGAAGGCCGCGGCGGCCGAAGAAGCCAACAAGAGCCTCGAGCCGCAGGCCGACCTGACGGTTCGCCGCGTCGCATAAGCGCATTCAGGAAATAGAAAGGCGCCTCCTTGCGGGGCGCCTTTTGTTTTTCTGACATCTTGGCGTGTCAGCGGGTCATGGATGATTGAGATCTTCCTTTGAGGATATGCTCCCGCATGTGAAGAATCTGAACCTGTTCTTTGATGTCCGGATGCCGGCTTTGCAGCAGGGTTATCTGGCCGGGAGTCATTTGCGATCTGCGCACGAGCCTCTTCAAGGTCAGTGGCAGCAACTGCGTAACCGTGGTCGGCATGGTCTTACTCCACTCGTTTCCCAACGGAAATATAATGACATATATACTTATATATTGCAAGTACCGGCCAAATACGGCCTATACTAAGCTCCTATGAAGCTTCGGATCGCCGGTACCGTCCTGATTCTCATGCTCGCGAACGCGGTCCTCTATGGCGCGCTACTCAGTCCAGCCTCGCATGAATTGCGGGTTTCCGTGCTCGATGTGGGGCAGGGGGATTCGATATTGGTGCAGGGGCCGACCGGCAATACGATGCTCATAGACGGCGGACCGGACCGGACGGTGCTTGCGCGGCTCGGCGAGGAACTTGGGCCGCTGAACCGATCGCTCGGGCTCGTCGTCGAGACGCACCCGGACAGCGACCATATAACCGGACTCGCTTCCGTACTCGCGAACTATCGCGTCGCGGGGTTCATGGAGCCGGGCTTTTTGCCCGCGACCGGCATCTCGCAGGAGCTCGCGGACGACGTGGAGGCCAATCCAGCTATAGGGCACATCACCGCGCGGCGCGGCATGCGCATCGATTTGGGCGGCGGCGCGTACGCGGATGTGCTTTCGCCTGACCGCGATCCAGAAGGCGAGGACACCAACGAAGGCTCGGTAGTCATGCATCTGGTCTATGGCTCGACATCGTTCATGCTCACCGGCGACCTGCCGTCTACGCATGAAGACTGGCTGCTTTCGCTTGATGCGGACGACGGCGAATTGCCGACGACCGTGCTGAAAGCGGGGCATCATGGATCGAAATATTCGACGGATGACGCGTGGCTCGCCGCGCTCCACCCGGGCATCGTTGCGATATCCGCCGGAAAGGATAATCGGTATGGCCATCCGAATCCGGAAACGCTTGCGCGAATCGGAGCTGAAGGCGCGGCGGTACTCTCCACTATCGATTCCGGCACGCTGCACTTCGTAAGCGACGGGAAAACAGTCACGTACAAATAAAAAGAAGGCGTCCGGTACGGGCGCCTCCAAGATATATTTCCTGAATTTTATTCTATCGGTGCGAGCATTGCTGCGGCGCCGTTGCATGCGTGTTGGATTTCGCGCCACAGCAGGCGGCTTTTGCCAGCGAGGTCGAGATAATGGTCGCGGCCTCGATGGTAGATCCGCAAACGCTCCGTCCCGGTCGCCGCTGCGTCGATGTGAAGCAGCTCGGTCAGGCCTTCGGCAAGGTGAGCAGATACCAGATCGCAGGGTTGCTGAGCATAGAACCCTGCGTCGTATTCCCGCAGATCCGCGTCCGTCAGGAGCCCGGCGGGCATCCATGGCATCGACAGGGTAGCCATGCCCGTTTCGACGTCCTCGCCGAAGTGGCGGGTGACGAATGCCGTATCCCATGCGCCAGTATCATGCTTGTTCGCGACGTCACGGTTGTAACGTCCGATAATGAAGTTTATCGACGCGGGGTCCGAGACGAGAGTCCGCTCGATGGCTATCAAGGCCATCATGCGAACGTAATCGACGTATTTCACGCCCGACATCCGTTCTTCCTGGCTGAACAGGGTCACCGTCAGGTCGTGCATCGTCTCGATGAGGTGATACTCTCGCGAGTCGGCCGAATGAATGTTCGCTATCCTTCCGAGGAAGGAGGCGCGGTCGTAAGCGTCTTTGAGAAACGGCATGTCATGCGTGAGCATGGCACTGCTCCTTCCTGGCTAGAAGAGAACAAAATAGTTCCCGCTATGTTTATACATTCAGTATAAACACCTGTCAAACCAAACAGGCCTCCCGGAAGGGAGGCCTGTTTGATCCGGCTTGGCTAGATAACTTTCGCTTTCGAGAGAACTGCGTGAGCGCCGTTCTTCTTGATGTGGCGGAGACCCTTTACGGAAATGTCCACGATGACGGTCTTGTTGAGCTCCGGCACGAAGATGCGGCGCTTCTGGAGATTGGCCTTGCGGCGCACCTTGCCCGTCGGGTTGAACTGGGTAGCACGGGTACGGTTAGAGTACCGCCCGCCGATCTGCGTGCTTTTGCCGGTTACTGCGCAAGTCCTTGCCATAGTGGAGCCATGCTAGCATGGGGCGTATCTATGATGCAAACGGACGTCCTCGGCATCGTGTTCTCGCTGGCACTCCTTATTATCTCCATCATTATCCATGAGGTGGCTCATGGGTATGCCGCGAACTCCCTCGGCGACCCCACTGCCAAGCTTTCCGGCCGCCTGACGCTCAATCCGATACCGCATATAGACCTCTGGGGCTCCATCATCGTGCCGGCTATCCTCATTTTCACGCATTCGAGCATCCTGTTCGGCTGGGCGAAACCGGTTCCGTATAACCCGTACAACCTGAAGAATCAGCGGTGGGGAGAGGCTATCGTGGCGGTAGCCGGTGCCGCGACGAACATCCTCATCGCCGTCATCTTCGGGCTCATCGTCCGCTTCGGGTACGGGACGCTCCCGGGCCCGTTCATCACCATCAGCGGCACGCTCGCGTTCATAAACCTTTTTCTCGGCCTCTTCAATCTCATCCCTATACCGCCGCTCGACGGATACACGGTACTCCGCGGCATCCTGCCGTATCGATACGCGATGGGGCTCCGTGCGCTCGAGGATCGCATGCGCGCGGGCGGCATGGCGAGCATTCTCCTTATATTGATAGTGTTCTCGCTTTTCTTCTCGGGGCCGTTCTATATGTTTGTGCAGTGGACGTTCGCGCTTCTTATCGGCGGCTATTAGACAGGCCGCGCGGCCCACGACCGTGCGGCCAGGAGCAGGATGCTGATGACGGCGAACATTTCTCCCATGACGCGCGCATCGATGATTTTCGTTTCGGCATACAGATGGAGCGCGCCGCCGGTCTGCGGATGCGCGGATGCAGTGGCGATGAGCAGGATCGTCCCGAGCAGCCAGATGCAGCTGAACAGCAGCCATGCCTTCAAGGCTGTTTTCGGGACGAAGGGCACGATAAGACAGGGGATGAGCGCAGACAATGCGAACGCATATGCCGGATCGAGCGCCGCTTCATAAAACTGTCGGAGTCCGGACGACGCGCATGCCGCGCCGCCATCAAGGCACCAGAGCGCCAGGTAGTCGAGGGCGATAACCGTCAGCGCGGCAGCAAGAGGAACGTATGCGTGCAGGTTTTTATTCATAGGATAAGACGAAGCAGATAGGTAAGCGTTTGCGCGATGCGGCTGAGGAAAGTATAGAACGCCTTCACGACTTCGTTCAGCGCGCCGATCAGATCCGGCGGAATCGCGGCAATTGCCGCAGCCAGCTCTGATGTCTGCGCTACGGCCTGCTCGACCTGCTTCGAGGCGGCTTTTATCTCGGCGGTAGTAGGCGGCTTGTTTGCGGGAACCGGAGCCTTTTTCTTTACGGGTTTCGCGATTTTAAGCTGCTTCGGCTTCGGGTCCTTTGCCGGCGCGCTCGCGCTGGTGGTCGATATGCCTCCTGGCGCTGCAGAACCCGATGATGCGCTGGTATGCGAGTTCCCGCTCCCGCCGCTTTCCTCATCGGGAGTCGATGTCGCGTCGGTCGATGACGCAGCGCCACCGATGGGCGTCGAAGTCGCCGCGCCCTCGCCCGTTGTCGTTGACGTTTCCGTAGTATTCCCGGGCGGCTCCAGCGGACTCGTTGTCGCACCGTCTCCATCAATAACGATGTCCGAAGCGTCGTCGATATCGGAAATCGTCAACATGCCGGTAACGCCCGGCTTCAGCG
>DASVLW010000025.1:0-2949 GCA_036384675.1 Minisyncoccota bacterium
GCTCCTTCGGGTTGAGCTTCTGGTTGTGCTCGAAATGCTTCAGCATGCGGTGCACGATGAGGTCGGGGTACCGGCGGATGGGGGACGTGAAGTGCGTGTAGTGGCTGAAGGCGAGGCCGAAATGCCCGACATTTTTCGTGCTATATACCGCTTTCGCCATGGAACGCAGCGTCGCCGTCTTCACGAGGTATTCCTCGGGCTTGCCTTTCACCTGGTCGAGCAGCTCGTTTATCGCCGTGCCTTTCACTTTGCCGCCATGCTCGTCCAGGTTGTATCCAAGAACCTTCAGGAATTGCGCGAGGTTCTCGATGCGCTCGGCGTCCGGCAGGTCATGCACGCGATAGATAGGGCCGACGCTCAGATGAGCCTTCTTCGCCGCTTCGGCGAGGTATTCGGCGACGGCGACGTTCGCGAGGAGCATATAGTCCTCGATGAGCAGGTTCGTCGCCTGGCGGATCTTCGTCTCGACCGCGATAGGCTTGCCGGACTCGTCGAGGCGAACCTTCACTTCCGGCGTATCGAACTCGATGGCGCCGTTCCTGATGCGCCGCGCGCGAATTTTGTCCGCGAGCGCCTTGATGCGCGCCAGGTCGTCATGGAGGACGCCGGTGCCCGCGTCGAGCACGCCCTGCGCCTCTTCGTACGTAAACCGTTTGTCCGAGTGTATGACCGTCTCGCCGAACCAGCGCTCGGTGATATTCGCGTCCGCGTCGAGCGTGAACACCGCGGAAACCGCCAATCGGTCTTCGTTCGGGTTAAGGGAGCACAGGTCGTTAGAGAGGACATGGGGAAGCATCGGAATCGTGCGATCGACGAGATATACGCTCGTCGCGCGCTTGCGCGCCTCGCCGTCGATTGCGGTGCCGGGCTTCACGAAATACGAGACGTCGGCGATGTGCACGCCGACTTCCGTATGGCCGTTATCGAGGACGCGCACCGAAAGCGCGTCGTCGAAGTCTTTGGCGTCGGCCGGGTCGATGGTGAATGTCGTGACGCCGCGGAAGTCGCGGCGGCCCTCTATGCCCGCAGCGATAAGCCCGGGGCCCGTTTCCTTCAGCTTCTCGCCCTCGGCTTTCACGCCGGGCGGGAAGTCGCTTTCGAATCCCTGCGAAAGCGCGAGCGCGCGCATCTCCACTTCATGTTCGCCGGCTGGTCCGATGTCTTCCACGAAGATGCCGCGGGGAATGCCGCGCTTGGCATCCCACCCATCGAAACGCGCGAGCACTTTGTGGCCCATCGGCAGCGCATCTTTCGCTTCCGGGGCGTAGTCGGGAGCGGAAAGGAGCAGCGGCACGTACATCTTCTTGAGGTCCGGGCGCAGGATGATATCGCCCGGCATCATGCCCGGGGCGACTTCGCCGACGAATGTCTCCCGTGCGCGCTTCACCACTTCCGTCACTTTGCCCGCCGGCCGGGACGGCTGTCCGCGCATGCCCGGCGCCGTGCCCGCCTTCACTACCTTCACGGTATCGCCCGGAAGGGCAGTGTTCAGATCTTCTTTCTGTATCAGGAGGTCTTCCTGATTGTCGTCGTACGAAAAGAACCCGATGCCGCGGCGGGTTATCGTGATGTGCCCCTCGTATATCTTGTTCTCCGACATTTATCCCACTCTAGCAGATTAGTGCGCTTGCGCGAGCGGTATACTGTAGGAGCCGGTTCTTTCCCCTAAGAATCGGTCGCTAGTAACGGCTGTTTAATACCTTGGCGGCGGCCACATCGGCCGCCGCTATTTTTTAGCTCATTCTCGGGGAGCGGAGCGAGGGGTTGCCAGATGTCTGTCCCGCGAGAAACGGTTCGCCAGGCGAGAGCGGAGTCCGGAAGATGGTCGGAGTCGTAAGACTTGGCCAAGCGGCCCGGAGCGTGGCTCCGACCATCTTCCGGATGGAGTGAACGCTCGCGAATCGTTTTGAGCGGGAACTGGCCGCCCCGAGTGGAGCGGTCGTTGACCGTACATGCCCTATCTGGTAAGGTTGCCCTACCTATGTTGATGATCCGCATGCAGCGCATCGGCCGCACGAACGACCCCGCCTTCCGCGTGGTCGTGCTTGAGAAGACCTCGAGCCCGAAGGCCGGCACCTATACCGACCTGCTCGGTACCTACAACCCAAAGACCAAGGCCTTCACTATGGCAGAAGACCGCCTCAAGGACTGGATGAGCAAGGGTGCCCAGCTGTCCCCGAGCCTCTCGAACCTCCTCATCTCGAAGAAGATAATCGAGGGCAAGAAGTCGGCTGTCGTCTCGAAGAAGAATCTCGAGAAGAATAAGGCGAAGGAAGAAGCGGCAGCGCCAGCCGCCGAAGCCGCCGCGCCGGCAGAGGCTGTAGCGGAAGCAGCACCGGCAGCCGAAGAAGCGGCATCTGAAGCCGCAGTCGCTGAAGCGGACGTCGTCGAAGAGCCGGCAGCGCCAGCCGCCGAAGCCGCAGAGGCTCCAGCCGAGACTCCCGCGGCGTAAGCCGCTCGCGCACCCGTACCCCGTCGGGTACTTCGCAGCGTCACGTGACACCCTAACCTAAATATCCCGCCATGGAACAAGACCTCGCATTTCTCGATTACGTCGTCAAAGCGCTCGTCGACAAGCCCGAAGCGGTGGAAACCGCGCGCACCGTCGATGAGATGGGCGTTTTGCTGACCCTCACGGTGGACGTGGGCGACATGGGCAAGATAATCGGCAAGGATGGCAACACCGCGAAGTCGCTGCGCACGCTGCTGCGCGTCGTCGGCATGAAGCATAACGCGCGCGTGAACCTCAAAATCAACGAGCCGGCCGGCGGCAAGCGCACGTTTGAGACCGCCGAGCCAAAGACCGTCGACCAGGTCGTCGACGAACTCAACTGATGCGCTTCCATCTCGTCACCCTTTTCGAGGAAGCGTGCGAGCCGTATTTGAGCGCGTCCATACTCGGCCGCGCACGCGAGAAAAAGCTCATATCCGTTTCGTATCAGAACCCGC
>DASVLW010000026.1:0-6423 GCA_036384675.1 Minisyncoccota bacterium
TTCCTTCCGGCGCTGTGGGGCGCGGGCGCGTTCTCCTTCTCGGGCGTCATCCTTTCGGCGCTCGGCGGTATCGCGGGAATCTACCTGGGATTCAAGCTGGGGAGCTGATTCCGCCCGCCCGCGGCCGCCATGCGCCAAGCGCGAGCGAGGCGCTCATGCACGCGATGGCGAGGTCGCGGAACACGATATCGAACAGGGAGAGGTTGAACGCGACGATGGCGACGAGCATGAGCGTCGCGAGCGCGCTCGGAATGAATATCCTCTTTCCCGACAGTATCCAGACGGCGATGACGGCCTCAAGGAGTCCGAATCCGTGAAGGATGACGTCATGCGGAATCGGCAGCGCCTGGATGAAGGCGGGGAAGTAGCTGAACCAGGAAATAGGGTCGCCGAGCGCCGCATACGGCGGATAGAGGAAGGCGAACGCGACGCCGATGCGCAGGATGATATTCGGCCAGGTACGCGCGGTCATGGAAGGTTATTGCGTAACGATGACCGTGCCATGCTGCTCGTCTATCACGTGATTGTGATAGCCCCATGAGCCGACCTGCTGAAACGTGAAGGTGAACTGATTTGCGACGGTGCATTCGTCGAACGGCGCGGCGCCTTCGTAGCCCGGCACGCAATGCTCGGTGCGCGTCGTGCCGTCGTATCCCTGGTGCGTGGGGTGCGGATCGGACGCGACCCACATGCCGCTTTTCGACTGGTTCACGAAGGTGACCGCCTGGCCCTTTTTGATGGTTATGGTCTCCGGCGAGAAGCCGCTGTCGGTGAGCGTCACGACGACCGGCGTCGCGGCCGACACGCCGACGCCTGCCGATGCCGCGTCTGACGCGTTCGCGGCCTGGTCGGTCGCCGGCGGCACCGTTTGACCGGCCGGAGCGGCGTAGTCGGGCAGTGACGGACGCGGCTTCAGCAGCAGATAGCCGGCTCCGATAATGACGATGATGGCGACGAACGAAGCGATGACGGCATTGGTGGACATACGGATGCGCGTAAGCGTCGGATAATGCCGCCAGTCTAGCACGCCCACTTTTCAACAACATGAAGGCGATTCGGCTTCCGCGGCGACTATACTGAATCCAGCGTGAAGACTCGCCATGCGCATACTTGTCATTGAAGACGATCCTGATGTCCGCAGCGCGCTCGCCGCATGCCTTGCCGCCGAATCGTTCGCGGTGGACGAAGCCGCCGACGGCGCCGAAGGCTACTACCTCGCGCGGCTGAACGACTACGACCTGATCGTCACCGATTACCTGCTGCCGAAGAAGGACGGGCTTGAACTCTGCGCGGACCTTCGCTCCCTCGGGAAGCCGGTGCCTATCCTCGTGCTCTCGGTGAAGAGCACCGTGCCGGACAAGGTCGCCCTGCTCGAACAGGGCGCGGACGACTACCTGACCAAGCCGTTCTCGTATGAGGAGCTCGTCGCCCGCGTGCGCGCGCTCCTGCGGCGCCCGCCGCAGATCGAGCAAGCGGTCATCGTCGTGGGCGACGTTACCATAGACTCGGCGCGCCAGATCGTGCGATGCGGCGCCAAGGACGTCTATCTCACGCGCAAGGAATTCTCGCTGCTCGAGTACCTCGCGCAGCGGCAGGGAACCGTCGTGTCGCGTTCGATGCTCATGGAGCATGTTTGGAATATGGAGCGCGACCTGTTCTCCAATACGATCGAGGCGCACATACTCAATCTGCGCAAGAAGCTCGGCGGGCGCGCCCGCTCGAAGCTTATCCATACGGTTCCGGGACGCGGCTACAAGCTGGAAGCCGCCTGATCCGTCTCGCGAGTTTATTTCTAATTTATATTCGCTTTATCTGAGGAGCGGTATCGTCGTTCCACCATGCGCTTGCCATTTACGCTCATGCGCAGCCGTCCGGGCCGCGTCTTGGACGCGATGCTGCTGTCCGCGGGCGCCGAGCTCACGCTCGCGAGCGCCGCGGCGTTCGGCGGCGAGTGGCTTCCCGATGGGGACGAAGCCACGTTCCCGCTGCTGTGCAGCCTGTTCCTCGTGTGCATGCTGCTGTTTTTCGGCAATCGCTGCGGCCGCACGAAAGCGGCGTTCGGCGGCTTCGCCGCCGCGTCTTCCATCGCGACGGTCGTCGTTTCCGTCCGAAGCGTCGACTGCTGGCTGTGGCTCGCGCTTTCCGCCGCGGTACTTGTTGCGGCGGCGGTGGTCGCGTTCGGGCCCCGGGCGCTTATAGCGCGGCTTTTTAAGAACCGCGTTCCGCGCCGCGAACTCGCGCGGCTGGCGGTGCTCGGCGAATCATCCGCGCGCCTGTTCCATGACCTCGTGAACCCTCTGACCGCCGTATCGCTCGCGGTCGCCGAGCTCGGCGCGTCCGGCGGCGCTCCCGCCGCGCACGCGCGCGTCGAGCAGGCGCTTCGCGCGGCGCGGAAGCTCGAAGACCAGGTCGCCCGCGCCAGGAAATATGCGAAGCCGTCGGGCATGCGCGTCGTGTTCAGCATCCGCGCGGAACTCGCCGACATCATCGATTCGCTTTCCGCGCATGCGCGCCGCGCAGATTGCCGCGTTACGCTCGCCGCGTCCGCGGCGCTTATGACGTATGGCGATCCGTTCCAGTTCTATCGCGCGCTGTCGAACATCATTCTCAATAGTATCGAGTCATGCGAAGGCAGGGAGGCGGGTACCGTTGCGGTTTCCGCCGCCGCGCGCGGCAGGCGCGTCGTCATCCGGGTCGAGGATACCGGTTGCGGGATGGACGCGCGTACGCTCGCGAAGTCGCGTCGCGCATCGTTCACGACCAAGCGCGGCGGCACCGGCTTCGGCCTGCCCATCGCGCTCGATACGCTCGAATACGAGTTCGGCGCGCGCGTTACGTACGAAAGCGAAGTGAACGCGGGGACGCGCACGACGATATCGATCCCCATCCGTTAGCGCGTCACGCGCGGGCGTCATTGACGCGATGGCGGTTCACCGCCAGGTGCGCCTGGCGCGTCGGCTCGGGCAGGCGGTGCTTGCGCACGCATGCCAGCACGAGGCGCACGGAGTCTTCGAGCGTGATCAGGTGGCCGGGGGATATGAACATCGGCGCGACCATGCGCTTCGTGCGCACGGCGGCGCCGATGATGTCCGTCGGGTCGCTGCGGTCGCGCAGGTACGAGATGGATCCGGCTTCGATACCGGGCTCGTCATAGACGCCGGTCAATACGCTTTTCGCGCAGCCGATGGTCGGGATGCCGAGCGCGAGCCCAAGATGGGATGCGATGCCGAGCCGCCGCGGATGCGCGATGCCGATCCCGTCCACCATGAGCACGTCCGGCTTCACCGCGAGCGCTTCCCACGCCTTCATCAGCATGGGCATCTCGCGGAATGAAAGCAGGCCGGGAATATAGGGCAGGGGGATGCGATCCTTGATGACGCTTTCACCGGTCATCTCGAGCTCGGGATATGAGAGGTTTACGAACCCCGCGAAGCCGTCTATCGCGAAACGGTTCATGGAGACGTCGCATCCGCCGATGATGTGCGGCTCTTTCGCGAGCGGAACGAGCCGCACCTGCGTGCGCAGCTCCTTTTGGAGCGCTACCGCTTCTTTGGGCGCGATGTCGAAGCGGAGCGCGTCATTATTCATACGGACACTATAGAATGCGCGCGTGGAGTTTCAATGATGCGGTTCGGCCAAGAACATTTCGCGAGGGAGGGAATCGGTCACGGATATTTCGCTGGGTTCGGCCAAGAACATTTCCCCTCGTCGTCACTCATGGAAATTTCTCGGCCCTGCTCGCGCGACCAGCCCTGCTGGACTGGTGCCCGCGCTCGCGTTCGAATCCCTCCCTCTCACCCAAAACATAGTCGCCGGACGCTTGCGCGTCCGGCTCCTTGTTTTGCGGAGAGGGAGGGATTCGAACCCTCGGTACGGTTTTACCCGCACAGCAAGTTAGCAACCTGCCGGTTTCAGCCGCTCACCCACCTCTCCTTCGCGCATGCGGCGAACCTAGGCACCTTATCAAATTCGGCCGTACTGCGCGAGCGTTAGCGCGACAGCGCGAGGGGGATGACGGTTCCGGCACCCGCTTTCAGCAGCGCATGCGCGGCGGCCTGCAGGGTCGCGCCCGTCGTGACGACATCGTCCACTACTATATAGAGAGCGCCGGGGTCGGCGGGACGGCTCGCGGCGAACGCTTCCGCCATATTCCGCCGCCGCAGGAGCCGGCCGAGCCGCGTCTGGCGTTCGGTGTCTTTGGGCCGCGTGAGCAGGGAAGTATCGAGCTTGAAACCAGCGTCCTTCATGTCGGTGCGCGCGAGCGCGCGCCGGGCTATTTCCTCGCACTGGTTATAGCCGCGCTCCGCGCGGCGTTCTCTTGAGATCGGTACGGGTACGAGCACCAGCTGCGCGCCGGCATCATACAGCGCGCCGTCCTCGGCGCGCCAGTCCGCGAGGTGCTGCGCGAGCGCCGCCGCGAGCACATTCTGCGCTTTCGGGTTCGCGCGGTATTTCGCTTCGTGTATGACCGCGCGCACCGCGGGCGTCCGGAAACGCATGAGCGCTATCGCGGCGGGCGCGGTCCGCTCGACCACCACCGGGTCCAGGTGCGCGAGAACGGCCGATTCGTCGAGCATGCGCACCGCGCACTCGTGATCGCGGGGCGGGAACACGCTGTCGATGGCGGCATCGAGAACGGAGCGTAGGAAATCCATAGCACCAGCATACGCGACGCCGCGCGAGTGATACACTATCTGCATGGCATTTTTCGGCCTCTTCGGCGGAAAGAAATCGAAGAGCGTGATAGGCGTCGACATCGGATCGTCGTCCCTGAAAGTCGTGCAGCTCCGGCAGGAGCGCGGCATCGCGGTGCTCGAGACGTATGGCGAGCTTTCGCTCGGTCCCTATGGCGGCGTCGAGGTGGGGCAGGCGACGAACCTCCCAGCGCAGAAGATAGCGGAGACGCTCGCCGATCTCTTGCGCGAAGCGAAGGTATCGACCACGGATGCGGGCGTGTCGATACCGTTCTCGCGCTCGCTCCTGACGCTCATCGAGCTGCCGCGGCGCGACAGCGAGGCGGAGCAGAAGACGATGATCGAGCTCGAAGCGCGGAAATACATCCCGGTGCCGGTGTCCGAAGTGCAGCTCGACTGGTTCATCCTTCCGGAAGAGCAGGGCGCGCCGCAGAATTCGAAGATAAGCGTATTGCTGGTGGCCGTACACAACGACGAGCTGACGCTCCTGCAGAGCGTTGTAACGGGCGCCGGCCTTACGGCCTCGTTCTACGAAATAGAACTCTTCAGCACGATCCGTTCGGTCGTGAGCGAGCCGGTACAGCCGGTGATGGTGCTCGATATCGGCGCGTCGGCGACGAAGGCGTACATCGTCGAGCGCGGCGTCATCGCGCTGTCGCACAGCATCCCGCAGGGCGGGCAGGACGTGACGCGCAGCATCGCGAGCGCGAACAACATGCCGATCGGGCGCGCGGAGGAGCTCAAGAAGGAGCACGGATTCAGCGGAACGCAGGATGGCGCATACGACCGCAAGACCATCGAACTCGTCTTCTCGCGCATATTCGATGAGGCGCATCGCGTCGCGACCCAGTTCGAGGCCGCGCACCAGAAGGCCATCAGCGCGGTCATGCTCACGGGCGGCGGCGGCGTCACCAAAGAACTCGCCGCGTTCGCGCAGGGCATATTCTCCATACCGGTGACGCTCGCGGACCCGTTCCTCAAGGTTCAGGCGCCCGCGTTCATGCGTCCTGTGCTTTCGCAGATAGGCCCCGAGTTCGCCGTGGCGGTCGGGCTCGCGCTGCGTAAGCTCGAAGAGCAGCGATAGCGCGCTCTGTGCATAAGCGTGCGCCGCACGCGCGCAGTATCCTATATACTGTACGCACAAGCTCTTCATGCCGTTATCTCCCTCGATTCCGACCTCATTCGTTCCGCGCCAGCCGACCGACACGGGCCTGCGCAAGCAGCACAGCGGCGCGAACCTCTTTCTCGTGATAGCGAGCGTCGTGTGCGGCGTCGCCGTGCTCGCGGCCGGCGCGATATTCGCCTACCAGAAATACCTCGAAAGCGTCGCCGCCGCCGACGCGGCAAAACTTTCCGCCGCCGAACAGAATATCGATCCGGCGACCGTCGAGGGATTCGTGCGGCTGCGCAACCGCCTCGCCGCCGCGGGCGGCCTGCTCGACAATCACGTTGCGCTTTCGCAATTCCTGACGACGCTCGAGAATACGACGCTCTCATCCGTCCGCTTCGACGAAATGGACTTGCAGCTCGCCGATGACCGCTCCGCGAAGGTCACGATGACCGGCAGCGCGAAGAGCTTCAATACGCTCGCCGCGCAATCCGCGGCCATCGCGGACGTGCCGTCCATCAAGCGCGCGCTGTTCTCGGATTTCGACGTGGATAAGACCGGCGCGATAACCTTCGGCCTTTCGTTCGACCTCGACTCGAAATCCGTCATCGGCAATCCGGC
>DASVLW010000027.1:0-1914 GCA_036384675.1 Minisyncoccota bacterium
TTCGAGGTTCATGGGTTTGTTTCTTCAGGCGCGGGGGCGGATGAGGATGCGGCGGCCGGAGCCGTCCCGGCGCCTTCCATCCCCACCGACATCGTGACCGCCGCCGTCCACGCGGCGGAGCCCTCGGCGGACGGAACCGTATCGAGGGTCATTTGCGACACGTCGACGTCCACCGGGCCGTATTCGAGCGCGCCCAGCGTGCGCATCACGGCAGCGAACGGCCCCTTTATGGAGAGCGCGAGCGCGAGATGCGGATGCGGCGCGTCTTCGGCAGAAACGGAGCCTACGTCTATCGCCGCGCCGAGCGACGATGCCGTCTTCTCGAGGCCTTCGAGATTCGGCACGACGCTGCCGGCGGATACGAAATGGCTCGCGAGCGACGCCTCGTCGTCCGCGATGGAATCGAGCGCGCGGCGCGCTGACGCGGCGTTCTCCGAATCCTGCTGCCGCGCGGCGATCTCGTCCGAGAGCGACGCGGCGCGCGCGCTCATGTCCTGCACCGCCGCATACCAGATGCCGTATCCCGCGAGCAGGATGACGAACAGCGCGCTGACGAGTCCGAGGTTGAGAAGGGCGCGGGTCATGGCGTTTGGAAGGAGCCCGTTATCGTGAGGGAGAACGAGATATTGCTCTCGCTCGCGTATGCGCTGATCGGAAGGTCGACGCTCGACGCCCACGGGACCGAGGAAAGCGCGAGATCGTAGTTGCGCAGCGCGTCGCGCGTGGCTGCCGTGCCGGTGACGCGCATCGACTGCTGCTTGCCGTCCGGCGCGGGACCGTACGAGAAGCCGGAAAGGGTGACGCCCGCATGCGGTACCGACAGGACGAGGCGCACGGCGCCCGCGGCCGTCGGGACATCCGCAAGATGCCCGAGGTATGCCGCATTGTCTCGGATGGCCGTCAGCCGCTGCGCGGCCTGCTTATCGCTGCCCTGCGCGAGCGCCTGATCGAGCTGCGCGACATGCTGCGCGCGGTCGGCGACTTCGCGCTTCAGGTATATATATGATGGCAGCAGCAATAGCGCATGCGCCACGAGCAGGAGCGCGAGCGCCGCGACGATGACGGCCGCGAGGCGCATGAAATAGCTGCGGCGCACCGCGCGCGCGGCGTCCGCAGGCAGGAGGTCCGTGAGCGGCGTTATGGCGTCTTTCATATCAATAGGCGCGGTCGCGCAGCGTAAGGCCGATGGCCGTGGCGTAAGCGAGGGACTGCGGCTTCGGAAGCGGCGGCGCCCACGCATCGAGCGGCGCGAAATTGCGGAACACGTCGCCATCCGCCACGGGGATGCCGAGCGCACCGGCGAGGTACGGCGCGAGGCCGCGCACGGTCGCATTGCCGCCGACCAGCACCGCGCGCGTCGCGCGATCTTCTGGCTTCGCGTGCGTCTGCCAGTAGTCGAGCCGGCGCATTATTTCGTCGCGTATGGCGGAAACCGTCGAAAGCATGGCGGCGATATATTCTTCCCCGCCCTCGCCCGCGACAATGCCTTTCTCCGCCTTCACGTTCTTTGCTTCTTCCTCGGTCACGCCGAAATGCTTCTGCACCGCGAGCGTGAGCGCATGTCCGCCGATGTCGAGCGTCGTCGCATAGCGCGGCACGCGGCCCGTGGCGACTTCGACCTTGGTCGTCGAACGTCCGATGTCGATGATGAGCACGGTCTCGGCTTCGCCGGGCGCGCACAGCGCGCGCGGCACCGAGAACGTCTCGCTTTCGAGCGAACGGGCGCGTATGCCCGATTCCTCAAGCACCGAAAGCATCTCGTCGACCGCGCGGCGCGCGTAGCCGACGCCGATGACGCGCTCGCCTCCGTTGCCGTTCGGCCGCAGCGGCACCAGATCGAATGTCACGTCCGCGGGCGGTATCGGCACGAACTCGTCGATGCGGCGCTCCACCGAGGCGCGCCGGGCTGCGGGC
>DASVLW010000028.1:0-7120 GCA_036384675.1 Minisyncoccota bacterium
CGCGCATTGCCCGGCTCGACCGAGCCGCCGTACAGCACGAGCGTCTTTGCCGGCGACTTCCCCGGCAGGTAATCGGCAAGCACCTTGCGGATATACAGCACCATCTCCGTGAGGTCGGGCGGGGTTATCGCCTCGAGCGAAGATTTCCCTATCGCCCATATCGGCTCATAAGCTATCGCCACCTTGAGCCGCTCCTGGTGGGAGAGCGGAGCGTATACCGCCGCTATCTGAGCGCGAAGGAATCCCAGATACTCCGCCCCCGCGTCGCGCTCCCGTTCGCCGACGCACAATATTGGAATGATGCCGTTCGCAAGCGCGTGCTGCACTTTCTGCGCGATATCCTGGTCCGTTTCGCCCAGAGCGCGGCGTTCCGAATGCCCCACGATAGCGTAGGTGACGCCGATGCTTGAAAGCAGCGGCGCGGATACTTCCCCGGTCGCTGCGCCGCCGGCGGTCTTCGACGTGTCCTGCGCGGCGAACATCAGCTTCGACTTGTTTCCCGCAGCAAGCAGCGCAAGCAGCGCGGATGGCGGCGCGGCGACTATTCCGGTCTTGGAGCGGGACGCTATGCGCTTTGTCGCGGCGAGGAGCTTCTTGGCCCGGGGCACGTCCTCCACGTACGCCTTCCAGTTCGCGACAATGATCATGCCCAAATCATACCACCGCCCCGCCGTGCGCTACTGCTGACGCCAGTCCAGAAGCTCGAAGTCCGTCGAGACGTTCGGCGTGAACGGCGGTGGGTCGGTCGAGAGCTTGCGATCGAACGCATCGATGCGCGTTTGGTAGCCCGCAGTCCCGGCAGAGCCGCACAGGCCGGTGCCTATCCATTTGGTGCCGGTGCGCTTATTTGAAACCGTAGAGCCGAGTATGGTGAGCGTACCGCGCGGTTCGTAGGAACTCGGGCAGTCATAGAGGTTCCGGCCGAAAGCTCCGTTCTGCGCCACGAACAACCCATCGGCTGTCATATTCTGCGGCGAGTCCGCCGATATGAGCACGTCATTTTCGGCGATGACGGTGAGCCCGTCGGTGCCGTCTGACGATGCGTATTGGATATTGCCCCGGAGTATCGCGTCCGGCGCGACGCCCGTGTGCACGGCATCGGCCGCGACCACCGTTACCTTGCTCGTGACGGTCCCTTCTATCCAGACGTTGTCTTCCACGTAGATGAGCCCGCAATTCGCAGGCACGGTGTAAGTCGTACCGGACGTCTCGCTGCCGATGAGCGTGTAGTCGGTCGACGAGTCCGCCGGATTGATGACCGCATCGGTGGAAAGCGCCGCCGGCGTCACCTGTTTCGCCGTCACGGTACCATCGCTATTGAATATGAGGTGCCATCCTTTGTTCGCATTCACGGTCGAGCCCGATCCCGAGCTCACGCGCTGGAACACGAGCCCGCTCGCCGTCGCCGATGCTTTCAGGTTCGTGAAATTCGCGGCGATGGCGCTGAAGTCCACCTGCGGCACGCCGTCCTGCCACAGGTTCTGGTTGGTACCATCCCCGACGACGCCCGCCGCACGCCGCTGCTCGGGGCTGCATCCGAAATCCGAATCGCAGTCCCAGCTCGTCTGCGAGCTGGTTACGGGCGCGTTCGCCGTGCCGTCCATATGGATGCCGCCGTTGCTGTGATACGGCCCGTTGATGACGCGATCAGCGCCGGCCCACACGCTGTCGTTGAGTATATAGGAATACGTGCCGACGGAAGGCTTCGCGTAGCGCGCGGTGAGCGTCACCGGATGCGCTGCGTCATCCGCCGCCGTCCCGGTCGAAGAAAGGTTCACCGACGTCGTCTGCCCGCACGCGGTATTCGCGGAAATGGTGAGCGTCGCGGTACCCGCCGTCCCGCCCTGCGGGTCCGGAATGGTGACCGCATACGGGCCCGCATGCCCCGTGCCGTTTTGCAGATCAGTCGGGAAATGCGCCAGATGCCACCGGTAGTATTCGATGCCGGCCTCGGCGACGCCGAACGCCTGCTGTTCGGACTGCTTCGCGCTCTCGAGCTTGGTCGCGGACAGCGCGTATCCGGAAAGCGCGCCGAGCATGACGAAGAATATCGTCCCGAACACGAGCGCGAGCAGCATGATGGAGCCTGTATGGGTGATCCGGCGCCGGCGCATACTCTTCATATTACTCGGCGGACGTGTCCCGCAGGCTGCGTATCGTCGCGCTTTCGACAAGCGTGTACACCGCGGGCGCGCGGTCGGGGTTCACGTCGGTCATGACTGTCGCTTTCACGGAAGCTATCTTGCTCGCATCTATCGGCGCAGGCAGCTCGTCCCCGTCCGCATCGTAATAGCGGAAGAGCGGCGTCGACGTGCCGTTCCTGATGTTGTCGACGACCACGTCAACCGTTTCGTCCTGCCCCGCATACGACGGCGGATTTCCCGCCGACTGCGTCACGGCACGATAGAACGTCGTTCCCGAAAGATAGTAGCGGACCCGCTCGACCGAAGCGTCGCCGACGATATCCGCGTAGAACGTCACCGTCGAAGTCGCCGCGTCGCTGATGGGGTACGAGCCGTCATCGCCGTAGGACGCTTCGCGCAGATCGGCGAGCGCGCCCTCGGTGCTGCGCCGCGCGCCTTCCACCGCCTGCGTCTGCTCGATGACGTACGCATTCGTGCGGTAGAAATACGCGAGCGTCCGCCCGATTGCCCCGAGCACCACGCCGGTCAGCGCGATGACCACGATCATCTCGACGAGCGTCATGCCGCGCGGGCGCGTCCTAGTTGAAATTCGCATCATAGATGGTCGCGCCGGATACCGACACATGCGTGAATTGTACGGTGGTATAGCCGGTCTTCGCTATCTTCACGGTATAGCTGGTCGATGACGTGAGCCCGCCGAAATACGCGTTGCCGCACGCGGTCGATGTCGCGGTTCCCGTGTATCCGGTGCGCGTCAGCGTCACCGTCGCGCCCGAAACGGCGTGCCCTGCGCTGTCGGAAACGTCGACCAGCAGCGAATTCGCCGTATGCGTCCCGAGCATCAGCGATTCGGTCATCGCCGTGCCGGGCGAAAGCGCATACGGCGGCGCGTCCGGGCACGAATCGACGATATCGTAGCTCGGTACGGAGAGGCCATACGCATCCCATTCGAGCGGAAGCGCGCTCGACGCGTCCGCGCCGGTCGAGGTCGTGGTCGACGTCTTATATATGGCCGCGCCGCCGGAAGTCGAGCCGATGGTCTTGGCGCCCGTGAGCGTGAACGAGACGTTCGGCAGCGGGATAGGTCCCGCCACGTACGATATGGACCAATCCTGTATCGATGGCGTCGACGCGGGGGAATTCGTCGAAAGATCGGCACCGAGCGCGAGCGACGGATAGGTGGAGGTCGATATGCCCGAGAGGCTCACCGTCTGCGCGGAGAATCCCGCGCTGTTGCCCGGCAGTACCGAATCCGGAATCAGGGCGCCCGAACCGTCATATATATGAAGCAGTATGCCGGTGCCCGACGGCAGCGTCCGCGTCGTCGACGCGGTGCCCCAGCTCGCAAGGTATGCGGATGTCGTCGCGACTGAGCGCGCGGAGCCGGCGAGGGCGTACGCGCCCGCCCCGCCAGACAGCGTGAGCGAGCCGCCGGCGACGCTCGTGCTCGCGGTCGCCGCGAGCTTGGCCGAATCCGTGAACGAGTCGGTGAAGGTCGACGTAGCCGCGGGCGAATACGTCGCAAGCGTAAGCGTGGAAAGCAGGTCGATGGCGAACGTGCCCGTCGTCGTCTGATTCTTCGATACCGTCAGGTTGCCCGGATTCGGATTCCGGTTCGGCGAAACGGCATCGTACGTCTGCGCGCTCGAATAGCCGTCCTTGCTGACTACGACGTGGTACCCCGTCGCTTTCGGCGCGCCCGGAAACGAAAGCGCGCCGGTGTCGTCCGTGAATGCCGAAAGGCTGACGCCGGCGGCGGCATTGGTGAGCGCCACCGTCGCGCCCGGCACGCCCGCGCCGGCGGCGTTCACCACCTGCATGGTGAGCGTGCCTCCGCCCGTCGTCGTCTCGACCGACGGCGGCGACATGGTCGAGACGACCGTCACATCGCGGCTGTATCCCGGGCCGTAGTCGACGGCGACGCGGATGCGCTTGTAGTCGTTCGTCAGCCCGTTGGAGTCGTGCGAGCCGGTTCCGTCGGCCGGGTCGTCCACGTACTGGACGAACGTATGGACGACGTACGTACTGCCGCTCACCGTCGTCGTGGCAACCTGCGCGATGGCGCCCGACGGGATGCCCCCCGCGGTGCCCAGGCTGTCGTACGACAGGCCGCGCAGGTATTCCATCTGGCTTTCCGCCATCGCGGTGGCACCCGCTTTCGATTTCGCGAGCGAAGACACGAGCGCGCTCGCGCGCAGAAGGCCGAACAGCGCGGTGAAGATGACGAGCATGAGCGCCGTACCCACGACCACGTCGACGAGCGACATGCCGCGCGCTGGCTTCAGGAAACGCATACCGCAATGATAGCGCACGCGCGCCCGGACTCAGTTGATCGCCGAGGAGATGGAGTAGATAGGCGCGATCATCGCGACCGCGAAAACGCCCACCACCGCGCCGATGATGAGCATCAGGAACGGCTCGATGACGGTGGAAAGATCCTTGGTCTGCTCTTCCACATCCGCCTCGTAATATTCGGCGACCTGCGAAAGCATCTGCGCGACGTTTCCCGTCTCTTCGCCGACAGCTATCATGTCGCCCACGAATACCGGATAGAGCTTCGAATGCTCGACGAATGCGGCCGAGAGCTGCTCGCCCTTGCGCACCCGCACCGCCGCTTCGCCGAGGACTTCGGCGAACGCGCCGTTGCCCACCACCTGCTTGGCTATCTCGATGGCCGAGAGCATCTCGACGCCGGACGAAAGGAGCGACGAGAGCGAACGCGCGGCGCGCGCGCTGTAGGTCTCGCGCACGAGCGTCTTTATGACGGGCAGATGGAGCGCCGTCCACAGGAACGCGGCAGCGCCTATCCTGGATCGCGCGAACGAGACGATGCCCGCGACGACGACCAGTATGCCCAGGGCGAGCAGGATGACATGCCCGGTCACGAAGTCCGATGCGCCCACGATGGCGCGCGTCGCGAACGGCAGCGGCACGCCGAGCTCCTTGAACGTGCTCGCGAGCGTCGGCACGACGAATATGAGCATCAATATGCCGATGACGACGATGGCGAAGAGGATGATAGCCGGATAGATCATCGCGCCCTTTATCTTCTTGGCGAGCGTATGCGAGCGCTCCATCTGCTGGGCGACCGCTTTCAGGGAATCGGCGAGCGTGCCGGACTCCTCGCCCGCGCGCGTCATCGCGATATAGAGCTCGGAAAACACTTTCGGGTGCGCCGCGAGCGCTTCATGGAACGACGAGCCTTTCTTCACCGCAGCCGACAGGTCCTGCGATACCTGTATGAGCGCCTTCTTGGTCGCCTGCCGCTCGATGACCGACAGCGCGCGGGAGAGCGTGAGCCCGGCGATGAGCATCGCGGAGAGGTTCTTCGTGAACGTGATCTTCTCTTCGGTCTTTATGCCGCCGCCGATGGAAATGTTGAACCACGCGGGCATCATCGAGCCGCCGCCTTCGCTGATGCTTTCGACCACGCCGCCGGCGCTTTCTACCGCGCTGTACACTTCGAAACGGCTTGCCGCATCGATGGCGCGCTTCTCCTTCTTCCCGTCTGCGGTGCGCACCATCACCGTGAATTTCATAGCGCAATCGTAGCACGCCCGCTCCCTCAAGGAGCCGGGAAGTCCCTCTCGGGTCCGGCGTACTTTTCTGCTGAAAAGTCGCCTCACTCTCGCGCCGTCGCGCTCCGAGAGCCCCTCGATTGACTTCCCGGCTCCTTTCGTCCGCTCCCCGTCGTCGAGGAGCGGAACGAGGACAGCCCTAGCCAGAAAAAGGACTAAGACTTGGCCAAGCGGCCCGGAGCGGTCCTTTTTCTGGCTAGGGCTGTTCGAGTGAAGCGGGCGTTATTCGGTCACGGCGCGAAGCACCTCTTCAAGGCTCGTGATGCCGCGCGCGCCCTTATAGATGCCGTCCTCAAGCATCGTGAGCATGCCTTCCTTTTTCGCCTGCGCTTCTATGGCGTCGGAGGTTGCGCCGCGCATGATGAGTTCGCGTATGGCAGACGAGACTGCCAGAGATTCGTGGATGCCGATGCGGCTCGCATAGCCGTCCTCGCACTCGCCGGACGGCTTCGGATGATAGAACGGCACCGCGTCGAGCTTCACGTCGGGCTTCACCAGCTTCTCGTCGACGAGCGCCTTCAGCGCGTGCTGGAACGCCTCGTCGCCGGTCACCTTGTCGCGGGCCTTCGCGTCGAGCGTATACGGCTCTTTCCCGTCGCACAGCCGCCGCACGAGGCGCTGCCCCACGATGACGCGGAGCGTGGACACCAGCAGGAACGGCTCGACGCCCATCTCGATGAGGCGCGGGATGGCGCCGGCGGCGCTGTTGGTATGGATGGTCGAGAGCACGAGGTGCCCGGTGAGCGCCGCGTTTATGGCGAGCGACGCCGTCTCGCCATCGCGTATCTCGCCCACCATCACGATGTTCGGGTCCTGGCGCAGGAGCGCGCGGAGCCCCGACGCGAACGTGAAGCCAATAGCCGGATTCACCTGCGTCTGATTCACCCGCTTCATCTGGTATTCGATAGGATCTTCTATCGTGGAAATGTTCACGTCCGGCGTGTTCAAAATATCAAGCACGGTATAGAGCGTCGTCGTCTTGCCGGAACCGGTCGGTCCCGAAATCAGGATGATGCCGGTGGTCGCCTTCATCGCTGAATGGATATGCTCAAGCCCCTCGCCGTGGAACCCGAGCCCTTCGAGCGTGAAGCCTTCGCCCGTTTCGCGCAGCAGGCGCATCACGACTTTCTCGCCGAAATACGTGGGCAGGAGCGAGACGCGGAACGAGACTTTGTCGCTGTCCGTCTCGAGCTTGAACCGGCCGTCCTGCGGCAGGCGCTTCTCGTCGAGCTTCAGGTTCGCGAGCACCTTGATGCGCGCAGTGATGCCGGCCGCGGCCTGCCGCGGCAGCGTCATCGCGTCGTGCAGGATGCCGTCGATGCGATAGCGTACGAGCACCTGGTCTTCCATCGGCTCGATGTGGATGTCCGACGCATGCTGGATAATGGCGTGGCGCAG
>DASVLW010000029.1:0-5180 GCA_036384675.1 Minisyncoccota bacterium
ACGAGGTCGCCGCTCCTGACCTGCGTGTAGTTATTGGTGAAGGTCGCCGTCGTTCCCTTATCAGGGCCTTGCAGCACTTCGACGGCCACGAGCTGGTTCTGCATCTGCGCTCCCGACCATGGCTCGGTCTCGGCACCGAGCGGCGTCGTGCTCGAAACCCGGGCTTCTTCCAGGTATTCGTGCGAGGCCGGGTTATCCGCGTCCTGGTCCTGGGCGTGCGTGCCGTACGGCATCAGAAGAGCGAGGAGAAGCAGACTTGCCCCGAAGAAGCGTCGCATGACCCTGATGGTACCACTTGCGCCGGGATTCTGAGCCGGCTGTTCATGCCAGATATCTGGCGATTCACGCCAGTACGGGATGCTATAGTTTCCGCATGAAATCTGACGGGGTGCGGTTTGCATACGCGGCGGGCATGGCGCTCGCGCTTTTTTGCGCGCTCGGCGCCGCCGCGCCCGCGAGCGCGCAGACCGTGTATCACACGACATCAGCGCTCACTATCCCCGGCGGCCAAGTGCCCTGGCAGATGCTCTTCAATACCGGCGCTATTCCCGCCGGCTCGACCGCGACCCTGTCTATCGACGTTGCGTCGGTTGTCGACGGCGACAACCGCGATTTCCTGTACTGCGGCTCGACGTATCTATGGACGACGGCCGGTCTTGCGGGCGGCGGAACCTTCACGCATGACGTTTCCTCCTGCGTTGCCGGACTCGACCTAACCTCGACGAGCTCCATCTGTTCCGAGAACGCGTGGAACTCGACCTGCAGCGGCGGCTTCTACTACGGCACCGCGTCTTCCGACGTCGTCCTCAATTCCGCGACGCTCACTATCACAACGCCCGCGCCGCCGGTCATCTCCGCCATCGCGTCAACGACGAACCAGACGACCGCGACCATTACCTGGACCACCGACAAGAGCGCATCCTCGACGGTAAGCTACGGCGCGACCTCCTCATACGGGAGCGCGACGACTTCTGCCGCTTTCGTCACGTCCCATTCGCTGCTTATCACCGGCCTTAACCCCGGCACGACTTATCACTACCAGATATCGTCCGCGGATTCCTCGAACCGTCTCGCAACCTCGAGCGACCTCACCTTCACCACCGTTGCGGCGTCGAGCATAAATCCGGTAGGCTATTGGCCGCTCGACGAAGGTTCGTCGGCCGCAAATGCGATCGACGCGATAGCGACGAACACGGGTTTCCAGACCGGGACGCCGGGCGTGTCCACGGATACGCCGCCCGTGAATTTCACCGATACGGGAAGCCGCGTATTCGACGGCAACAACTATTTCACTATCAATCGCCCGGTGCAGGATAATTTCACCATCTGCGCGTGGGTGAAAACGACGAGCGCCGGCGGGGGAACCAATCACTGGGAATCGGCGCCCATCATGGATTCAGAAGTAGGCGGCCTCGCCTACGACTTCGGATTCGGCATCGGCAACGGCGGGCGTCTTATGTACGGCAACGGCGGCACATTCGACTTCCAGGTGAACGGCACGACGGTCATCAATGACAACCACTGGCATAACGTGTGCGCGACCAGAAACGGCGGCACCGGGGCGGTGAAGCTATATGTCGACGCGCAGCTCGACGGCTCGGGCACCACGAGCACGGGTACGCTCAACCAAAATGCGCACGCGCGCATCGGCTACGGATACGACGGTGCGGCGCATTACGTGGGTCTCATCGACGACGTGCGCACGTACGGCACGGACCTGAGCCAGACCCAGCTCCAGAGCCTCTTCCAGGGCAACGCCGATCCGAGCACGCCGCCTGACAGTACGGCGCCCGCGATATCGGGCGTGAGCGCCACGCCAGCTACGACAACCGCCGCCATCGCGTGGTCGACCGACGAAGATGCTTCGACCCGGGTCGTCTATTCCGCCGATAATTCTTACGCATCTTCGACGCCGACCGGCGATACGAGCCCGCGCGTCACGAGCCACGCCGTTTCGCTCGACGCCCTGGTCGCCTGTACGCTCTACAACTATGAAGTCGTTTCCGCCGATGCTGCAGGCAATGACGCGACCTCTTCCTCGGCGTCGTTCATCACCGGCGGGTGCCCGGGCTCCGCGACGCCGACCTCGGCGACCTCCACCGCCGTATCCGTCAGCGCCGCCGCGACTTCCACCGTCTCCGATTCCGGACGGACGCTTACGGTCGCGACGCCAGCGAATTTCACGGCGACCTCTTCTTCTGTCGTCATCCAGATAAAAGGACTTCCATCCGCGACCGTTCTCGACTCCATCGGCGTGCCCGGCTCGCTTACGAGCGCGGCGTCCGTCGCCTTTGACGTCACGGCGCTCATAGACAACGCGACGGTTCTCGATTCGTTCGATGCGCCCGTCACCATCACGTACCAGTACACCGATGCCGACATTGAAGGGCTCGACGAGTCGACGCTCGCTATGTACCACTACCACGATGGATCGTGGCTCCCGCTCGATGACTGTTCGGTAGATGCCGCGGCGAACACGATATCGTGCGATGCGCCTTCGTTCTCCACGTTCGCAATCTTCGGCTCGCCGCTCGCGGGCGCGTCGGGAAGTCATTCCGCCCATTCAGGCACCTCCGTGCAGGCGCAGGTCGCGAACCTCGAAGCGATGGGGAAGGCCGCCGAGGCGGACGCGCTCAAGCGCCAGTGGTCCTGGCTGTTCCCGGCTTCGGCGCAGGCTGCGGCTGCCGGCGGGACATGCCCGCGTTATGCGTTCACCCGCACGTTACGATCCGGCAACGAGGGCGAGGATGTCCGCGCCCTACAGAAATTCCTCAACTGCGCCGGATTCAAGCTCGCAGACGCGGGCCCGGGTTCTCCCGGCAATGAGACGACCTACTTCGTCGGCCGCACGCTTGATGCGCTAATCCGCTTCCAGGAAGCCTATGCCGCGAATGTATTGGTGCCGATAGGAGCGCAAAAGGGAACCGGAATCTTTGCCGAGTACTCTCAAAAGCAGGCCGGAATGCTGATGGGGTCTTAGTTGACTTAGCCGAGCTTGGCGCGTGCTATCATATATCGCGTAAGTCGTTATTACTCAGCAATTCGCTTATGGTAACGAAATCACAACGCACTGCAGCGAGGAAAAACATCCTCAAGGCCCAATCAACATGGAAGAGCATGAGCTCGCGCCAGCGCGCGCTCGCTCAGCCGCAAGGCCGCGAGCGCAAGAAGCCCGGAACGGCAGGAAGAGGAGCGTTCTATCGTATCGAAATCCGTCCCAAGGCGGGCTTTACGTCATTCCGAACGCAGGATGTCGGCAAGAAGGGCGGGCTAGAACGGATCGCCGGCCGCCGTCCTTCCGGCCGCCGTCCTTCCGGCAGCTGGGCAACGGCGGTCTGGCTCGTTTCTAAGAAGAACGCTCATATGACCCCTTCGGGCCGACTGGTTATCGATACTGCCAAGGAGCGGGCTTCGCTGAAGAAAGCGATCCGAGGCCGCATATCACATGTGAAGGAAGACATCTTCTCGGCCCATCCTGCACGGAATATTCCGGAGCGCGAGAAGCCGACCCGGAAAATGAGGTTGGCACAGATGCGCAATATCAAGAAAGCCCAGGCGGCAACACGCAAATAATATGCAAGGATTCGTTACGAACATAGAGCAAGTCGCTCGTGAGAATACTGATTTCCGCCGGGTCCTCTATACCGCGCGGCACAGCCAACTGGTGCTTATGAGCTTGCCGGCAGGCGAGGAGATCGGCGAGGAGGTGCATGACGGGGACCAATTCATTCGCGTCGAGCGCGGCCGAGGCATGAGCGTGCTCGAGGGCGTCGAGCGCGATCTGACCGATGGTTCCGCCATCGTCATCCCTGCGGGAGTCAGGCACAACATCATCAATACGTCGGAAACGGAAGCGCTCTCGCTCTACACGCTTTATGCTCCGCCGCATCATCGGGACGGCGTCGTCCACAGGACGAAGGCGGAAGCCGAACAGGATACGGAGCATTTCGAAGGCGTTACGACCGAGAAGCTTAAGGCATAGTTATGGAAAAAGATCTGGAAGGGAAGCGGGAAGAGGCACTGGCATTCCTGATCGGCCATGAAACCGGCGTGCTTGCGACGGCTTCGATGCTAGGGGAATCGCATGCACGGCTCGTCTATTACACCTGCGACGACGCATTCAACGTGTATTTCCTGACCTTGAAGAACACGCGCAAGGTGGCCGACCTCGCCGCTAATCCGCGGGCGGCGTTCGTCGTGTCGGAAGCCGAAGTCCCGCGGACTCTTCAGATGGAGGGAGTCGTCGACGACCTTACTGACACGGCCACGATTGATCCCTTGGTGTCTGACTTCATCAAGCGCCTGATGTCTCATACGAAATTCGGCATACCGCTCGCCCGATTTGATTCAAGCGCCGTTCGATTCTATCGGATAAAGCCGACATGGCTGCGATGGGGAGATTTCACGTTCGGCGACTCCACCGAATCCGTCTTAACGAAACTTCATCCTCAGGAGTGATCGTTCGCCCCTGCTTATTCGCGATGCTCGGCGCGTTGTCTAGGTATACGACGGGCCGTGCTATGCTGCTATCCAATGCACGAAGACTCCCGCCTCGCGTCCATGTTTATCTTCTATGTGGCGATGCTGCTATATTTCTGCGTCGGCGCCATTACGACGCTCGGAACGGGCTGGTACCATACGCTTGCGATTCCATGGTGGATGTTCAATGACTATGTCGTCGCCATAACGTGGTCCGTACTTTTCATCTCTACTGCGCTTTCAGCCAGCTGCTTTTGGGATTCCGCGCCTCGCGATCGCGGTTTCGCAGCTACTCTCTGGATATACATGGGGAATGGGCTTCTTGTCCTGCTTTGGAACTATTTTTTCTTTGGCCTCCACTCGCTCTCGCTGGCTTTCCTGGCCGCGATCGCCGTGGCCCTGTCTCTACTGGCACTGATCGTGCGCACTAAGCCTAAGGTAAAGAAAGCATCGCTGTATCTGATCCCGTACCTGTTCTGGATGGTGTTCGCCCTTTATTTCAGCTATTCAATCATAGGGCCCAATAGCTAACCCCGCCGCGCCGCATCGATGGCGGCTACATCAATCTTCTTCATCGTCATCATCGCTTTGAAGGCGCGCCCGGCTTCTTCGCCGCCGGCCTTCTGCGATTCGGTCAGCGTGCGCGGCGTGATCTGCCACGATACGCCCCAGCGATCCTTGCACCATCCGCAATCGCTCTC
>DASVLW010000030.1:0-13024 GCA_036384675.1 Minisyncoccota bacterium
TCGGGTACCTGTCGGACGAATGGAAGCAGAACTGCGAGGACGAGCGCCTGCTCGGCGTTTCCATCACCGGGCAGTGGGACGCGGCGCAGGTGCGCGACGCGGACACGCTCGAAGCCATGAAGGCCGAGACGATCAAGACCAACAAGAAGTACGCGGAGCGCTTCGGCATCAACGCGTCGACGTCCATCACCTGCGTGAAGCCGTCAGGAACCGTCGGCCAGACTATCGGCGTGGCGTCGGGCATGCATGCGCGCCACGCGCCGTATTACATCCGTCGCATCCGCATCAGCGCGACCGACTCGCTCTTCAAGATGCTCCGCGACCAGGGCGTGCCGTACTACCCGGAAGTAGGCCAGCAGGAAGAGACGGCGAATACGTTCGTGCTCGAATTCCCGGTCAAGGCTCCCGAGGGCGCCATTACGAAGGACGATATCAGCGCGCTCGATCAGCTCGAGCACTGGAAGCTCGTTAAAGAGCACTACACCGAGCACAACCCGTCGGTGACGATATCGGTGGGCGACGACGAGTGGATCACGGTCGCGAACTGGGTATACGCGAACTGGGACATCGTGGGCGGCCTCTCGTTCCTGCCGCGCTCCAATCACGTGTACCGCCTCGCCCCGTACGAGACCATCACGAAGCAGCAGTACGAGGAGATGGTCCCGCGCTACAAGAATCTCGACTTCGGAAAGCTGTATGCGTATGAGCGGCAGGACGAAACGGAAATGAAGAAGGAGCTGGCGTGCGTGAGCGGTACGTGCGAGATATAGCGTCAAGCAACGGCTTACCTCCCGACATTCCTCTTTTCTCGGCTCGGGGCCGGCGATGATTTCCTCTCAGCTCCGCAAGGCTGGAGGAAATCATCGCGCCCTGTCCTCGCCTGCGAAAAGCAGGAATGTCGGAAGGTTTTTCGCTGCATATCTCATACCTGCTTACGCAATCTGCACCGCGCTTCGCCGTACGCATTGCGCTCCTGTGGGGAAAATCGTATAATAATATACGGACCGGTCAGGCGATCGCTCGTAGGCAATGGCCTGCGGGAGGAAAGTCCGGACACCGGCGGCATCGGTCAAACGAAGCCGCAGACAGGTAGCAGGTAACGCCTGCACGCCGCAAGGCGCGAGGTGCGAGCAGAGACGTCAGGGCGCGAAAGCGCCCTGACATCCCCGGGTCTTCGACCTGTGGATGAGCCCTTCCGGCAACGAAAGGGGTGAAACGGCTAAATCCTTACCCCGGTGCAAGGCTGCGCTCCTCACGGAGAATGCCGCTCGAGGCCGCCCGCGAGGGCGGTCCCAGATAAATGATGGCCGCGGGCTTCGGTCCGACAGAATCCGGCTTATCGACCGATCCATACATGCTCGAAGACCCGTCCGAAAGGATGGGTCTTCGGCTTTCCACACATGCGCCTGCAACCTTGCGTGCGGGTGCGCGGTATACTAATGGCATTACCATCGTGAGTCATTTAGCCTAATCATGGATACAACTACCAGCCGGACGTCTTCGCGCCGCCTTTCGTTCGATACGGCAGGCGTCTGGGTACTCTCGCTTTCGCTCGCGCTCGCGGCGATAGCCTTTATCCCTTCGGCCAGCGTGCCGTTCATCGCTACTAAGACGACGCTCCTCGCGCTCCTGGGCCTCGTCGCGCTCGCGCTCTTCATCCTCGGCCGCCTTACGCGCGGCAGCATCATCGTGCCGCCGCTCGCGCTCGTCGGCGCCCTCTGGCTCGTACCGCTCGCGTACGGCCTCTCGACTTTGTTCTCAGGCACGAGCTTCAGCGCCGCGTTCTACGGCAGCCAGCTCGAACCCGACACGTTCGGCTTCATGCTGCTGGTCGCCGCCCTCGGCACGCTCGCAGCGCTCATGCTGCGCCGTTCGGGCCAGTATCTGATGTTCTTCCGCGTACTGATGGCAGGCCTCGCCATCGCGCTCGTCGTTCAGGTGCTGTTCGTCATCATCGGGCAGTTCTCGACCGTCGTATCGCCGGCCACCAGCATCGTCGGTTCGCTCTCGGATCTCGGCATGCTCTCGGGCCTCGGCCTCGTGCTTTCCCTCATGGCGATGCGGTTCCTTCCGCTCGCTTCCCGCACGCGCCTCGCGCTCTATATAGGAGGCGTCGTCGCGCTCGTGGTCGTCGCGCTCGTGAACTCCGCGCTCATCTGGACGCTCGTGGCGCTTGCCGCGCTCGGCCTCTTCATCGAAGCCATACTGCGCCGCCGGGGCACGGCGGGAGACGATATGGATCTCGCAGGCATCGAGACGCTTCCGGCGGAAGAGCCGGTAGCCGCTGAGGCGGGTTCCCAGCCGCTCGCGCTGTCGCTTGTCGTGCTTGCCGTAGCGCTCTTCTTCATCGTCGGCGGCTCGACGCTCGGCCCGGCGCTCACGAATAGCCTCCACGCGAGCACGCTCGACGTGCGCCCGTCGTGGCAGGCGACGTTCCAGGTCGGCAAAGCCGTCTACGGCCATTCCGCCTTCTTCGGCTCCGGTCCTGACTCGTTCGCGACGGCGTGGACGCAGTACCGCGACCGCTCCATAAACGACACGCTGTTCTGGAATCTCGGATTCTCGTCGGGCATCGGCTTTATCCCGACGTCTTTCGTGACGACCGGCGTCGTCGGCGTCATCGCCTGGCTCGGCTTCCTCGGCCTGTTCCTGTTCTTCGGACTCCGCTCGCTCCTCATGCGCGCGCCGGAAGACTCCTTCATCCGGTTCGTATCGGTCGCGTCATTCGTCGGCGCCGCCTATGTGCTGCTGCTCGCGATCTTCGCCGTGCCGGGCCCGGTCGTGCTCGCCGCGGGATTCCTCTTCGCCGGCGCGTTCGCCTCGACGCTGCGCTATGGCGCCAAGAGCCATGAGCTCGGCATCGCGTTCTCCCGCAGCCCGCGCATCGGCTTCGTCATCGTATTCTTCCTGACGCTCCTGCTGCTCGCCACCGTACTCGCGGCATATGTCGTCACCGAGCGATACTTCGGCACGGTCGCGTATTTGCAGGCGGGTAATGCGGCGACGGCCGGCAATCTCGACGCTGCGGAAGCGGACATCAGCCGCGCGATACTGTTCTCGCCGACCGACGACGCGTACCGCCTCGCGGCATCCATCGCCGTCGCGCGCATGAACCAGGTCGCGGGAGATACGACGCTCTCGGCAGACGCCGCGCGCACGGCATTCCAGTCCGCGCTATCGTCCGCCGTCGCGAACGCGCTCGCAGCGACGCAGCGCGCGCCGGGCAATGCCCAGAACTGGGCAGCCCTCGGCAGCGTCTATGCTACCGTCGTCCCGCTCAAGATAGACGGCGCCTATGACAACGCGAAATCCGCGTACGACAAAGCCGTCGCACTCGCGCCGACCGATCCGACGCTTCAGTATGCCGAAGCCCAGCTCGCCATCGAGAATCAGGACGCTCCGGGCGCCGAAAAAGCGCTCCAGGCGGCCATCAACCTGAAGCCGGACTATACCCAGGCAATCTTCCTGCTCTCGCAGCTCGAAGTGCAGGAAGGGAAGGCCAAGGAAGCCCTTCAAGCGGCGGAAGCGGCGGCATACTTCGCGCCGACCGATCCGTCCGTGCTCTTCCAGGTCGGCATCCTGCGCTCGGCGACGGGCGATCAGGACGGCGCTATCGCGGCGCTCTCGGCCGCAGTCCAGGCCGCTCCGCAGTACGCGAATGCCCACTTCTTCCTCGCGGTCGCGTATGCCGCGAAGGCGCAGTATCAGCAGGCGCTTACGGAACTCCAGGCGGTAGCCGCTCTTTCGCCTGATAATGCCGCGGCGGTCGCCGATGACATAACCCAGCTGCAGGCCGGAAAGAATCCGTTCCCGCCGACGACCACCGGCCTCCCGAATGCGCCGGTCTCTGACGGCACCCCGGCAACGGGCGCGACGCCTCCTGCCGGCACGCCGACGGCTGCTCCGGGCGCTGCCCAGTAACAGATAATGGTCCGGCAGATCATCCGGACGCTCGCAAGCCCGGTACGCGGCCTCCATGAGGCCGCGTACGTGCTTGCCGCGTTCGCGCTCTTGTCGCAGGTGCTCGCGCTCGTGCGCGACCGCTTGCTGGCCGGCACGTTCGGCGCGCACGAGACGCTCGACCTCTATTACGCGGCATTCCGCATCCCGGACTTCCTGTTCGCGACGGTTGCGTCGCTGCTGTCCCTGTATGCGCTTATGCCGGTGTTGTCGCGGCTCGAGGCCGAGCATCCGGGACGGATGATAGGGTTCCTGCGCCAGATGCTGCTGGTGTTCTTCGTCAGCATGGCTGTTGTTGGCGCTATCTGTTTCGCGCTCGCGCCCGAGATCATCCGTCTTATCGCGCCGGGTTATGCGAGCGATCCAGCCGCCGCGGCACAGCTCATCATGCTGACGCGGATACTCCTGCTCCAGCCGATATTCCTCGGCGCGAGCAATATCCTCGCGAACCTCACGCAGATGCGGCACCGCTTCGTGCTGTATTCGATTTCGCCGCTTCTTTACAATCTCGGCATCATCGCGGGCGTCGTGTTCCTGTATCCGGCGTTCGGCATCAAGGGGCTCGGCTGGGGCGTGGTGCTCGGCGCGGTCATGCACTTCCTTATACAAGTGCCGTATTTCGCGCGGGAACCGGCACCCGAGCGCATCCCCTGGAGCGAGTCGATGCGGCACCTGCGGGAAGTGCTCGTGCTCTCGATACCGCGCACCTTCGCGCTCGCATCGACGCAGATATCGCTGCTCGCGCTCACGGCGCTCGCGTCGTACCTCGCCGCCGGTTCCATCGCGGTGTTCATGTTCGCGTACAACCTGCAGGCCGTACCCATCGCCATCATCGGCGTCTCGTATTCGCTCGCCGCGTTCCCGACGCTCGCGCGCCTGCACGCGCAGGGCAAGTCGAGCGAACTCGCGCGCCATGTCGAGACCGCGCTGCGGCACCTTTTGTTCTGGTCCATTCCCGCGACGGTGCTCGCCATCGTGCTGCGCGCCCAGCTGGTGCGCGTGATACTGGGTGCCGGCGCCTTCGACTGGAGCGCGACGCGCCTCACGGCCGCGGCGCTCGCGCTCTTCGTCATCTCGCTCGCCGCGCAGAACGTGACGCTGCTTATCGCGCGCACGTATTACGCTGCCGGGAATTCGCGCAAGCCGCTCTATTACGGGCTCGTCGATATCGTCGTGTCCATCGGTTCGGCCGTCGGTCTCGTCGCGCTCTTCCACTCGAGTCCCGCGCTGCGGCTGTTCATCGAATCCCTGCTGCGCGTCGACAGCGTCGCGGGCTCTACGGTGCTCATGCTCGCGCTCGGCTACGCGCTCGGCTCCATCGGCGAGGCAGTCGTGGGCTATGCGTTCTTCATACGCGATTTCGGCATCGAGACCGTCCGCGTGCGGCGGGTCGCGTTCACGAGCTTCTGCGCGTCAGTCATCGGGGGTGCGGGCGCCTATGCCGCGCTCGAATTGCTCGGCGTCTATTTCCCGTACTCCACGACTCCCGGCGTCTTCACCCACGGCCTTATCGCGGGCGTGGCAGGTATCGGGATCACCGCCGCAATGCTCGCGCTTCTGGGCAGCGAGGAGCTTTCGGAAGCATACGCATCGCTTCAAAAGCGCCTGCGCCCATCGGCAGCCATAGCGCTCGAGCCGACCGATATAGAATCATGATGAAAGAAGGGCCGCCCGCAGGCGGCCCTTCGGCGCGTGTTCAGTACGCATCATCCAATCGCCCCGCGAATGCCCGAGCGAGCCGTTCGTGGCAGCCCGGATAGTATGCCGCGCCCGGAGGCAGTTTCTCTTCCGGTGCCTCGGCTACCGCGGTCACGGAGCGCCTGTGGCGGCGTGCCGCCGCGGCCGACCATGCCCGGGCACCGTCCATGTCACGGGCCCGGAAATAGAATTCAGTAATCGGTCCCTGCCGCTCCGATTCGAGCGGCTCGTCCAGGGAAGCGCAAAACAGCCGCGTCGCGAATCGCGAGAATAGCCGCATCATAGAACATCTCCTTATGAGCTCTGTTTAGGATAACTTCCCTGCGGGACGCGTGGTTCCGTCTCCCTAACAAAGAAGGGCGGATTCTGGTAGGGTAAGGGTTATCGCATGGACATCCGCAATTTCTCCATAATCGCTCACATAGACCACGGGAAGTCGACGCTGGCCGACCGCCTGCTCGAGCGCACGGGCACGATAGAAGCCCGCAAGATGCGCGACCAGGTGCTCGACCGCATGGACCTCGAGCGCGAGCGCGGCATCACCATAAAGATGCAGCCGGCCCGCATGGCGTTCAGCAGCAGGGATGGGAAGCGGTACGTCCTGAACCTCATCGATACGCCGGGCCACATCGACTTTTCGTACGAAGTCTCGCGGGCGCTTTCCGCGGTGGAAGGCGTCATATTGCTCGTCGACTCGACGCAGGGCATTCAGGCGCAGACGCTCACGACGCTGTCTATGGCGCAGGCGGTCGGCTGCATCGTCGTGCCGGTGGTGTCGAAGATAGATTCGCCGTATGCGCGCGTCGACGAAGCGAAAGAGGCCCTCGGCAAGCTGCTTGGCGTGCCTGCCGATACGGTGCTTGCGGTTTCCGGCCGCACCGGCGACGGCGTGCAGGAGCTCCTTGAAGCCATTGTGGAGCGCGTGCCGCCGCCGCGCGCGCAGGAAGCGAACGAGGCGCGCGGCGTCATCTTCGACTTCTCGTTCTCCGCGCATCGCGGCATCGTCGTGTACATGCGCGTGTTCGACGGCACCTTCAAGAAAGGCCAGCCGCTCACGTTCCGCTTCGCGGACAAGACCTTTACGGCGCTTGAGGTCGGCATATTCAAGCCGGATGAGACGCCGGCGGATTCGCTTTCGGCCGGCGAAATCGGCTATGTGGTCACGGGCATCAAGGAAGCCGGCGTCGTGGCGGTGGGCGACACGGTGGGCGAGGCAAAGGGCTCGCTGCCGGCGCTCGGCGGCTTCTCGCGGCCGCGTCCGGTCGTGTGGGCGTCGGTATACCCCGAAGGCCAGGATGACCTGACGTTCCTGCGCCAGGCGCTCGAGCGCCTGCGGCTATCGGATTCAGCGCTTTCGTTCGAGGAGGAATCGTCGGGCGTGCTCGGCCGCGGTTTCCGCTGCGGCTTTCTCGGCATGCTCCATCTGGAAATAGTCACCGAGCGCCTGCGGCGCGAGTTCTCGCTGCAGCTCATCGTCACCATCCCGACCATCGCGTACGCCGTCACGCATCGCAGCGGGAAGCGCGAGGTCATCTATACGCCCTCGAAATTCCCCGATTTCGGCGATATCGAGATGATAGAGGAGCCGTGGGTGCGCGTGACGCTCATCACGCCGCCCGAATCGCTTTCCGCGCTTATCCAACTGCTGCACGACCACGAAGCCGTCACGACCGGCACGGAGTCATATGCGGACGGACGCATCGAGCTGGTGGGCGAAATGCCGCTGCGCGAGCTCATGCGCGGATTCTTCGATCGCGTGAAGAACGTGTCGAGCGGGTACGCGTCGCTTTCGTACGAATTCCTCGATGAGCGCATCGCGGATGTCGTGCTGCTTGAGATACTGGTGGCTGAGGAGCCGGTGCCGGCGTTCGCGCGCGTGATATCGCGGCGGCGCGTCCAGGAAGAGGCGGAGAAGATGGTCGAGAAGCTGCACGGCGTGCTGCCGAAGCAGCTTTTCGTGACCAAGATCCAGGCGCGCTCGCACGGCCGCATCATCGCATCCCGCAGCCTTTCGGCGATGCGCAAGGATGTCACGGGATACCTGTACGGCGGCGACGTATCGCGTAAGAACAAGCTGCTCGACAAGCAGAAGCGCGGCAAGAAGAAGCTCGCGAAGCACGGCAAGGTGGAGATTCCCGAAGAGGTCTTCATGAAGATGGTGCAGGACAGCGACCGATAACGCCCGTTCCACTCAGGGCAGCATGGGCAGAAATAAGCACCGCTCCGGGCCGCTTGGCCAAGTCTTAGTGCTTATTTCTGCCCATGCTGCCCCTCGTACCGTTCCTCGCCCGCTGCGGCTCGAGCGAAGCGGGCGTATAATGGGCGAATGCGCCGCACCAAAGCTATCCGTGATGCTGCGCTCTGCGCCTTCCTGGCCCTTCTGGCGGTCTGGCTCGGGTTCAGGGTCTATGATCTGGCGGGGAAAGCCGATGTGGCCTACCAGGCGGCCCGGGAGGCCAAAGTAGAGGCAGCCTCGCTTGCGCAGCGCGAGGCGGACCTGAACGCGCATATCACGGACCTTAAAAGCCCTCGGGGCCAGGATGCGGCCATACGGACGGCGTTCGACGTCGCGAAGCCGGGCGAGCAGATCATCGTCGTGGTGCCGCCAAAGACGGTGGCTGCCACGAGCACGCCGTCGTGGTGGGAGCGGTTCCTGGAGTGGTTCTGATGCGGGATTAGTTTAGTGGTAGGACGCCGGTTAAAACCTGAGTGCAGGATTAGTTTAGTGGCAGGACGCGACCTTCCCAAGGTTGAGGCACGAGTTCGATTCTCGTATCCTGCACCCAGGCTTGAACCGATGAAAAGCTTCCTCAAAGCTTTTCATTCCCTCGGCTGAGGCACGAGTTCGATTCTCGTATCCCGCACTAAGGTATAATTAGCACATGGACAAAGACCGCGAGGAACGGGAGGTGCGGTATTACGAAACGGAGAAGCGCCGGCACGAAAGCGAGCTTCGCGAAGGGAAGCGTACTCTCGAAGACGCGGAGCGCAGGGCCATAGATGCCAAGCGCAAGGTAGAGCTTCTGGAACGCGCGCTCGGGGACGATACGCGGGAGCTGGAACGCCATCAGCGCGAATTGAGGCACATCGAGGAAGAGGAACGGCGGGCGAAAAAGCGTGCGGAACTGCGAAGCTGACTTATCCACAGGCGGGGCCCGGTGATATAATGATTCTCTAAACGAAACGCATATGGATAAGACCGTAACCATCTACAGCACCCCGACCTGCCACTTCTGCCAGCTCTCCAAGGATTTTTTCAAGGAGAATGGCGTGGCATACACCGAATACAACGTCGCAAGCGACCTCGACAAGCGCCAGGAGATGATACAGAAGTCCGGCCAGATGGGCGTGCCGGTTATCTTCGTGGGCGACGAACTCGTCGTCGGCTTCGACAAAGACAAGCTTTCGTCGCTCTTGGGCGTCGGTGCGAAATAATGGGAGGAGAACAATCCGGGCCGCCAAAGGGGCGGCCCGGATTGTTTCGTGATACCCTGCATTCGCCGCCCTCATAGTTCAATGGATAGAACGGCTCACTCCTAACGAGCAAATCCATGTTCGACTCATGGTGAGGGCACCGACATGCGCTTGGTATAATCGGCACCATGGACCCTGACTTGAAAAGTTTGCTCGAGGAGAATCTAGCGCTCGCGAAGCAGAACAACAAGATGCTGCGCGCCATGCGCCGGGCAGGGTGGTGGAGCGCGCTCGTGCGCGTCCTCTGGTGGGCATTCATCCTCATCTCCACGTATTACTTCTATCAGGCCTATCTGGAGCCCCTGCTCGGCTCCATAGGCGGTTTCCATATGCCGAGTCAGGCGGACATCCAGCAGGCGATGGAGCAATATCAGGCCCGCTAAGGCCGTTTCCTCGGCCCGGATTTTAGGGTAGGATAGGGCGACGCTTGGATAGCTCAGTTGGTAGAGCACTTCCCTGAAGAGGAAGGGGTCCCCGGTTCGAGCCCGGGTCCAAGCACAGAGCGAAGCTATGTGCTTGGATAGGAAGCCGCCTGTGCGGCTTCCGCCCGGGCTCGAAAGGCGCAGCGATCCGCGAGTACTCGAGCGGCCGTGAGCCGTGGTCAAGAGCCCTTAGGCTTTTGCGAATGCATGGAGCAAAAGACTTAGCGACTCGTGACCGAGCCGGGTTCAACTCGGCAAAACCCCAAGGGCCTTACTACTCTCATACGCTATAGTATTTCAATGAAGAAGCTCTGGGCCTGGGTCGCCCGCAACGAACGCCACTTATCCGCCGCCGTATTCCTCGGCGGCTTCGTGCTCGACAACATCGCGCTCGGCCGCATCGACCTGCCGTGGGTCGAGACGCTCTATGGCGGCTTCCTCATCGGCGCGGCAATCCTCATCCTGCTCGCGCATTATGTGGCGGCCCGATACGGCGAACCGACCGCGAACGGGCGCCGCATGCTCTCCGCGTTTCTTATGCTCGGCGCGCAGTTCTTCATCGGCGGCTTGCTGTCCGGCTGCCTCATATTCTATGCGCGAGGAGCCGCATGGAGCGTCTCGTGGCCATTCCTGTTCTTCCTTGTGCTCGTGTTCTTCGCGAGCGAATTCCTGCACTCGCGCAAGGAACGGCTCGAATTCCAGGTCGGCTTGTTCTATCTTTCGCTCTACCTTTACGCCATCTTCGCGCTTCCCATCGCGCTCGGCCGCATGGGCTCCCTGGTGTTCATCGAGAGCGGCGCGGCGAGCGCGCTGCTCTTCGCGGGGTTCCTCGGGCTGTTGTGGGTCGTGGGCAAAGAACGCCTGTTGCGCAGTGTGCGCAGGATAGCCACCGGCACGGCGTTTACTCTCGCGCTCATTAACGTCTCGTATTTCACGGGCGTGTTGCCGCCGCTGCCGCTTTCCCTACAGGATGCGGGGATATACCACGCGCTCGCGCATACGGGCGCCGTGTATGAAGTCGAGGCTGAGGATGCCTTTCCCGCATGGCAGTTCTGGCGCCGCCCGGTGCTTCACGTCGCCGCCGGTTCGCCGCTCTACGCGTATAGCGCGGTATTCGCGCCGGTGAAGATATCGACCAGCATCGTGCATGTCTGGCAGCTCTACGAATCCGGCGGGTGGACGACCGTCACACGCGTCTCGTTCCCGATACAAGGCGGCAGGGACGGCGGCTACCGCGGGTATTCCGAGTCCGACAGCATCGAGCCCGGGGAGTGGCGGGTATCGGTGGAAACGGAGGCGGGGCAGGTGATAGGGCGCGAGTATTTCAGCGTCGTTGCGGCCGATTCACCGCCGGCGCTTCATACCGAAGAGAAATAAAAATCAGCCCGCGGCAGAGCCGCGGGCTGATTTGTTTTGGCTCAGCCGGCGCGGACTTTCAGCTTGGTCTGGCGCGCTTTATCGAGCTTCGGAAGGATGATGGTCAGGAGGCCGTCTTTGGAAACGGCGGACGAACTATCGACATCGATTTCCTGCGGCAGCAGCACGGTGCGCGTAAAGGAGCCCCAGAAGAGCTCGCGGGTGAAGTAGTCCGCATCGGTTATCTGATCGCGCGAAGACCGAGAGCCTTCTATTTCGACCATATCGCGGCTTATGGAGATAGCGAGCTCTTCGGGACGCACGCCGGCGACGAACGCGCGGATGACGATCTCGTTCGGCGTCTGATGGACGTCCACTGGGAGCTGTCCCTCGGCCTGCTCTTCCTCGCGCAAAGCGCCGATGACGGACGGGCGTTCATTCGCAGCGGGAATCACCTGGCGGACCTGCGGGCGGATCTCGTCGTCTTCGAAGGAGTCGTAATCGCTCGTGGAGGCGCCGCCGGAAAGGCGTTCGAAGAAGGACCGTTTCTTAGGAGTGAATGCCATACGGGTGAATAAGAAGGTAAAAGGGTATCAATGGATTAGGAAGTGGCCCGCGCCCGGTGCGATTCCCGGTATTGCAGGACCTCGAAGAACGCGAATATCACGAGGGCCGCGGTCCACACCAGGAAGAACGCGAGAAGCGTGAGGGAGCCGCCTGCAGAAAGTATAAGGAAATTGAAGAACCCGTGCAATCCAACCGCAAGGATAAGTCCGACCGCCGCGCCCGACATGCGGCGGTACACGGCTTTCCGATATGTGAACGCCATCGAAAACCCGAGCGCGGAAGAGGATATGACGTGAACCAGCGTCGAGCCCATGAACCGCAGGTTGCCGGTCGCAAGCCCCGCGATGACCTGCCCGTGCTCGAACGGGCCGAATATGAAGAGCGTATTCTCGAGCGCCGCGAAGCCAAGCGCCGCAGTAAGCATGTAAATGACGTAATCGATGGGCTCGTCCACCGCCGGACGCCACAATACGACGAGTGCGACGGCTGCGTATTTCGCCACTTCCTCGATGAGTGCCCACGAGAACAACAGCGGCACTTCCCCGGAAAAACGCGCTACGGCCGCCTGCTCGAAGGGCAGCACCAGCGGGACCGCGACCATGCCGGCGGCGAACGTGAGGGCGATGAGGCTTTTGGGTTCAGGGTGCTTCGCGTCCTCTTTCAGGAGAAGGTACAGCCAGATAAGCGGCGGCAGGATGCCCGCGAGGAACGCGTAGCCGGCGGTCATCAGGTCCATTGTCCTATTCTAACCTATCCGTGGCGTAATTCGTTGCGTAATGCGCGCTAGCGCACAGGCCACGGCGCGATCATGAGCATCTTTCCGGCGTTGCTCGGCAGGCTGCGCCATATTTCTTCGGTGACGAACGGCATGAAGGGGTGCAAAAGACGCATGAGGCTGTCGAGGATGGAAAGCAGGAGCGCGGCGCGCGAGGACTTCGCCGCGGCGTCCTCGCCGCGGAATATCGGTTTGCTCTCTTCGAGCAGTTCGTCCGCGAGCCGGTGCCAGGCGTAGTGGTAGAGCTTCTCGGCGGCCATATAGATGCGGTATTCCTCCATGTCGCGCGTCACGTCGGCGGCGAGCGCGTCGAATTCAGCCGCAAGGGCGGCGTCCGCTTCGGTAAGCGCGGCATCCGCACCCATGCCGTGCGCGCTTTCGAGCACGAACCGCGTTATGTTCCAGAGCTTGTTGGCGAAATGCTTGTAACCCTTCACTTTCTGTTCGTCGAATTTCGCGTCGTTGCCGATGGCCGTACCCACTAGAAGGCCCATGCGCAGCGCGTCGGCGCCGTATTTCCCGATGAGATCGAGCGGGTCGATACCGTTGGCGAGCGACTTGCTGAACTTGCGTCCTTTGCTGTCGCGCACGAGGCCGTGGATCATCACGGTCTTAAACGGTACCTGGCCGAGATGGAACCCGCTCATGAGTATCATGCGCGAGACCCACAGGTTGAGTATTTCGTATGCGGGCGACATGAATGACGTGGGATGGAACGTCGCGAGGTCGTTTGTCCTTTCCGGCCATCCGAGCGTCGAGAAGGTCCAGAGCG
>DASVLW010000031.1:0-2991 GCA_036384675.1 Minisyncoccota bacterium
GCGGTGTTCACCAAATATATGAATAAGGTGCTTGAGGTGAGCACGGACGAATTGCGGCCGGATGGCACCAGCGGATACGCCGTCACGGAGCCCGGCGTCTATTACCGCGACTTCGAAAAGGAGACGCTCGCGAAAGACCTGATACTGCCCTCGTACCCCGCGTCCCGCGAGCTGTGCGCCTTGGGCGGCATCGTGGCGAACAACTCGGGCGGCGAGCGCACCCTGGAATACGGCAAGACGGAACGATATATAGAGTCGATGGACGTGGTGCTTTCGGACGGATCGCTGGCGACGTTCGGCCCCCTGTCCCCCGCCGAGCTTGCGCAGAAGAAGGAGCTGCCGGGACTCGAGGGCGACATATACCGCGGCATGGACAAGCTGCTCACCGAAAACGCGGCGCTCATCGAAATGCACCGGCCCAAGGTATCGAAGAACTCGGCGGGCTATGCCCTGTGGAGCGTGAAAAAAGCCGCTGGAACGGCCCCTGAAGGCTCTCTAAGCCCCCAGGACGAGACTTTCAACTTGAGCAAGCTCATATGCGGCAGCCAGGGCACGCTCGCGCTGTGGACGAAAGCGACACTACGGCTCGTGAAGCCGAAGGAGCACCGCGCGATGCTGGTGGTGTTTTTGTCAGACCTGAACATCCTGCCGGAAATCGTGAACCGCGTGCTGCCGCTCCACCCGGAATCATTCGAGTCCTATGACGACCAGACCTTCACCCTGGCTGTGAAATTCCTGCCGGAGATGCTCGCGCAGATGGGATTCTGGAAAGCCGCGCGGCTCGGCGTGTCGTTTTTGCCGGAAGCGGAACTGGTGGCGACGGGCGGCGTGCCGAAGCTCATCCTGATGGCGGAGTTCGCGGAAGATTCAATCGAGGAAGCGGACCGCAAAGCGCAGGCCGCGCATGACGCGCTCGCGGACCTGCCCGTGAAGCTGAAGATTGAGAAAGACGAGAAGGAATCCGAGAAGTACTGGATCGTGCGGCGCGAGAGTTTCAGCCTGCTGCGCAAGAACCTGCACGGACTCTATGCGGCACCGTTCATCGACGACTTCGTGGTGCCGCCGGCGACATACCCGCAGTTTCTGCCGGAGCTCAATGCCCTCTTAGCGCAGTACAAGGGCCGCTTCATCTATACGATAGCGGGCCACATCGGCAACGGGAATTTCCATATCATCCCGCTCATGGACCTGAACAAGCCCGACGTGCGGCAGATCATCCTGGAGCTCGCGCCGAAAGTCTACGACATGGTCATCCGCTACGGCGGCACGACCACCGGCGAGCATAACGACGGCATCATCCGCACGCCGTACCTGGGCAAGCTCTTCGGCCCGGAAATGCTCGCGCTCTTTGAAGAAACCAAAAAGATATTCGACCCGCTCGACCTATTCAACCCCGGAAAGAAGGTCGGCGGCACGATGGAAGACATCAGGAAGTATCTGCTGACGAAATCCTGATTGACGCGCGCGGCGCGCGGGAGTAGAAATTCATGAGGCACGCGAGCCGTGCATGAAATATACGGGGAGAAAGCGCGATGGTAGTGACGACAAAGGCGAAAAGAATAACGGGCAAAGTTACTGACCTGGTCAGGAACTTCGGTTTCATAGAAGTACCCGGCTGCAGCGAGAAGTTCTACTTCAACGAGTCGGGACGCGAAGGAGGAAGCGCGGCAAAGCCCTGGCCGAAATCGGGCCAAGCCGTAAGCTTCATTCCGCGCGACAGCGCACGCGGCCCCTATGCGCAGGACTGGGAAATAGCTGGCGCTAATGCTCCCGCTGTTCCCGTGGAGAATCCCGACCCCTACAAAGGGAAACGGATACTGCGAGGCAATTGAGCCGGTATCGCCAAAGAACGGCGCGGGGGAATTCTCCGCGCCGTTTTGTTTTGAACAGTGCGCGGCGCGGGCTTCGCCCGCGCCGGTGATACGATGAACGTATGCGTTCCCATATCCTCTCGCTCGCGCGCGGCGCCGCAGGCGCCGCTGCCCTGCTCTTCTTCCCTCTCACCGCGTCCGCGCATGAAGTGTACGTGCTCACGCACGACGAAATAGAGCATGACGTCGCATCTCCCGGCTTCAGCTGGTGGAGCGTGATAGCGGCCGACATGCATCACTTCATGTTCTGGGCGTTCATCGGCGTCCTGACGGTACTCGTCATTTTCGGCATCTCCGTCATCCGGCCGCTCGAGCGCGCGCTGCAGCCGGTCTTCGACCGCATGAAGCCCTATGCGCCGCATATCAGCCGCATAACGGTCGGGGTGGCCTTCCTGGCGGGAGCATGGTATCAGGCCGCCTACGGGCCCGAACTGCCCCTGGCGGCCAATTGGGGGCCCTACACGCCCCTCATAGTGGCTATTTTGGTGATAGTAGGCGGGCTCATGATAGCGGGCGTATACGTGCGAGCGGCCGCGCTCGCTGCGCTCGCGCTCTTCGCCGCGAACGTCTATTTCCAGGGCTGGTACATGCTGACCTACACGAACTATCTGGGCGAGATACTGGTACTGCTGCTTATCGGCGCGCACGGATTCCACGGCGCGCGCACGCGGCACACGGAGCCCGGCAGTTGGGCGGAACGCGTCGCGCGCGTCTCGCATAAGGCAAAGCCGTACGCATTCCTGATACTGCGCGTCGGGTTCGGCACCGCGCTGTTCTACGCGTCGTTCTACGCGAAATTCCTGCACAACGATCTCGCGCTCGACGTGGCGCAGGGCACGGGCATCCTGCCGACCGTCGTGACGCACGCGTACACCGTCGCGCAATACCTCGGGTTCGAGCCGCACTTCCTCGTGGTCGGCGCGGGCATCGTGGAATTCGTCATCGCGCTGTTCTTCATCCTCGGCATCGAGATACGCTTCACGGCGCTCTTCCTCGAGTTCTGGCTCGCGCTCTCGCTCTGGTATTTCGGCGAAGTAGTGTGGCCGCATCTCATACTCATCGGCATCCCTATCGCGTTCATCTTCTACGGCTATGACAAGTATTCGATAGAAGGCTGGCT
>DASVLW010000032.1:0-11479 GCA_036384675.1 Minisyncoccota bacterium
GTTCGTCTCGTATATGGTCATCGTCATCGCGGTATTCGCGCTCGTCGTGGGGCTGTCGCAGTGGCTCGGCCTGCCGGACTACGTGCTCGGCCTCTTGTCGCTCGCAGGGCTCATGCACCTGGCGGGCGGCGGGGTCATGGCAGGCGGGGATGTCCTCTATGCCTACCACCTGGTCACCCTCGTGCCGGGCAACGGCGACGGCTTCTATGTCCTGCGCTACGACCAGGTCGTGCACGCGCTGGGGTACGGCATCGCCGCGCTCGCGCTCTGGCATGTGCTTGCGCGCCACGCGCCGTCGCTGCATCCTGCCGCCCGCGCGTTCTTCGCGGCGGCCGGCGCGATGGGGATCGGTTCGGTGAACGAAGTATTCGAATTCATCGCGTTCGTGAGCTTCGCGCACACGGGCGTCGGCGATTATTACAACAACTCCCTCGATCTCGTCTTCAATGCGCTCGGCGCATCGGCCGCGGCGCTCGGCGCACTGGCCGCCCTTGGCCGCGCGCGGCGGAATTAACGATTGCGGACGCGCAATGAAAACGGTATAAAGCACATACGCCGCCTTAGCTCAGTTGGTAGAGCGACTGCATCGTAAGCAGTAGGTCCCCGGTTCGAGCCCGGGAGGCGGCTCCGATAAAAGATAGAGGACCGCGCGATAGGAATCGCGCGGTCCTTATGCATAAGGACACATAGTCCTTACTGTTGGGCGAGTGCGTGCTCGATCACTTTTGCCAGGAACGTCCGCTGCCGGTAGAGGAAGTCGGGAATCGCGACGATCTCGTCGAAGCTGAAAACCCTCGTCTCGATCACCTCGTCCTCGTCTTCCTTCAGTTGCTGCCGATCAAGGGCGATTATCTCGCGGGGATCCTTCACGATCACCGTGAAAAAATGCTTGTCGTGCACGCCGTGTGGCCCGGTCGTCGGCTCGCAGCCGAACGACACCACCCGGTAATCGTCGTTTCCGACGACCAGTGAGCCGTCATTCTCCCGATACGAGGGGATGACGAAACCGGTCTCTTCCTCGACTTCGCGCAGCAGCCCTTGGGGAATCGATTCCCCGGGCTCGATGCCGCCCGACGCCATCTTCCACATGGGGTCGCGCTTGTCGGGCTGGCGGATGAAAAGGCCGATACGGGCCGAAGGGCAGACGATGGCGCAAACCACCGCTGCGACGCTGGTGTACTTCTTGGGCTGATTCATGACGCGCCTCCGCGCTTGAGCTTCAAGGAGGCGCACCGCGCACCTCTAATACTATTGTACACCCTATTATACCATATGTCAATAGCGCACGTAGCCGGGTTCGGCGGCTTGCTATACTCGCTGGATGACCGAAAGCGAGCGGCGAATGGCGGAAATCGAGGCGCTGATGGCGTCGCCGGAGTTCTGGCTCGACAAGGACAAGGCACAGGAGCTGGTGCGCGAATACCAGATGCTGAAGGAAGGCGGGCAGGAAGGCGGCGATCCGCACGATCGCGGCAGCGCGACGCTCGCCATCCTCGCGGGCGCGGGCGGCGACGATGCGGAAGACTTCGCGGGCATGCTCTCGAAGATGTATCGCGGCTACGCCGCGCACAAAGGCTGGACGGTGCGCCAGCTCGACGAGAACGCCACGGACTCAGGCGGCTATCGCAGCGTCCTGCTTGAAATGAACGGCGCGGGCGCGTACGGGCGCCTGAAGCATGAGGCGGGCGTGCATCGGCTCGTGCGCATATCGCCGTTCAACTCGCAGGGGAAGCGGCAGACCAGCTTCGCGCTCGTCGAAGTGCTGCCGAAGCTCGCTCCCACCGACAAGGTCGAGCTCAAGCCCGACGACCTCGAAATCCAGTTCGCGAAGTCCGGCGGCGCGGGCGGCCAGAACGTGAATAAGCGCGAGACCGCCGTGCGCATCGTCCATACGCCGACGGGCCTTTCCGTGCACGTCTCGAGCGAGCGCAGTCAGCCGGCCAACCGCGAGAAGGCGATGGAGCTCATAAAATCGAAAGTCTACGCGTTCAATGCGGCGAACGCGCTTGCGGAAAAGGAAGGGCGCTCCATTTCAAAGACCGTTGCCAACGAATGGGGGAGCCAGATGCGCTCGTATGTCCTGCATCCGTATAAATTAGTGAAGGACCACCGCACCGAGCACGAGTCGCATAATCCGGACGCCGTTTTAGCGGGCGGCATAGACGATTTCATCGACGCGGCCGTCGCCAAGCAGCTATAGGCGGCTGTTTCAGGCCGCTATCCACAACCGCCGCCCGCCGGCGCTTCCGTATTTCTAGACGGCGTCGCGCCCGATGGGGTACAATAGACGGGTTGTCATGATCTACTTCGACAAGGTTACCAAGCAGTACGGCGAACACGCTCCCGCAATCGAGGACGTCACGCTCTCCATCGCCCCGAAAGAATTCGTTTCCATCGTCGGCCACTCGGGCGCGGGCAAGACCACCCTCCTGAAGCTGCTTCTGGCAGAAGAAAAGCCCTCCGAGGGCTCCGTTTTTTATGAATCGGTAGACGTGCACGCCCTGCCCTCCTCGGCGCTCCACCATTACCGCCGCAAGATAGGCATGGTGTTCCAGGATTTCCGCCTCATCCCCAATAAGACCGCGTACGAGAACATCGCGTTCGCCATGGAAGCCGCCGGCCGGCCGGACGACGAGATAGCGTCCGACGTCCCGCACATCCTCGAGCTGGTCGACCTCGTCGACAAGGCGCATAACTTCCCGCACCAGCTTTCGGGCGGGGAACAGCAGCGCGTCGCCATCGGCCGCGCCATCATCAACCAGCCGGACATCATCGTCGCGGACGAGCCGACCGGCAACCTCGACCCTATCAACACGTTCGAAGTCGTCGAGATATTGAAGAAGATTAACGAGATAGGTACCACCGTCATCATCACGACGCACAACAAAGGCGTCGTCGACGCCGTGGGCAAGCGCGTTATCACCATGGACCGCGGGCGCATGGTGCGCGATGATGCGTCTGGCCACTACATACTATGAACACCTGGACTACCCTGAAGCGCGTTTTCGTATCCGGAGCGAAGCATTTCGTCCGCAGCGGCGTCGTGTCGGCCGCGACCGTACTCGTCATGACGGTTACGCTCGCCATCATCGGCTCGATGATATTCGTCTCCGCCATCCTCTCAAGCACGCTTCACGCCATAGAAGACAAGGTGGACGTGAACGTCTATTTCGTGACCGATGCCGACCAGGCCGACATCGACGCGCTGGCCACCAAGCTGCGCCAGCTGCCGGAAGTCATGACGGTCACGTATACGTCGAGCGACGAAGCGCTTGCGCAGTTCCGCGACCGCCACGCGAACGACCAGCTCACCCTGCAGGCGCTCGATGAGCTCGGCGACAACCCGCTCGGCGCGTCGCTCGCCATCAAGGCGAAAGACCCGTCCCAGTACCAGACCATCGCGGACCTCCTCACCAACGACTCCGCGCTCACCGAAGGCAGCAACTCCATCATCGACCGCGTGAACTATTATCAGAACAAGACCGTCATCGACCGCCTGTCGGCCGCCATCGACGCGACCGAGCGCGCGGGCGCGGGCATCGTCATACTGTTCGCCATCGCGTCGGCGGTCATCGCCATCGCCACCATCCGCATCGCGATATACGCCTCACGGGAAGAGATCGGCGTCATGCGCCTGGTGGGAGCAAGCAACTGGTATATCCGCGGCCCGTTCATCGTCGCGGGCGTCATGGCGGGCGTGCTCGCCGCGCTCATCGCGCTCCTGCTCTTTTATCCGGCTACCTGGTATGCCGGCTCGAGCCTTGAGAACTGGCTCGGCGGGTTCAACCTATTCTCGTACTACATCGGCCACTTCGCGCTCATATTCCTCGCGCTTGTCGGCTCGGGCATCGTGCTCGGCGGCGTGGCGAGCTTCTTGGCAGTCCGCAGATATCTGAAAGTCTAGTATGGCCAAGGAAGGACATAAGTACATATTCGTCATCGGCGGGGTGATGAGCGGCGTCGGGAAGGGCGTCGTGACGAGCTCTATGGGCCTCATCCTGCAGTCCAAAGGCTATCCGGTGAACCTGGTGAAGGTCGACCCGTATCTGAACGTGGATGCGGGCACCATGAATCCGACCGAGCACGGCGAGACGTTCGTGCTGAAGTCGTGCCTCGAGACTGACCAGGATATGGGCAATTACGAGCGGTTCCTGGGCCGCGACCTTACGAGCGAGGACTACATGACGAGCGGCATGGTGTATCAGACCGTCATCGAGCGCGAGCGCGCGCTCAAATACGGCGGCAAGTGCGTCGAGGCCATCCCGCACGTGCGCGACGAGATAATCCGCCGCATCGAAGCCGCGGCATCCTATAACGGCAGCCGCATCTCGGTCATCGAGATCGGCGGCACGGTGGGCGATTTCCAGAACGCGCTCTTCATGGACGCCGCGCGCGTCATGAAGATGCGGTTCCCGAGCGACGTATTGTTCGTGCTCGTGTCGTACCTGCCGGTGCCCGGGACGATAGGGGAGATGAAGACCAAGCCGACGCAGAACGCGGTGCGCGATCTCAATTCCTACGGCATCCAGCCCGACTTCCTCATCGCGCGCGCGCCGCATCCTATCGACGACAAGCGCAAGGAGAAGCTCGCGGTCGCGTGCTCGGTGCCGGCCGATCATGTCATCAGCGCCCCCGACATCAAGAGCATCTATGACGCGCCGCTGAATTTCGAGAACGACCGCCTCGGCGACATGCTGCTCGGGGCGCTAAAGCTGCCGGCAAAGAAGGCGTCCGGGCTCGCCGCGTGGCGCAATTTCGTGAAGCGCATCTCCACGGCCAGGAAGGAAGTGAAGATAGCCATCGTCGGGAAGTATTTCGACACGGGCGACTACGTGCTTTCGGACGCGTACCTTTCCGTCATCGAAGCCATCAACTTCTCGTCTGCCGCGCTTGGCGTGAAGCCCGTCATAACCTGGATAAACGCGAAGTACCTCGAGACCGGAAAGGAGAAAGTGTCGATGCTCTCGCAATTCAACGGCATCATCGTGCCGGGCGGGTTCGGCGAAACCGGCATCGAAGGCAAGATAAGGGCCATCGAGTTCGCGCGCACCAGGAAGATCCCGTATTTCGGCCTCTGCTACGGCATGCAGCTCATGACGGTGGAATACGCGCGCCACGTCGTGGGCATGAAGGGTGCGAATACCATGGAGATAGATACCAAGACGCCGTATCCGATAGTGGCCGTCATGGAAGACCAGAAAGACAAGATCAAGGACGGCAAGATGGGCGGCACGATGCGCCTCGGCACCTATCCGGCCTACCTTAAGAAGGGAACCATCGCCCGCGCGGCATACAAGTCCGAGATGGTGCAGGAGCGCCACCGCCACCGCTACGAGATAAACAATCATTACGTGCCCGAGCTTGAGAAAGCAGGCCTCATCTTCAGCGGCACGAGTCCGGACAAGCACCTCATGGAGATCGCGGAGCTGCCGAAGTCCGTCCATCCGTTCATGCTCGGCACGCAGTTCCATCCGGAACTGCAGGCGCGTCCGCTCACGCCGCACCCTCTGTTCACTGAATTCCTCAAAGCCGCCATCGCGAAGAAGAAATAAGCGCCATGGAAGAAATCGAAGCGAAATTCCTCGGCATCGATACTCAAGACATAGAGAACAAGCTGAAGGCGCTTGGCGCCGAATTCAAAGGGGAAAAGACACTGCATGCCATATCGTTCGATTTTCCGGACTATCGCCTCGATGAAGGTTCATCTTGGGTGCGTCTGCGCACCGATGGCACGAACGTGATGCTCGCGTACAAGCAGCGTTTGGGCGTGAAAGAAGGCGGCGGAAACGATGACGGCATGAAGGAGATAGAGACGTGCGTAGGAGATTTCGAGACGACACGGCAGTTCCTGCGTGCCATCGGCATGATTGAGAAATTCGCGATGGAGAAGCGGCGGCGTTCCTGGAGAAAAGGGCCGGTTGCGTACGATATAGACCACCATCCGAAACTCGACCCGTACCTCGAGATAGAGACTGATTCCTGGGACCGGCTCGACGCAGCCGCCCGGGAGCTCGGTATCGATCCGGCGAGCAAGAAAATCTGCTCCACGCACCAGATATACAAGGAGATTGGCATCAACGAAAACGACTTCGTGAAGATGACGTTCGCCGAATGGATACCGCGCAGCCCCGGGGCCCCGGGTTTGAGCTGATATACTTACGTACGTACTTACCGGAGCTCGCGCTTATCCAACCGTATGTCTGATACCACTAAAGCAGTTATCGCGGTCGTTATCGTGGCGATTCTCGCGATCGGGGGCTATTACTGGCACCGCTCTTCGACGGGCGGCGTGAGCGCCGTGGACGATTCGCAGCCGGCTCTCGGCTCGACAAGCGAAGATGCGGCGCTGCCGTCCGGCTCCGATGATTCCGATGCGGCGATGCAAGTGGACCTTAAAGCTGTCGACGCGCAGATGAGCGGCTTCGATGCCGATTCTTCGTCCATCAATGGGGGAATCGATGCCCAGGCTTCAGGAGACGCGCAATAACGCTGATCATATGAATACCACTCACGTTACCAAGGCTGCCGCGGCATCGCTCGCCGCCATCGCGATGCTCGCTCTGGCGGCACCCGCTCTCGCCGACGACGTTACCGTAGACGCTGCGGGCGGCGCGAATGTCACTATGACCAATGCCGCTACGGGCGCCAAGACGACCGCCGTCGTGCACGTCAACCGCGCGAGCACCTCGACCCCGCGCGCAGATGCGGGCCGGCAATCGGCGCAGAAGGGCATCGACCGCGGAGACGCCGCGACGCAAAAGCGTATCGACGACCTGAACCAGATTGCGAGCCGTATCGCCGCGATGAAGCTCCTGCCGGCAGATGCCAAGGCATCGCTTGCCGCGCAGATCACTGCCGCTATCGGCGACATGACCGCGCTTAAGGCGAAGATCGACAGCGACACCGCCACCGATACGCTCAAGGCTGACCTGCGGTCGATCACCAAGGATTACCGCGTGTATCTGCTCGTGATCCCGCAGGCGCGCGTCATGGCGGCGAGCGACCGCGTCCTTGCGGTGGCCGCACAGATGGAGCAACTTTCGGCGAAGTTCGGCGAGCGCATCAGCGCGGCCGGAAACGACGCCGCGCTCGTTTCCGCCCATGCGGATTTCGATGCGAAGGTCTCCGACAGCAAGGCCCAGGCGAACGCGGCCGTTACGCTTGTCGCGGGTCTCAAGTCCGACAATGGCGACGCAGGCGTACGCGCCTCTAACACCGCGGCGCTCAAGGCCGCCGCAGCCGATATCAAGGTCGCGCAGCAGGACCTCAAGGCCGCGCGCGCCGATGCCGATACGATTGTGAAGGGCGTAGCAGGGAAAGCCGGAGCGAGCGTTTCCGCAAACGCCGCGGCGGCTAATCAGTAACCCAGAGGCTAAACAAGCCGCCCGCGGCCTTGCCGCGGGCGGCTTGTTTATTGGCCATTTTTCCCGTATCTTCTTCTAATGCGGCTGCTTCGGTAGCCGTCTTTGCCAGATCGTCTAATGGTAGGACAACGGACTCTGAATCCGTTTATCTAGGTTCGAATCCTAGTCTGGCAGCCAACTCGTGCTAGGTTATCGCGTCCGAGACGCGTCAAATATGGGAATTCTGATAGAATTACTCTATGTCTGAGCAAATCCAGCTTATTTCGATAATCCTTGGACTCCCAATCATTATGGTTGTCTTTTGCTGGATAGCTCTTATGGTTACCATGCACAAAACTACGGGAGAACTTAAACTGTTTCTTACTCCCGACAATCTAATAAAGGGTGTGACTATTATTTTCGTGGTTTGTGCGACGCTGGTATTGTCCATCCTACAAATAATTGACGGAGCAATAGCGGGGGCACTCCTTTCAGGAGTGGTAGGTTACACCCTTGGAACAGGCTTTAATCGCTAAAGTTAGCCCCCATGCCGCACGATATCGAAGAACAAGGAATTCGAATCCTGACGGATTTTCTTGAGAAGGCTGGGCATCGTGTGGAAAGAACCGGCGGCACCTTCGATATCAAGGTGGACGGGAAGAATGTCGAAGTGAAAACGTCTCGGCAGCGATTCGACAAGCTCGGTTTCGTCGGCTTCAGCAAGAATCAATTCGACGCCGCGCAAAGAAACGAAGAGTTCGACGTCTATTTCGTCTGCAACCTCTCGACCGATAATCCGGAGATATTCAAACTGGCCGGCACGGGTCTCGCGGAGATTCAACCGACCGTGATAACCCACTACGAGTACCCACGCACTTTGCTGGCGCAGAGGACGGAGAACTTGCTCCCCGCGGTCCCGAATGACGCGGATATGCCAATCCTTCCGAAAGACGGTAGAATCCCCGAGTGAGACATATTTTCGCCCACCATCTCTTTCTCATACAGGAAAGCCCCACCAGCTCCGGCCAGTCGATCTGGCCCGAGTTTTGGGGCGGTTTTACAGGCGCATTTTTTGCCTTTCTGTTCGGCATCATTAGCTACCTCCTCATAAAGCGGTACGAGCGTTTTATCCTGCATCGCGATGCTATCGTTAAGCTCGAACGCGCCCTCAACGACGCTCTGGACGTCACTTCGTTGAACCTGGTGCAGGCGGCGGGAACCGTTGCAGTGTTGAGGCAGTCGAGATTGACCCATAACCGCCTTATCAAATTCGAATTGCCACCCGATGTCTCCCTCGAAATCGGAAGCATAGCGCTCGTGAACGAATATCAGGCGTACGAGCGTCTGATCAACCGAATCAATTACGACTTTGCTGCGGTCAACTACACCCTCACGCGGTTGGAAGATATGATGATTGGCGGCAACCCGGTCGCTCCGCAGAACTTCACGTTGATGATAGATGCGCTCAACCGATTCCCGAGAGTCCTGAACAACCTGGACGCAAAAACCAAGCGTCTGCTGTGCATTATCAGAATTTACCTCGCAAAATTGAAGCGTGTGAATCGTTTCTGGTTCGCCGTCTCCAACAAGGACTGGGACATGCCCGTTACCGAAGCAGAGATCGCGGCCGAGATGGCGATGCTTGAGGCCGAGATCGAAAGGGTCGTAAGAGAAAGTACTCCTTGATCTAGACTGTAACTTTTGAAGCGCACGAGACGCGTCGTTTTGGTAAGTTAAAAGAAAGCCAAACGGAATAAGCAGGGCTTGGCCGATCGCGGTTCTAGCCCGAGACGCCCAGCCAAGTCGTGCGAGGGTATCCCGCACGAGACGCGTCAAAATCACAGTATTTTGATACTGCGATATAATTAAGAAATGATCGAGCGACTCAACAATAGTAGCGAAAAACCTCCTACTTTTTCACTGCGCCAGGCTACTGAGGAAGATCCACCTTTTCTCTTCAAAGTCTCAACTGATGCTATGAGGCCAGTGGTGGAGACTTTGAATCCAGATAAAGTATTTGATGAGGAACAGGGGGTATTGAATCGGCGCAAGGAACGAGCACGCGAGATCGTCGGTTTTTGCTACGGCCTTGCCGATGCCTTAGAGCAGCAACCGCAGCGACGCCAAGAGACGGTAGAGCGGCTCCGAGCCATCGCGGCGCGGTACGTGCCGCGCGAACAGTATGAAGCGATCAAAACGCGCCGTCTTGATGAGAAAGGCAGGTTTAAGTTCTCTGCGGACGAGGTCGCTTAAACAGACCGAGGCATATTATATGCGCGCCCGGGACGCTTCGACATAGACTAGTTCCATCTCACCAAACGGACTATGCAGGGCTTGGTTCTATCCGGTTCCAATCCGAGAAGGTCAACTCGTCATTTTGTGCCATACTTCCACTATGGAGTTGCTCGAAATTAAACCATTCCAAGAGACGCTGCGCGCGGGTATGTGTGGTCCTGCGTCACTCAAGATGGTGCTCGATTATTTCGGTATCGAAAAGTCTGAGGCTGAGCTCGCGGAACTCATGGGAAAGACTGATATCGGTACGAGCGCGGCCGGGTTTATGAGCGCAGCAGAAGCGCTCGGCTTTGAAGGAGAAGTGCAGAATAATAGCAGCTACGAGGATATACAAACGCGGATTGAGAGGAACATACCAGTCATCGTGAATTGGTTTACACGAGGCCGCGCGGACTATTCCGATTCAGAAGTAGCTGACGGCCATTATTCTGTAGTGGCGGGGCTCGATGACCAGGATATTTACCTTCAAGACCCTGAAATTGGGGGATTACGAAAAATGCGCAGGCAAGACTTTATGCGCGTATGGTTTGATTTCGAGGGCGAGTGTATAAAGCCGGACGAGCTTATTATCCGGCAATTCATCGCAGTGTATCCACGGTCATGGCGGTCAAAGTAACAACCCCGCCGCTCATTTCTGAGGGCGGGGCATGGTGGTTCTAAATGCTTGCGAAAAATTCCCAACGAGCAGAGTCGCTTTTGCGACGTTCGATGTGATAGCTCTCGCCCTCACCCTGCGGGACACATTCGCCTTCTTGGCGCAGATCTCGAACAAGTTCTTTGCCGAAGTCTTCATCACCCGACCATTCGTTGAGTACTCTATCTCTTGTGCGATGGCCGGAATCAGCGTACCGGAAGCTTCCGGGTTTTTCGTCGTATCTAATACGAGATTTCGATTCGAGTCTTTCGATCAAACGATAGTGGAACATGACTTTCTCCTTGTTGGTTGAACAACAAGAATTTCATCCGCTTTCTTCCGAAGAAGGGGCAAAGGATGAACAGTACCGATTGCTGTCTTGAGAGCCCTAAGGGGCAGCAACGCCGGTATAAGCATAGCATATTCTAATATCTATGTCAACACGTAGCCTTAAATTTTATCCCAACATCGTGCCAGGCGGCCGGCCAACTTGAAATAGCTTCGGTATCCGGGGTGTATATTAGTATCCATGACGACACTAAGCCCCTGGATTAACTTTAACGGCAACGCCGAAGAAGCGTTTACTTTTTACAAATCAGTTTTTGGCGGTGATTTCACCAAGATAACCCGCTTTAAGGATGTAGCAGGACCAGAGTCCCCGGTTGCGGAACAGGAAGCGAATAAGATTATGCAGATCGTCCTGCCGATCGGCACCGGAAGCATGCTCATAGGCAATGACGTGCCGGCATTCATGGGAACCGTGAGCGAAAACGAGAATAGAAGCAAAATCCATGTGGCCGTAGAGAGCAGAGAAGAGGCTGAGCGCATATTCAGCGGCCTTTCCGCCGGCGGGCAGGTAGAGGTGCCGCCTGGAGACAGTCCGACGGGCACCTACTTCAGCATGTTTAGAGATGCGTACGGCATTGAATGGATCGTTGAATTCAATCCGGGCACATAGAGGCTCACCATAGGTCCAACCCCGCGCCAGAAGACGCCGCTGGCTATCCACAATACTACTTGCAATAATATTGCAAGTAGTATTTACTATACTGCATGAACAAAGACGGCATGCACGCCAATCTCCTGCGGTCGCACGGGCTCCGGGCGACCCCGCAGCGCCTTGCGCTCATGGGCATCCTCGCGCGGGCGCGCCATCCTATGAGCATCACCGAGCTTGCGGCCCTGCAGAACGGGAAGGCGCTCGATA
>DASVLW010000033.1:0-5653 GCA_036384675.1 Minisyncoccota bacterium
CCGATCTGCTCACCTTCGCGAAAAACGCGGGCATCCTGACAACCACCCGCGGCTCCGCTGCGGGGTCGCTCGTGTCCTATGCCACCGGCATCACGAACGTGGATCCGCTCGCCTATAAGCTGCCGTTCGAGCGATTCCTGAACCCCGAGCGCCCGAAGGCGCCGGACATCGACATGGACTACGCCGATAACCGCCGCGACGAAGTCATCGCGTACGCGAAGCAGAAATACGGCGACGACCACGTTGCGCAGATAGGCACGTTCGGCACGCTTATGGCGCGCGCGGCCGTGCGCGACGTCGCGCGCGCGCTCGGCCACAGTTACGGCACCGGCGACCGCATCGCGAAGCTCATCCCTATCGGCCAGCAAGGCTTCCCTATGACCATCGAGCGCGCGTTCAAGGAGGAGCCGGAACTGAAAGCGCTCTATGACGAGGATGACGACGCGAAGGAGATCCTCGACCTCGCGCAGCGCATCGAGGGATGCGCGCGCCACACGGGCGTGCACGCCGCGGGCGTCGTGATATCGCCGACGCCGCTCACCGAATGGACCCCGCTCTCGGTCGATCCGAAGACCGGCAAGCTCATCACGCAGTACGACATGCACGCGGTCGAGGACGCGGGGCTTTTGAAATACGACTTCCTCGGCATCAAGAACCTCTCCATCCTCGCGGACGCCATGGACCGCGTGCGGGAGACCAAGGGTATCGTCATCGACATCGAGAACATCCCGCTCGACGACCCGCTCACCTTCGCGATGCTCGCCCGCGGCGAGACCGAAGGCACGTTCCAGTTGAACGGCTCGGGCATGACGCGATACCTCAAAGAACTGCGTCCGACGACCATCCACGACATCAACGCCATGGTGGCGCTCTACCGCCCGGGTCCGATGGAAACCATCCCGCAGTACATCGAGCGCAAGAAGAACCCGAAGCTCATCCGCTATATGGACGAGCGCATGAAGGACTATCTCGACGCGTCCTACGGCCTGCTCGTGTACCAGGACGACGTGCTCCTGACGGCCATCACGCTCGGCGGCTATTCGTGGCTCGAAGCGGACACGCTGCGCAAGGCGATGGGCAAGAAGATTCCGGCCGAGATGGAAGCGCAGAAGGAGAAGCTGCTGAAGGGCTTCGAGGAGCACGGCAAGCTGTCCAAGGAAAAAGCCGCCGCGATATGGAAGCTCATCGAGCCGTTCGCCGCGTACGGGTTCAACAAGGCGCACGCCGCGAGCTACGGAAAGGTCGCGTACCAGACGGCATACATGAAAGCGAACCATCCCGTCGAATACATGGCGGCGCTGCTTACCGCGGACGCGGGCGACACCGACTCCATCGCGGTACTCGTCGCCGAAGCGAAGCGGCTCAATATTCCGGTGCTGCCGCCGGACATCAACGAGAGCGGGGCCGAATTCACCATCGCGGGCGAGGATAAGGGCACCATCCGATTCGGACTGGTCACCATTAAGAACTTCGGCGAAGGCATTGCGCAGGCCATCATGGAAGAGCGCGCGGCGCGCGGGCCGTTCGCGTCTATCGCCGACTTCCTGTCGCGCGTCGGCTCCAGGAACCTGAACAAGAAATCGCTCGAATCGCTCATCAAGGCAGGCGCGCTCGACCGCTTCGCGCCCGACGGAGCGCTCGGCCGCGGAACGCTCCTCGCGAACCTCGACCGCATGCTCGAATTCCATCGCGACATGACGAAGCCCGCCGAGCAGGATTCCCTGTTCGCGGGCCTCGGTGCGTTCGCCGCGCCGCCCGAGCTTTCACTTACGCCGGCGCCGCCGATGCCGCTCGTGGAGTCTCTGGCGGCCGAACGCGACCTGCTGGGCATCTACGTGTCCGGCCACCCGCTCGACGCGTGCGAGGACGCGTCCGCAAAAGCGAAATACACTATCGCGGACATAAAGAACGAGCCGCAGCCCGGATTGCCGCTCATCCTGCCGGTGCTCGTCGAAGACGTGCGCGCGCTGCTCACCAAAAAAGGAGACAAGATGGCGTTCGTGCGCTTCGCCGACAAGACCGACAGCATCGAGGGCGTCATATTCCCGAAGCTGTTCAAAGAACGCGGGGCGGATGTCGTTGCCGGACGATGCCTCTTGATCAAGGGCACCGTTTCGAGCCGCAACGGCGAGCTGTCGCTCGCTATAGAAAACCTGAAGCCTATCTAGGCGCGCCTTTCTTTTCGATGCGGATGTGCTATAATATTTCCAGCCGTACACGGGAGTAATAGCGATGGCGCACAACGATACTGCCCTGCTTTTCAGGGCCATGGCCGCACGATTCCGGGAGGTTTCTGATGCGTTTGAAGGAAAGACCGAGGCGGATCTTATCCTTCCGGCGCCTGTCGGGGCAGGTGCCCTGATGCGGTATGCCGAATCCGAAGGAAAGCTGCCGCCGCATGACAAGCGAGCGTTCGACCTGCACCGCATCGCGCTCGTCGCGCGATGCGGCGGCGATCAGCGCCTCGTCATGCGATGGCTGCCCGCGGCGTGCGAAGAGCTCGCGACGCGCGCCGAAAACGGCGCGCCGCATATGGAAGCGCCGCTTGAACTGCTCAAGCGATTGCCGCAGTAAACGATGCATCGAGGGCGGCTGGGACATTCCCGGCCGCCCCGTTTTTTATGCTAGAATCCCGCCATATGGCATCGCTCGAAGAAAAACGGCACACGCTCGCTCACCTGCTCGCTGCTGCCGTGGCTGAACGATATCCGCACGCCAAGCCGACCATCGGCCCCGCCGTCGACAACGGCTTCTATTACGATTTCGATTTCGGAACCGGAGAAGCGCCGGGCGCGACGGAGCTTGCGGCGATCACGGACGCCATGCGCGAGCTCCTGCCGTCCTGGACGGCGATGACCGGAACGGAAGTATCGGAAAAGGACGCCCGCGACCGCTTCAGGGATAACGAATACAAGCTCGAGCTCATCGGCGATATCGCGGCAAAGGGCGAAACGATAACGCTCTATACCGCGGGCGATTTCACGGACCTGTGCCGCGGCGGCCATAGCGAGCATCCGGCGCACGACATCAAGCCCGACTCGTTCATGCTCGACCGCGTCGCGGGCGCCTACTGGCGCGGCGACGAAGCGAAGCCGCAGCTCACCCGCATCTACGGCCTCGCGTTCGATGCCAAGGAAGACCTCGAAGCCTATCAGGCGCAGCGCGAAGAAGCCGCCGCGCGCGACCATAAGAAGCTCGGGCGCGAACTCGACCTGTTCATCATCGACGAGAAGGTCGGCCGCGGCCTTCCGATGTGGACGCCCAAGGGTACGGCGGTGAAGTTCGCGCTTGAGGATTTTGTCCGCTCGCTCGAACGGAAATACGGCTATGAGCATGTCGAGACGCCGTACCTGGGCGGCGAAGAGCTTTATCGCACGTCCGGCCACCTCGAGCACTATTCGCAGAACATGTACGCGCCTATTGATATGGACGGCGACAAGTTCTACCTGCGCCCCATGGCCTGCCCGCACCACATCCGCATGTACCAGCGCCGTCCGTGGAGCTACAAGGAGCTGCCGGTCCGCTATGCCGAAATCGCAGACTATAACCGCTACGAGAAATCAGGCGAGCTCATGGGTATGATACGCGTGCGTAAGTTCCAGCTCACCGACGGCCATCTGTTCGTTACTCCCGAGGGACTCAAGGACGAATTCAAGAACGTCTGCCGCATGATCGTGGAAGGCATGAAAGGACTCGGGCTGCTCGACATCGTCTCGTATCGCTTCAGCAAGCGCGACCCCGAAAACAAAGAGAAATATTATCCTGACGACGATCTCTGGAACCGCGCCGAGGGGCTTATGAAGGAAGCGCTCGACGAACTCGGGCTCGCGTACACCGAAGCGCCTGACGAAGCCGCGTTCTACGGGCCGAAGCTCGACGTGCAGGCTAAGAACGTGAATGGCAAGGAAGATACGCTGTTCACCGCTCAGATGGATTTCCTTCTTCCCGAGAAGTTCGAAATAGAATATATAGACGCGGACGGCCAGAAAAAGCGCCCGGTCATGATTCATCGCTCGACCATCGGCAGCCTTGAGCGCACGTTTGGATTCCTCATCGAGCACTATGCGGGAGCGTTCCCCCTCTGGATGGCGCCGGTGCAGGCGGTAGTGCTGCCGGTCGGCGAGAAACATGCCGCATACGCGGAAGACGTGCTGAAGACGCTGAACGGCGCGGGTATCCGCGCCGAGCTTTCCGCGGACGATTCGCTCGGCAAGCGCATACGCGCGGCGAAGCTCGCGAAGGTCCCGTGCTTCATCGTCGTCGGAGACGCCGAGCTCGAAGCGAAGACCGTGACGGTCGAGAACAACCGCACCGGAGACAAGCAGACTGTTTCCCTTCCCGACTTTCTGAACCCGATGCTCGAGCGCATCAGGGAACGCGCGAATATATAGCCAGGTATATGAAAACGGGCCGCCCATCGGGCGGCCCGTTTTCTTGTAAAAGGTTTGACCGTCCTATGCCCCGACGATGGCGAGCGCGCGGGTCAGCGCGAGCTTCGCGCCCGTGATGCCCACCGAATAGCTCGAGTCCACGGCGGACGTAAGCGACGTGACGAGCTTCTCGAGCACCGGTGTCGCGACGGGGTCCGTGATGCGCTTCACGTCGCGGTGCACCGGCGCGCCTTCGAGGCGGGCGCGATACGCGTCGTCGAGCGCGCACGCGATCTGAGCGAGGAACGCTTCCACGTCCGCGCCGCCGCGCACGATGTCGCGCACCGTGTTGAACACGGCCTCGCGCTCGGCGTTCACGAGCGACTCGATGAATGCCGGGACGTGCGGAAGCATCGGTTCGGCTTCGGCCTGCGCGGCACGCGCCGGCGCAGCCGCGATAGGCTCGACATTCTGATAGACCGGTTCGACGTGGTCGTACATCGGCTCGACAGGCGCGCCGTGGGATTCTTCCGCATGGCTGACCGGAGCCGGCATGCGCGAGAGGCCCTTCACGATATCGTCTATCGAGAGCGCGCCGCCCTGCGCGAACGAACGGAATCCGTCGTAGGCCGAATAGCCGCGGGACGCGGCACCCGCCGCAGGCGCTGCCGTCGCGTGCGGCGCCCGATGCTCGCGGCCATGGGAAGCCGCTGCGGGCGCGGCATGCGGCGCCGGAGCCGGCTGGTACGCGAGCTCAGGCTCACGGTTAAGCGCGTCGCTTACGCTGCCGCCGAAGCGGCGTGCGCGCAGGGCGACGAACGGCACCGCCTTGAAGAGCACGAGGTACGCGAGCGCCGCGCTCCATGCGGCGAGCACGAGCCAGTAGAGGAACGTGCCGACCGGACCGAGGTCGAGGCCCGTATACGGGATCTCGGACAGGTACACGAACGAGAGCGGTTGGTTCCCGGGCTGCTCGAGCGACGAGACGATGACATTCGGATGGCTCGACGAGTGATGGCCGCCTCCGCCGCAATTGCTGGTGCAGCCGCCGGTTTCAACCGTAACGGGCGCTTCGCAGGTAATGGTCGCGCCGCTCGCGTCTTTTGCGGTGCCGGTGAAGGTCGTATCGCTCGTAACGTTCGCATCTATGCTGCCGTTCGGCGCGAGATTGTCGCCGACGCCGTGGTCGATGCTGAAAGACGTGGCGCCGACCGTTTCCCATGTAAGCGTGGTCTTCCCGCCGCCGCTGCCGAACGAGTCAGGGCTTGCCTTCAGGAAGGTGC
>DASVLW010000034.1:0-4364 GCA_036384675.1 Minisyncoccota bacterium
TTGCCTTCGTCGCCACCGATGGCCAGCGCCTCGGTCAGTACACGCGGCGAGATCTGCCAGTTGATGCCCCACTTGTCCTTGCACCATCCGCACGCGCTCTCCTGACCGCCGTTGCCGACGATCGCATTCCAATAGCGGTCGGTCTCTTCCTGATCGTCCGTCGCTATCTGGAAGGAGAACGCCTCGCTCTGCTTGAACGCGGGGCCGCCGTTGAGGCCAACGCAGGGGACTCCGCAGACGGTGAACTCAACCGTCAAAACGTCGCCTTTCTTGCCGCCTGGGAAGTCGGTGGGCGCGCGAAAGATGGCGGTTACGTTGCTATCGGGAAATGTGGCGGCATAGAAGTTCGCCGCTTCTTCCGCATCCTTGTCGAACCAAAGGCAGATGGTGTTTTTCGGTATCATATAATTTGGGATTATTGCGTTCAGTATAGCAAAACCGTTCAGGCAACCAGATTGAAGATGTAGCAGTTATAACCTCTATGCATATCAATCCAAAGACGGCTTCGCTGCTCATTCTCGGCATAACGGCGCTCGCGTGTTCCAGAATGCTGTTCTGGTTCTTCCATGATCCTGAAGGCCCGAACCTGCTCATCGTCGTCGTCATGGCGGCGGTCATATATCTTGTGTCTTTTGCGGCATATCGATTCATCGCTTCAGCCGCCGAGCTCAAGAAGCTTGTAGCGGCAATCGCCATCCAGGTCATAGCCGCCGCCGTTTTCTATTTCGTCTTGCGCTTGTTATAGGACAGCCGGCACTACGGTAGTATGTAGCTATGAGCAGTAAAAAATATCCGGCTGGCACCGGCATCGCGCTCGGCATAGCGATAGGAGCGGCAATCGGCATCGCGCTCCATAACCTCGCGCTCGGTATCGGCGTCGGCATAGCTATCGGCGCGGGCATCGAGGCCGCATACGGCAAGGGCCGGGACGGCAGCTCAACATAGCCCTTGCTATAGGGCTAAATCATGGCTACTGGCGCGCTATAATTCATACATGTTCCGGCTCGCTTCTGCCCTCATGCTTGCGGCAATCGTGCTCGTATCGATTCCTGCGCCCGCGCGCGCGGATTTCGAAGTGACCAACGTGCGGACGTACGCGAACCCGATCGTCATACTGCTGCGCACGCTCTCCCAAGGATCTTCGGGCGAAGACGTGGCGCGGCTTCAGGCATTCCTCCAGACCCGCGGTTATTTCACGTATCCCGTTGCCACGGGATATTTCGGATTCGCGACGCAGGCGGCGGTCGTTGCGTTCCAGAAGGACAACGGCATCGATCCGGCCGGTATCGCCGGCCCCCTTACCCGCGCCCGCATCGCGGTCCTTTCCGCCCCGCCGGTCGTCATTACGGGCATCGAAGTCGCGACATCGGCTCCGCCGCGGCACCATCATCACAGCAGCCATAGCGATCCTACCCCTTCTGTCGACACCCAGCCGCCGACGATATCCCTGACCGCGCCACCCGCGAGCGCGCTGCTTTCCGGCGCAGGTGTGACGCTTTCGGCGGATGCGTCCGACGACACCGGCGTAGCGGGCGTGCAGTTCCAGGTGGACGGGTCTTCCGTCGGGGCGGAAGTCACCGCCGCGCCATATTCGATGACGTGGGACAGCACCTCTGTCGCGGACGGCGCGCACGCCATTACCGCAGTCGCGCGGGACGCGCAAGGGAACATGGCGACCTCCACCGGCGCGAGCGTCACCATCGACAACACAGCGCCCGTTGTCACCATCATCGGTCCGATAGGCACCGTACTTTCCTCGAGCCCGATAGCGCTCGGCGCGAATGTCGATGACGACAGTGCCGTCACGGTGACGCTCGTCGTCACGGACGCGGCGCCTCCGAATACGGCCCGCTTCTCAAGCGGAGACCTGACTTCCACGCCGTTCGGCGTGTCGTGGACGCCACCAGGGAACGGCTCCTACGTCCTTACCGCGACGGCGACCGATGCCGCCGGCAACGTGGGCACCGCGACGAAGGCCTTCTCATATACCGTACTCGATCCTTCCTGATAAAAACGCCGGGGTATACTGGGCGCACTACTCATAACGCACGCATCTATGCCAACATGGATTATCGGAGCGGTAGTGGCAATCGTCATCCTGGGCGGCGGCGGATGGTATGCAACCACGCATACGCACGAAACGGCAGCGCCGGCTGCCGGTACCAGCACTTCCGCGGCAGAGACCGACGGCAGCTTTACGGGTTCGCTGCGCGCGCTTGCCGCACGCGGCGGAAGCTATGTATGCACCATGCATACGGATAGCGGAAACGTCCCGACGGACGGCACTATCTATGTATCGGGCGAGAATATCCGCGGAGACTTCTCTTCGAACGCGCCGCAGATCGGTACCGTCGATACGCATATGATCGCGGACGGTACCACGCTCTACCTGTGGAACTCGCTCCTTCCGCAGGGCATAAAGTCCACCGAGATGACCGAGGAAACGACCGACGCGTCTTCCGGAAACGGAACGACGCTCGACGTGAACCGGAGCTATACGTACGACTGCAAGCCGTGGAGCGCCGACGCGAGCATGTTCGCCGTGCCGACGGACATTACCTTTACCGCTCCCGCCGCATAATTCTCCCACTCTATGAAAACAGCAATCACCGTAGTCGTAATCGTCATCCTCGCCGCGGCAGCGTGGTTCTGGCAGGCCGGCCGGCAGGCTCCCGCGCAACAGGGCGCTGCTGACCAGCAGGCGGCAGCCAATGACCTTGGAACGTATCCGTATACCTGCGATAACGGCAGCGAGTTCACCCTCTCGCCGCTTGAGAGCGGACAGGCTGTGCAGATTTCTGCCGACGCGCAGGGAATGTTCACGGGCACGGCGACGCTCGATCAGGTCAAGGGCACGAGCTATGCCGGCGCGGCGCCCGACGGGCAGCGCGTCGCGATACTGGGAGACGGCGAGACGGTGCATCTGACCGTCGGCAGCGCGCAGGCAACCTGCAATCCGAAGCCGAATCCCGATGAGGCTCCATGGAATTGGGGCGATATGAGCACAACGACTAATCTATAAATCTATGGCGAATTTCATGGTGCTGTACGAGATGCCGGTCGGAGGCCTCGAAGAATGGATGAAGAAGCCGGAGGCCGAACGCAAACCGGAAGAAGACAGCCTGAAGGCCGAATGGGACGCATGGCTCGCGGCGCATGCTGGCTCGGTGTTGAGCACGGTCGGCGTCGGGAAGGCCAAGCGCGTAAGCGCCGGGGGCGCCGAAGACGCAAGCAACGGCATCATGCTGTCGTCATATGCGCAGGCGGAGTCCGCGGAAGCGGCCGCGGACCTCTTCAGGGACCATCCGCACCTCAAGATCCCGGGCGCCACTATCGAAATAATGGAAGTTAAGCCGCTTAAAGCTTAAAAACTGTCCCGGAAGCCTTCGAACGGCGCTCCGAACGATCTTTATTCAGCGGTAGCGCCTTGTTGGCGGGGGAGCCGGGCCGTATCATGGAGTCATCAGGCACGCCGCTGTGCCGTACGTTAGTAACCGTAATCCCTGACGCTTTATGACCCGCTCATCGATTTTCTCCGGCCTCGGCATATTCGCTCTCGTTCTCTTCATGGGAGCGGGACATGCATCGGTCGCGCACGCCGCGGCCGCATGCTCGTTCACGCGCGACCTCGCGGTCGGCGTCGCGGACGGCGAGGACATTCGCTGCCTTCAGCAGTATCTCAACAGCGCGGGCTTCACCGTCGCGCCGAGCGGCGTCGGCTCGAGCGGACACGAAACGCCCCAGTTCAAGGACCTTACCAAGGCTGCGGTCGCAGCGTGGCAGGCCGCCAACGGCGTGAGCGCGACCGGCTATTTCGGCCCCGCTTCGCGCGCGAAGTATGAAGCGCTCACGAGCGGCTCATCGGCCGGCAGCACGAGTACCAGCGGCTCCTCGACCCTCGACGCCCTGAAGGCGCAGCTCGCGGCGCTGCAGGCGCAGGCGGCGGCACAAGCTCCCGCGGCCTCGACCGCGACCAATGCGACGGCGCAGGCGGCTATCAAGAAAGCTATCTCGATGATCAAGGACGCCGAGGACGAGATAGACGACTCGGACGAAAGCGACGAGGATATCAGCTATGCGAACAAAGAGATAGACGATGCCCGCGACAGCCTCTTCGATGCGGTGAACCTCTATTTCAAGAACGATTTCGATGAAGCGCTCGAAGACGCGAACCGGTCATACGACAAGGCGAGCGACGCCCTTGAGGATGCCGGCGGCAAGACATCCGAAGACAAGGTAGAGGACTACGTCGACTCCATCGATGACAAGCTCGACGATGCACACGATACAGTTGACGACTCCGATAGTAAGAACGCGGACGAGGCAGACGACAAGCTCGACGACGCCGACGATTATCTCGACAA
>DASVLW010000035.1:0-13361 GCA_036384675.1 Minisyncoccota bacterium
GAGCGCGGCCGGCTATCGCGCACCGCAGCGCCCGCATCTCGATATGCGCGCGGCAGCTGCGCTGCTCGCGCGCGAACGCGGCGCGGTGCTGGCCTACGGCGACTTCCCGCTGCCGCTTGAATGCCGCACGGCGCCGGCAGCGGCACTTTCGAACGCGCCGCGCAGCGGCGCGCGGATAATAGACGCGGCCGCGGAACGCCCTGAAGGAGACCGGACGCCATTCCGGGCCGTGCCCGCACAGATGCTGGCGGAGCTCGGCCGCGCGACGGCCAAAGGCGGCCGCGCCGCCGTGCTCGCGGCGCGCAAGGGCTATGCGCCGGCGGTCGTATGCCGCGATTGCGGCACCGCCGTGCGCGACGAAGCCGGCCGCGCGCTTTCCTTTTCCATGGCGCGCGGCGAGCGCGTCTTCCGTTCGGCCGATGGCGCGACGGTGCGCGGCGCGGACAAGACCTGCGACCGGTGCGGCAGCTGGAACCTGCTGCCGCTCGGCATCGGCGTCGAGCGGGTCGCCGAAGAGCTGCGTGAATCGCTGCCCGATGCGAAGATTTTCATGCTCGATGCGGAAACGATACGCACGCCCGCGGCCGTGCGCAGGGCCGCCGCCCGCATTGAAGAGCCCGGAACCGTCGTCGTGGGCACCGAAGCGATGCTGCCGCTCCTCGATCCTGCATCAGAACTCCAATACGCGGCGATAGCGTCGGCGGACAGCCTGCTCGCGCTGCCGTTCTGGCGCGCGCGCGAGCGGTTCGTACACGCGGGACTTACGCTCCTTGACCGCGCGCAGCGCGTATCGGTCGCGACGCGGCGGACGGATGACACTGCCGTGCAGATGGTCGCGGATCCTTCCGCCGATGCGTTCTTTGCCGAAGAATCCGCCCAGCGCAAAGCGCTCGGTTATCCGCCGTTCGGTCATCTGCTTGTCTTCCATGCCGAAGCGAGTCCGGCGAAGGTCGCGGAAGCGGCGCGGCTCATCGAGCGCGCGCTCGACGGGGCGGCGCATACGCGCCTTCCCGACCGTCCGGTGCGCACGCGGGCGCGGCTGTCCGTCGTGGCGAAGCTCGGGCAGGATGCGTGGCCCGACCGGAAACTGTCCGCGCGACTCGCCGCCCTTCCCCCGTGGATATCGGTCGCTATTGACACAGAATCGCTCTGGTAGTATAAAGGGTGTACGCGCTGTTACGCCCCAACGCCGCAGCGCATCGGGAGGAACCTTCCCCGCTATCCCCCAGGTTCCTCCCGAGCTCTTTCAAATCGCAGCTCTTCGTGGTGAATCAGTTGATAGTTTCGTCTCGAAGAAGCGATGGAACGGCGCCAGTGCCCCAGCCCCAAGTTGACCCTGGCGCCGACCAATACAGCGCGTGTCGGCATCAGCCGATACCCGCGCGCCCGCTGGCGTGAGCAAGCAAGCTTTGATGTGGCTCATGCAACTGGCCCACACCTCAGAGCGCTTAGCTCCGCCGGCGGCGCACCCATCCGAACACTTCTTACAATTCCGTAAGAGGTGTTTTTTCTGTTATAGTCGCGGCATGGAAGTCCCCGAGATCGTGCAGGACGGCGCGCCGGTGCTGCGCAGCGTGAGCGCGCCGGTGCCCGAAGCCATGTTCGGCGCACCCGAACTGCAGAAATTGGTCGATGCCATGGCGCTCGCGCTCGACGGCGAGCCCGACGGCGTCGCGATAGCCGCGCCGCAGATAGGCGTTCCCTACCGCCTGTTCCTCGTCCGCTATGACCGCGTCATTGAACCGCCGCCCGAAGGCGAGCCGCCGCACCCGCCCGAAATCGGCGTATACGCGAACCCGTCATTCGTGAAGACGTCCCGCAAGCGCTCGCTCATGGACGAGGGCTGCCTGTCGGTGCGCGGCTTCTACGGCAAGGTGCTGCGGCACGAACGCGCCACGGTGCATGCGCAGGATGCGAACGGCGCGGCGTTCGAACGCGGCGGCGGCAGCCTGCTCGCGCAGATATTCCAGCATGAGATAGACCACCTGAACGGCACCCTGTTCATAGACCACGCGCAGGACATCCGGCGCTCCAGGCGAAGCGCGGAAGCGGGAGAAGAAGCGGGGTCCGCGGGCACCGATGACCATGAAGGATAGTTTTGTCTATTTCGGCACGCCGTACGTCGCGCGGGACACGCTCTTGAGGCTTGCCGAGCGCGGATTCGCGCCGTCGCTCGTCGTATCGTCGCCGGACGCGCCGCGGGGCCGCGGCCTCGTGCTCACGCCGTCTGAAACCAAGGCATGGGCGCTTGAGCGCGGCATTCCGGTCATCACGCCCGAAAAGCTCGACGAGGACGCGATAGAAGCGATACAAGGCGCGGGCGCGTCGTACGGCATCTGCGTCGCATACGGAAAGATACTGCCGGAATCGCTCATCGGCGCGTTCCCGAAGGGCATTCTGAACATCCACTATTCCCTGCTGCCGAAATACCGCGGAGCTTCGCCCGTGGAATCGGCGCTTCTGGCCGGCGACGCCGTTACCGGCGTCGCAATACAGAAGATGGCGCGCGAGATGGACGCGGGAGACGTTATCGCGATGCGGGAAGTCGCTATCGAGCCAGCCGAGACGACGCGCGAGCTGCGCCCGCGGCTCGCCGCTATCGGCGCAAACCTTCTGGCCGACATCCTGCCGGACTACCTGGCGGGAAAGATTCGCGGGACTGAACAGGATCACGCGCAGGCGACGCGCGCGCGCAAGATACAGAAAGCGGACGGCGAATTGCATCTGGCCGGCGATGCGCGCGAGAATTGGAACAAATACCGCGCGTATGCGGAATCGCCCGGCACGTTTTTCTTCGCCGAGCGCGGCGGGAAGCTCGTGCGCGTGAAGATAATGACCGCGGCGCTCACGCCCGCCGGCGAATTCGCGCCGCTGCGCGTCGTCCCTGAAGGCAGGAAGGAGATGGACTACGCGGATTTTGCGCGCGCGGGCTGACTATTCCCCGCGTCCGAATCGGAGCATGGACTTCAGCGCGGCTCCGCCGCGCTTCATGAGCCGCCGCGTGCGGCCCTTGTCGCTGCGCAGTTCGCGCGCAAGTTCGCCGTGCACCGCGTCGAGCGCGCCGCCCATCGTCGCGGCAGAAGCTTCGGCCCGATAGAATTTTCCGTTCGTCGAAAGGTTCGCTTCGGCGCGGCATGCCGCGCCGTGCTTCTCTCCTTCCGCCGTTATCGCCACTTCCACCGCGAGTTCCGCCGCCGCGTCGCCCGTTCCGAGTAATTTGGACAGCGGGCCGAGCTTTTCTGAAACCAGTTCGCGCTCCGCATCCGAAAGCTGGTGCCGCGTCGCCTTGATGGTGGTATTCATACGCGCATTCTACCGCGCCAAAATGTGCGCGGCATGAAGCGCGCGGCGGATTAAGCGGCCTAGCCGCCGTACGTGTCCGTCAGGTACGCGACGATGTCATCCGCCTCGTACATCGCGATTCCGGTGTCCGTGTCCACCAGGTACGGCTCCTGCTTCTTGCCGCCCGCGGCGATGAGTTCCTCCGTAACGCCCGGGTCCGCCACGTTCCGCTGCTCGAACGAAAGCCCCAGGAGCTCGCCCGTCATCAGGACCTTGAGCGAGTGCGGGCAGCCCGTTTTCACATAGAGCCTCAACATGTGCACAGTATACCCGCATACGGCGGCAGAAAGCCTTTTCAGGGCCCGCCGGATGCGCTAGAATGCCCACGCCGCCCACCGGGGCGGCGGGCGCCTGATAAGGCGCTTTCAGCATTCCGCGGTAGCTCAGTTGGTAGAGCGCCTCGCTGTTAACGAGGATGTCCCAGGTTCGAGCCCTGGCCGCGGAGCAGAATTTTGACATGATTGGGCATGCGTGTTTCTATATGGCTGGACCTTCCGCAATGAAGCGGAATTCCTTAGAGAAAGGTTACGGCGATGAAAGCTCGTCCGCCTCCCTATGAGATCTTCTTCAACCCTCTTGCCGCCACCGGACCGAGTGAGCGCGAACTCATCGGGTTCGCATACGTCTGCTCGAAATACGGGCACGGCAAGCAAAAGCGTGATGACGGCCGCCGGTATTTCGACCATCCGAAAGGCGCGGCGTGGATCTATATCCACGAACTCGGCGGCAGGGATGCGCGCATTATCTGCGTGACCCTGCTTCACGACGTGCCTGAAGACACCTACCTGCTGTCGCCCTACCGGCTCGCCCTGAACTTCGGCGAAGACATTGCGCTCGACACGCTCGCGCTCAAAAAGCTCCCGAAAGACAAGGAAACGGTCGAGCAGTATCTTGGGCGCATCATCGATCGGGGGCCGCGAGCAATACTTGCAAAGCTGCTCGACTGCCTGGACAATCTCCGCGATCTTGCCGGCTGCACGCCGGAGAAGCGCGCGAAGACCATCGAGGAAAAGCAGAAATACCATCTGCGGATCCTTGTCCCGGCGCTCCGCAAATGCGGTGCTAATTATGCCCCGCTTGCGACCGAAATTGAGAAGCTGCTCAAATCCGCGATCGCGGACGCGCGCGGACTCGCATAAGTGACTGGCCGCCCCTTCCACAAGGGCGGCCGTTTCATATCGTTAGCTGAACCTGATTCGATGCGGAGAATCTATAAAACAGAAGGCCCGCGCGGTAGTTACGCGCGGGCCTTGTCCAGATCAGATGCCAGAAAGAGCTTTCACGGTGGCGTTGTTGTAGACGCTGAAGATCGGGATTCCCCGCTTCTCCCAGTAGCGACGGCCGGAAAGTCCGATCTCAACCGGAAACACCAGACCGGCGATCTTGAATCCTGCTTTCTCCAGGACCTTGACCGCTGCGGCCGAGGTACGACCCTCGTAAATGGTATCGTCCGCAACGATGACTCCTGCGCCGCGCGGAATCGGCTGTCCGTCGATTACGGAGAACTTTCTCCGGTCGACCTTGTTCAACCGATAGAACGACACGTCGCGTCCATCGGCTTTCGTCTGGGCGGCAAACGCTTCTGCCCATGCGTCTCCGCCGGTCGGACAGCTCGTGACCGCATCGTATGAGATGCCCGCCTCCCGCACCTGGTGGTACAGGGTCTGGGAAAGCTCCGGGACGATGTCTGCCAGGCGGGGCTTATCTCCGAGATTGAGGTTTGCGCTTACCACGCTCACCCGATCATGGCTTATTGATCCGTTGCTGCTCAGCCGAGCCAGAATATCCCGCAGGCGCTCCTGCGCATCGGGATTCCAGACCCTGTTCTTCTCGATGCCGGAGAGCGGGTTGCTCTTCCCGGAATCATTCGATTGAAAGAGACGGAACACGTGACCTCCCAAACGGTGTATGTCTAGGCAGGATATTAATACATAATATTAAAAAGGCAATGGTAACTAATTCCTTCATGCCGGCGTTATGACTTTATATGCATACGATCAGCTGGCCGCGGCTCATCCTAGGAGTTATAGCAGCGGCGCTCGGCGCGTTTTTCGTCGCGTACGGCGGGAATGACGACAGTCCCGGCGCGCAGCTGATAGGCGTCATCGGTGCCGGTGCCGGCATCGCGTGCGCGATAAAAAGCAGGAGGAAGATTTCCTGATACCATGGCCGTATGGCCATGAAAGGTATTGCAGGCGGCAGCGTGCACGCGCTGCCGAAGGATTTGCGGGAAGCGCTCGCCGCCGCTCCGAAGGCGCTCGCGGTGTGGAACGATATCACGCCGCTCGCGCGCAGCGAGTGGATCTGCTGGGTTACGTCCGGCAAGAAAGCGGAGACGCGGGATATTCGCATCAGGAAAGGGCTTTCGAAACTCGCGGGCGGTATGCGCCGCCCCTGCTGCTGGGCCGGCTGTCCGCATCGCTGAAAACAAAAACCTCCCGGGATGGGAGGTGGCGGGAAGGCGCTTCGCGCCTTCCCGTACCGATGCATGCTTATGCGTAGGCGTCCGGCTGGGCCTTGCGTCCGTCGATTTTCTTTCGACGGCGGCTGTTGCCGCGATAGCGGCGCATGTTGATTTCGCCGTCCGCAACAGGCTCATCGGCCTTGAACGTGCCGAAACGGATGCCCATGGCGGCCGCGAGCGACCAGACCGTATCGAACTGCGGCCGGCGCGTATCATTGAACAGGAAGTTCTCGATCGTGCTGGGACTTTTTCCCGCGCGCTCGGCGATTTCCGCCCAGGTAAGACCGCATTTCGGCACCGACGCCCAGAGCATGCTCCGGAAATCGGCGATGAACGCGTCCGAGTTGGCGTATTGAGCGCCGCCGCGAACGAGTTTCAGATTCACGTCATTGATGCTTTTCGCTGCTGCCAAGATAATCCCCTGTTGTAAGGTGCAGGACTACAAGATAGCACGTTATATACATAGTGTCAACGAATACGGAGCCTCTCACGAGGCTCCGTATTCGTTGACCGGCCGGGCGCGGCTTACCTATCTTCGGGCGTGCTGTCCCAGGTCTCCTGGAACTTCCTGCTCCATTCGACCATCATCGGGTCGTCCGCCGGCATCGTCTTCACCGTCGAGGCCATCTCGGGATGCGCGGCCTCCAGGTGCTTCATGCCGTTCGCGAGCATCTCGTCCTGCGTCGCGCCGGTGATCTTCTCATCGCACATGCCGCCCATCTGCGCACACGTGATCGTCTTCATGATAGTTCAAGTAATGGTTTGCTACCCTGCCAGTATAGCCCGTTCTGCGGATATTTCCTCGAACGGCTAATCGTGCTAAAATGTTATGCACCACAGGCATTGATGCTCCGACACTTTTAATGAACATCCTGCGAAAAACATGGGCGTACATAGTGAGCCTCCCTCGCCTCTACAGCATCGGAGGCGCTGTCGTGATTGTCGCGGCGGTCGGCATCGGCGCGCACGCCCTCACGCGGCAGGCGGAGCCTGCCGCGGCGCCCGCGCAGATTTCCCACGTGAGCCTAAAGAGCGTCGCCAGCCTTTCGTCCCAGGCCGGACCGCTCACGGTCATCGGCAAGGCGATGTCGGTCGACCATGCGACGATACTCGCCGAGACGTCGGGACAGGTCGTGAGCCTCACCAAGTCCATCGGCAGCCACGTCGCCGCGGGCGAAGTCATCGGCTCGTTCGAGAACAGCAGCCAGAAGGCGGCCGTACAGCAGGCGCAGGGCGCCTATGATGCCGCAGCGGCGGCCGGCGCCGGAGTATCGCTTCCGGATGCCGCGGCCGCCGCGCGCAACGCATACCGCTCCGCATATACGACGCTCGACAGCACGCTCAATAATGACGTGGACGAGTTCTTCGGCAGCCCGTCCGTATACGGCCCACAGCTGCGGATCAATTCCGTGACCGGCGACCCCGCCGAGCTTTCCCGGGAGCGCGCGAATATAACGGCGGTCATGAATGAGTGGCGCGATTCTCTGGGCGGCGCCGACAGCGCCGATCCGTCCGCGCTGCTCGACAACGCAGCATCGACCACCCAGTCCATTTCCGCATTCATCACCGACCTCGCGCGGTCGGCGAACGCGCGCAACTCGCACGCGACCGACGAACAGTTGTCCGCTCTCACGGCCGCGCGCACGGCCGTCGACGGAGTGCTGCAGGCCGTGAACGCGGCGCAGTCCGCCTATCGCTCGAAGAGCGTGGGAACGACCGCCGGCACCGACGCGTCGGTCGAACAGGCGCTCGGCGCACTCAACGGCGCCAAGGCGAACCTCGAGAAGACCGTCATCCGCTCCCCTATTTCCGGCACCATCGTGAGCCTGCCGATTCACCAGGGCGACTTCGTGTCGTCGTTCGCGCAGGTCGCCGAAGTCTCGAATCTGGGCGCGCTTGAAGTCGATACCTATGTCACGCCGGACGACGCCCGGACGCTCTCGGTCGGCGGCGCGGCGACCATTAACGAAGATACGCAGGGCGCTATCGTCTCCATCGCGCCCGCACTCGATCCCGCGACCGGCAAGATAGAAGTGAAGCTCGGCGTGACCGGCGACCAGAGCGCGCTCACCGACGGCGCGAGCGTGACGGTGTCGCTCGAACGCTCGAACGCTCCGGCCGCCGCGAAGGCGCCGTCGAGCATCACCATTCCCATAATCGCGACGAAGATAACGCCGCAGGGCCCTATCGTTTTCACGCTCGACGCGGCGAGCTCGACGCTGGTCGCGCAGCCGATAACGCTCGGCACCATCCTCGGCGATCGCGTCACGGTCTCAGAAGGCCTTACCGCGGATATGGAAATCGTTACCGACGCGCGCGGGCTCACGAACGGCGAGCATGTCGTCGTCGACACCCCCTAGCTATGCTCTGGCTCTGGAACTTCTTCCTTGAGCGCCGCCAGTTCAGCTATGTCCTCATAGCGACGCTCGTCATCGCGGGCACCTACACCCTCTTCGCGATACCGAAGGAGAACACGCCGGAAGTCGACATTCCATACGGCGTCGTGACGACCGCCCTGCCGGGCGCCTCCGCCGAAGACATGGAGACGCTCGTCACCGATAAGATAGAGGACCAGGCGGGCAACGTGAGCAATATCGATACGATGACATCGACGTCCGGCGACGGCGTGTCGTCGGTCGTCGTGCAGTTCGATGCGAGCGCGGACACCAACCGCTCCATACAGGACCTGCGGGATGCCGTCGCGCGCGCCATCCCCGACCTGCCGGCGGACGCCACCACGCCGCAAGTGAGCAAGGTCAATCTCAATGATCAGCCGATACTCTCGGTCTCGGTCTCGGGCGACCTGCCGCCGACCGAATTCTCCGCGCTCGGCACGGAAGTCTCGAACGAGCTCAAGGATATCCCCGGCGTGTCCGCGGTCGATGTCGCGGGCGTGCCCGACCGCCAGGTTACCGTCGTGGTGAGCAAGGAGCGGCTCGACCAGTACGGCCTGCGCCTGGTCGACATCATTTCCGCCATAAGCTCGAGCAACGCGGCGCTGCCGGCCGGCAGCATCGCGTCCGACAACGTCAACTACGCCGTGAACTTCCGCGGCGGCATCAGCGACCCGTCGGAGCTCGACAACATCGCCGTCTCGAGCAAAAACGGCATACCGGTGTACCTGCGCGACATCGCGCAGATTTCCGACGGCCTCGCGCCTGCGAACACCTATTCGCGCATTTCCGAGGGCGGCGCGCCGAGCGCGCAGGCCATCACCTTCCTCATACACAAGCAGTCGGGCGGGAGCATCCAGGGCATCGCGAACGCGGTGAAGGCGAAGTTCAAGGAGCTGCAGGGCACGGACCTCGCGGGCCTTACCGTGCTCATTTCCCCGTCGACCGACCAGGGCGCGCAGGTGTCGCAGCAGCTCGGCGACCTGACGAAGACCGGCGTCGAGACGGTCGCGCTCGTCATCGCGGCGCTGCTGCTCACCATCGGCTGGCGCGAGTCGCTGGTCGCCGCGATATCCATCCCGCTGTCGTTCCTTATCGCGTTCATCGGCCTCTATATCACCGGCAATACGCTGAACTTCATCAGCCTCTTCGCGCTCATTCTCGCGGTCGGCATCCTCGTGGACTCGGGCATCGTCGTCACCGAGGCCATACACGCGCGCATGCGCGTGTATGGCAACGCGCTCGCCGCCGCGCGCGCCGCGCTGCGCGACTACGCGTGGCCGCTTATCGCGGGCACCATGGCGACCGTCGCGGTGTTTGCCCCGCTGTTTTTCCTGTCGGGCATCGTCGGCGAATTCATCGCCGGCATACCGTACACGCTCATCTTCGTGCTCGTCGCGTCCATCTTCGTCGCGCTCGGCGTCGTGCCGCTCATCGCGATACTGCTGACCGGCCGCGCGAAGCCGAATCGGCTCGAAGTAAAGCAGGAAGAGATAACGGAACGCGTCACCAAATGGTACGAAGCGAAATTGCGCATCATCCTCGAGAATCGCCGCTACCAGAACCTGTTCCTGCGCACGCTCGGCGTGCTGTTCGTGCTGTCGCTGCTGCTTCCCCTAACCGGGCTCGTGCAGACAGTGTTCTTCCCCCAGAGCGACCAGGATTTCCTCTATATAAACCTGAAGACGCCGCAGGGCACGACGCTCGCCCAGACCGACCTCGCCGCGCGCGAAGTCGAGGAGATCCTCTATACCGACCCCGATATCAGCTCGTTCGTCACGACGGTCGGCGAGAGTTCGGGGCTCACCGGCGGCGGTTCGTCCGGCAGCGACAGCGCGAATATCACCGTGAACCTGCCCAAGGGCCACAAGGAAACGAGCACGGAAGAAGCGGCGAAGCTTCAGCGCATGCTTGCGGTCGTCACCGATGCCGACGTGCAGGTGCTGCAGTCGAACGACGGGCCGTCCTCGGGCGCGCCCATACAGATACAGTTCGAGGGCGAGAACCTCGATGACCTCGTGACGGCAGCGGATAACGGCAAGCACCTGCTCGCGAGCATCCCGCACGTGACCAACATCACGTCGAGCACGGAGAACAACGGTACGGCGTTCGACCTCACCATCGACCGCGCGAAAGCGACCGCGCTCGGCCTCAGCACCCAGACCATCGCGCAGACGCTGCGCGCCGCCATTCAGGGTACGCGCGCGACGACCATCACCGAGCCCGGCCAGGACATCGATGTCGTCGTAAAGCTCAACCTGAATGCGGACTACGCCGACCCGTCGCATACGGCGGACACCACCATCGACAGCATCCGCAACCTTTCCATACAGACCCCGTCGGGCCCCGTGCTGCTCGGATCGGTGCTCACGAACACGCTCGGGCCGAGCAATGCCGCGATATCGCACAAGGACAAAGTGCGCATCGAGACGCTCTCGGCGTACCCCGACGGAAAGACGACCACGACGAAGGTCACCGGCGAATTCCAGAAGCGCATCGGCGAGCTCAACCTGCCGGCCGGCGTCACGGTTTCCTACGGCGGCGAAAGCGAGGACGTGAACCAGTCGTTCGGCCAGATGTTCATCGCGCTCATCGCGGGGCTCGTGCTCATGTTCCTCATCCTCATCGTCGCGTTCAATTCCATACGCTATACGCTGTACCTCCTGCTCATCGTGCCGCTCTCGCTCATCGGCGTGCTCGACGGCCTCGCGCTCACCGGCCAGCCCGTCTCGTTCACGTCGCTCCTGGGCATCATCGCGCTAGGCGGTGTCATCATCAACCACGCCATCATCCTCATGGACTCGATGATCCACCACTACCGGGCCGCGCCCGATAAGCCGCTCATCGACGTCGTCGTGGACTCCGCCGCGACGCGCCTGCGCCCTATCGTGCTCACGACCGTCACGACCGTCATCGGCATGATCCCGCTCGCCGAGTCGAACCCGACCTGGGGTCCCCTGGCCTTCTCCATCATGTTCGGCCTCACGTTCGCCATCATCCTGACCCTGGTGCTCGTGCCGGTGCTGTTCTTCCGCGCGCCGCATCAGAAGGAAGCCGAATGATGCGCGGCGCCTCACCCTCGTGTACATGAAATCTTCATGTGGTTCATGTTGCTATACTGCCATCCATGAGCCCGCTCGCTGATTCCCGGCGGTTCCGTCCGTACAGCGTACGGGAATGGCGGATCGCGGCGATGCTCCTGTTCGGATACCTCGCCGTCTATATGCTGTCGGCGCTTTATGTGCCGGCAACCGCCCAGCTGTTTCCCGCTTCGGCCGTCGCGCTCGGCGCGCTGTTCTTCGGCGGCATGCGGCTCTGGCCCATCGTCTTCGTCGCGTCGCTCGCGGCGGCCCTCATCACGGGCGCGCCGGCGCCGCTCATCGCCATCCTGCCGGTCGGCGAAACCCTGCAGGCCGTCATCGGAGCGTATCTGCTGCGGCTCGCAGGCATCGATCCTCTTTTCCGCCGATACCGCGACACGTTCTATTTCATCGCCGTGGTCGCGGCCGTCGCGCTCATCATGCCGGCCCTGCGGGCGCTCGGGGGCGCGCTTTCCGGAATGCCCTACGGCCTGCATGCGTGGGGCCGGCAGTATACGTCAGCGCTCTGCTGCCTGCTCATCATCACGCCGTTCATCCTGCGCTGGTTCGCCAAGGCCCGCTTCAGCCGAACGCCGTTCGAATGGCTCGAGACTGCGGGCGTGTTCGTTCTCCTGCTGCTTCTGGACTACGAGATATTCATCAACGGGATGACGCGCGCGTTCGGCCTGCCGCTCTACTATCTGCTGCTCGTGCCGCTGTTCTGGATAGCGCTGCGCCTGCGCCCGCGGTTCGTTACGCTCGCGCTTCTGGCGACGTCGGTATGCGCGATCTGGGGCGCCATAGCGGATACGGGCGCCGGCGCGCTCGGCGCGCGCCTGTTTGAGACCGAGGCGTCGCTCATCGTGCTCGCGACGGCGTTCTTCATCATCGTGTCGCTCGAAGAGGACCGCCGCCTGAATACGAACCTCATGCGCTCGCAGATGTCCACGCTCGAAAACGCCCTCGCCCGCATCAGCTCCGAGTCGAAGGCCAAGAACGACTTCATCGCGATACTCGCGCACGAGCTGCGCAACCCGCTCGCGCCGGTCGTTTCCGCCATCGAGCTTTTGAAACTGAAGGGCGCGCGCGATGCCGAAGACGCCGAAGCGCTTGAGATGATGGAGGGTCGCATGGCTACCGTCCGCCGCCTTTTGGACGACCTGCTCGACATCTCGCGCATCTCCGAGGGAAAGCTTTCGTTCAAGAAGGAAACGCTCGACCTCGAAGCCGCGGTGCGGCGCGCCATCTTGTCCACGAGCCACCACCTCAAGGAGCGGCACCAGTCCCTGGAATTCAGGACGCCCGCGACGCCGCTCCACATCGAGGGAGACCCGGTGCGCGTGGAGCAGATATTCTCGAATCTCATTACGAACGCGTCGAAGTATTCCGACTCCGGCGAAACCGTATTCGTCTCCATGCGCGAGGACGGCGACATGGCCCAGGTCGAAGTCGCGGACGAAGGAGTCGGCATTAGCCCCGAGGATCTCGAAGCCATCTTCACGCCGTTTCATCAGGTGGGACAGAACGAGCGCACGAAAAAGGGTCTCGGCATCGGCCTCGCGCTCGTGCGCAATTTCGTTGAAATGCAGGGCGGCAGCGTGGCTGCCGCGAGCGCCGGCAGCGGGCGCGGCAGCCGGTTCGTCGTGCGGCTGCCCGTCGTGGACGCGATCGCACCCGCAAAGAAGCATTCGCCGCTTGCGCGCGCGTTCACGCCCCGCAGCGGCGGCCTGTCGGTGCTCATCGTCGACGACAACGACGCGGCAGCGGCCGGCATCGGACGGCTGCTTGAGCTCCAGGGGTGCCGGGTCGCGTACGCGTACGACGGCGCCCAGGGCATCGACGCGGCGCTCACCCTTGCGCCGGACGTCGTCATCCTCGACATCGGCCTGCCCGACCAGGACGGCTATGCCGCAGCCCGCACGATGCGCGCCCGGGGCTTCCGCGGCCGCCTCATCGCCCTTACGGGCTACAGCACGGAAGAAGCGCGCGCCCGCGGCAAGGACGCCGGCTTCGAGCAGTACCTCGTAAAGCCGGCCGGCCTCGCCGAGCTGCGCCGCGTGCTCCCGGAAATACAGTAAATTG
>DASVLW010000036.1:0-18829 GCA_036384675.1 Minisyncoccota bacterium
CGCTCTATTATCTCGAGGGCGCGCACGAGCCGGCGCGGGTTTTTTGGGTCGAGCTCCGCCGCGCGGCGCGGGTCCCTGGCGAGGATGCGCGCGCAGAGCTCCTCGTTTGTGAGCTTCTCCAATTCCGCGCGCCGCTGCCAGTCGACCGGTTCGGCGTCGGGCAGGCCGTGAAGGAGCGCGTCGAAATAGAAATGCGTGCCGCCTGCCAGTATAGGAAGCTTTCCGCGCCCATAGATGTCCCGTATCAAACGCTCGGCGTCTTTCTTGAAATCCCCGGCGCTGTAGGGTTCGGCAGCGCTCCTGATATCGATGAGGTGGTGCGGCACGCCGCGCATCTCCTCGGGGGTGATTTTCTCGCTGCCGATGTCGAGCCCGCGGTACACCTGCCGCGAATCCACGGATATCACTTCGCCGCCGCGCGCGAGCGCTTCCTCGACCGCGCGCGCGGATTTTCCCGACGCCGTCGGTCCCGCGATTATCAGGATGGGGATGCGCTCGTCCGGAACCGGTTGCTCAAGCATGAGCCGCACTGTATCATGGCGCGACGTACGCGGCATCACTACTATGAAAAAAGAACAGAAAAGCAATTATTGCGAGCACTGCGGAGATTTCCATGACGCGCCTCCCGGAGCGTTCTCGTCGAGCGTGCGCGTGGGCGAGCCGATACCGGACTACGAATTCGAGGCGCTCGTACGGGGCGATGCGAAAACGATGAAGCTTTCGGATCTGCGCGGTTCGTGGGCCGTCCTGTTCTTCTATACGGCGGATTTCAGTTCCGTATGCCCGACGGAACTCGAAGAGATGGCAGAGCTGTATCCGGCGTTCAAGAAGATCGGCGCCGAAGTCGTGTCATTTTCGACCGACACGGTATTCACGCATAAGGCGTGGCAAGAGTCGTCGGACGCGATCAGGAAGGTCGCGTTCCCGATGGGCGCGGATCCGTCCGGCAAGGTCGCGTTCGCATTCGGCACCCTCGTCGAAGGCGGGGAATCCATCCTCGAAGCGGATGAAGGTCTTTCGATGCGGGGCACGTTCATCGTCGATCCACTCGGCAATCTGCGCTCCATGGAAATCCATGACAACGCCATCGGCCGCTCGTCCAAGGAGACGCTGCGCAAAGTGCGGGCACTCCAGTACGTCGAGGCTCATCCGGGCAGCGTGTGTCCCGCTTCGTGGGAGCAGGGAGACGCGGCCATCGAGCCCGAAAAATAGAAGGCGCAGCGCAAGAGCGAGCGGCTGCGCCGCTCGCTCTTTACTGTGCCGGGGGTGGGACTTGAACCCACAATCCGTGAGGAAGCGGGTTTTGAATCCGCCGCGTATACCATTCCGCCACCCCGGCTTACGCTGTCCACCTTAGCATTTCTGGTGGCGGCTTTCACCTGCGTGATAGAATCGTCTCATGATAGACCCGAATCACGCTCCCACCACCCGGTACGACTCCGTGTTCTGGGTGGACACCGAGCGGGTAAAACCGAATCCGTACCAGCCGCGCAAAGAGTTCGACGAAGACCGCCTGAAGGCGCTCGCCGAGTCCATACGCCAGTACGGCGTGCTGCAACCCCTCGTCGTTACGCGCACGGAAGTGGCAAAGGATGACGGCGGGCTCCAGAGCGAATATGAGCTCATCGCGGGCGAACGCCGCCTGCGCGCCAGCAAGCTTATCGGGCTGAAGCAGGTTCCGGTCGTCATCCGGGTCGGCGACGAGACGGGCAAGATGAAGCTCGAGCTCGCCATCATCGAGAACCTGCAGCGCGAGGACCTCAACGCTATAGACCGCGCAAAGGCGCTCGCGCAGCTCGTCGAGGATTTCGGGCTCGCGCATGCGGAAGTGGGCGCCAAGATAGGCCGCAGCCGCGAATACGTATCAAATTCCATCCGCCTGCTGCAGCTGCCTGAAGAGATACAGCAGGCCGTCGTGGGAAAGGAAATCACCGAAGGCCATGCCCGCGCGCTGCTGATGCTCACGGACCGCCCGCAGGAAATGGAAACCCTGTTCAAGGAAATGGTCCTCAAGAAAACATCAGTGCGCATGGTGGAGCAGATGGTGCGCCGCATCGCGCAGGACAAGATACGCAAGCACAGCAAATCGCCCGAGATGATGGCGCTCGAGAAGTCCCTTACCGAGACGCTCGGCACGCGCGTGCTCATCGAGAACCGCCCGCAGGGCGGACGGCTGCTCATCGAGTTCTTCTCGAATGAGGACCTTTCGCATATCGTCGCGGCGCTCGCTGAAAAGCAGGAGATTTCGGCTGCTCCTATAGAAGTCGTCGAGGCTGCGGCGGCTGTCGAATCGGAAGCAGCTGCACCCGCCGAAACGAGCACGGCACCCGCGCCTTCGGCACACGCGCCGAACGAGGACGATCTCTACTCCCTCAAGAATTTCTCCGTCTAAACGAGGAGCGGACGAGGGCGGCAGCATACGGCAAAAGACAATATTCAAGCTGCCGAGCAAGCAGCGTTAGTGATGGGCGCATCTATTGTATAGATTGGCTTTTGCCGTATGCTGCCGCCCGAGCGAGCGGACGCTATTTTTTCCCGTGCGCCGACTTCGCCTTGCGCGCCGTGTGCCGCGGCGCTCGTGGCGCCCGCGGCGCGCTCGCAGGTTTCGGCCCTACGCTTGCTTCACCCTGCGCGGCGAGCGCCATGCGGATATGCCGGCGTGCGAGCGACGTCTTGGCGTATTCGAGCCATTTCTTGCTCGGGTGCGCCGATTCGCGCTCCATTATTTCCACCTGGTCGCCGTTGCGGAGCTTCGTATCAAGCGCGACGAGCTTGCCGTTCACCTTCGCGCCGTTCATATGGTCGCCGAGGCCGCTGTGGATGGCATAGGCGAAATCGACGGGCGTCGACTGGTAGGGCAGGTCGATGACGTCGCCTTTCGGGCTGAAGAGGAAGACGCGGTGCGAGAAGAAGTCCTCTTTGAGGCCTTCAACGAATTCCTGGGAGCCCGCCTCGCCTGCATGCGCGTTCGCGAGCTCCGCGATCCAGCGCGGAGCGTCCACCTTCGATTCGAGCGGGTCGGTATAGGGCGCGAGTGCGGGCTTTTTTGAGAAGTTGAGGAGCGACGGAATGAGGTCGCGCACCCATGAGAACGACAGCCGCTCGAATGCGCTTTTCGGCGCCGCCTTGCCGAGCGTCTTATACGACATGTGCGAGGCGATGCCGTATTGCGCCGCGCGGTGCATGTCTTCCGTGCGCACCTGTATTTCCACGATACCGGCTTCAGACGTGAGAACGGTGGTGTGGAGCGACTGATAGCCGTTGGGCTTCTTGAAGGAAATATAATCCTTGAATTCGCCCGGCACCGGCTTCCAGAGCGAGTGGATGACGCCGAGCGCGCTGTAGCAGTCGTCCACCGTCTTTACGATGACGCGGAGCGCCGCGATGTCATGGATCTTCGTGATGTCGTCGTCCTTGCGCTTCAGCTTCTGGTGGAGGCTCCAATAGCCTTTCATGCGCAGGTCGGTATGGAAATCCTTGATGCCGCGCTTCGCGAGCTCCTTCTGAAGCTCCTTCTGCACTTTCGCGAGGCCGTTCTCAGTCTCCTTGGTCTTGAGCTTCCGCAGCTCGACGGCGTGCGCGTACGCGTCGGGGTCGACATACGGAAACGCGAGGTCCTCGAATTCCTTCTTGAGCCGGCCGATGCCGAGGCGGTCCGCGATGGGGGCGTATATCTCGAGCGTCTCCATCGCGATGCGCTTGCGCTTTTCTTCGGGCACGTGCTCAAGCGTCGTCATGTTGTGGTACCGGTCGGCGAGCTTGATGATGAGGACGCGCAGATCGGCCGACGTGGCGACCAGAAGGCGCCGCAGCGATTCCGCATGGCGCTCGGCGCCGCGATACTTGTGCTTGCCGAGCTTGGTCACGCCTTCGACCAGGAACAGCACGTCCTTGCCGAATTCCTTCTCGACCTCTTCGGGCGTCGCCCGCGCGTCCTCGATGGCGTCATGCAGGAGGCCCGCTGCGATGGTCTTCGCATCCATGCCGTATTGCGCCAGATTCTTCGCTACGGCGGCAGGATGTATGAAATAGGGCTCGCCCGAGTAGCGCGTATGCCCTTCGTGCGCTTTCTTGGCGAATTCGTAGGCTTTCTCGACGAATTTCTCGTCTTCCGCCGTCGCCCCGCGCATCTCCGCCACGATTTCCTTGACGGTGGTCATCCGTACAGGATACGCGCCGCCGCGCGTTCAGGCAAAGGCCGGGGAGCGGGTTATTTCAGGTATTCCGCCGCCTCTTCGGGCGTCAGGTCGTCGGGCTTCGCGCTTTCCGGCAGATAGATGCGGCGCAGGCCTTTCTTCAGGAAGTATCCCTGCTTCGACTTATAGAGCACGATGCTCTTGCCGGTGCGCGGATGCTTGCCGACCTCGCGCGCGATTCCCACGCCGCGCGGCGGCTGTTTCGGCACCGCGATGATGGCGAGCGCCTCGTCGAGCGTGATGGTGTACGGGTCGCCTTTCTTTATCGAGCGGAACTCGCCGTCGTGTGCGACATAAGGGCCGAAGCGCCCGGTCGACGCCGTAACCGGCTTGCCGGTGCCGGGATGAATGCCGAGCTCGCGGGGAAGCGATAAGTATTTCACGGCGTCCGCGAGCGTCACGGCGCCCAGGTCCGTGCCCGGCGGGATGCCCGCGCGCTTCACGTCGAGCTTCGGACGGCCTTTCGCCTTCCTGCGCTTGGGCTTGCCGCCCGTGGCCAGTATCGGAGCTTCTTCTTTTTTATCCGCATCATCCGGCGGCGGCATCGACAGCGGCATCTCGACATACGGGCCGTATTTCCCGGTCTTTATATAAATGGGCATGCCCGTCTCCGGATGCGTGCCGATAGGCTCGTCGGGGCGCAGTTCCGCGCCTGTCTCGGTGCGCGCGCCGAGGCAGTCCGGATAACGCTTGCAGCTCATGAACACGCCGCCGCGGCCGAGCTTGAATTCCATCGGACTGCCGCATATCGGGCAGGGGAACTCGAGCGGCGCGTCGCCGAGCGCCGTCGCTTTCGGCAGGTTTTCTTTCGAGTCGACGGCTTTCTTGAACGGCTTATAGAATTCCTCGAGCGTCGGCTCGTAGCCGCGCTCGCCGCGCGCTATCTCGTCGAGCTCATCCTCCATCTCTGCCGTAAAGGAATCGCTGATGTAGTCCGCAAAGTGCTCTTCGAGCCAGCCGGATACCACCATGCCGGTTGCCGTCGGCGTGAGCGTGCGGCCCTCCTTCACGGCATAACCGCGGTCCTGGATGGTCTTCATGATGGACGCATACGTCGACGGCCGGCCGATGCCGCGCTTTTCGAGCTCCTTCACGAGCCCTGCTTCCGTGTAGCGGTTCGGCGGCTCGGTCTGCTTCTCATCGGCCGCGAGCGACACCAGCGTCAGCGGCTCGCCGTTCGCGAGCTTCGGCAGCTCGGTGTCCTCGCCGCGCGCTTTGACGTCGCAGGCGAGCCAGCCCGGGAAGGTGATGCGCGAACCGGTCGCGGTGAAGGACGGCAGGTCGGCATCGGCTTTCACTTCGACGCTGGTGCGCAGCGATTGCGCGCTTTTCATCTGGGACGCGAGCGTGCGCGTGCGGATGAGCGCGTACAGGCTCATCTCGTCGGGGTTCGCGCCGGCCTTCTGCTTCGACGCGTCGGTCGGGCGCACGGCTTCATGCGCTTCCTGCGCGTTCTTGCTCTTGGTCTTGTAGCCGCGCCGTTCGGCGTAATCCGCGCCGAATTCTTGCGTGACCGCGGCAAGGATGCTCGTGACCGCTTCGGCGGCCAGGTTCACCGAGTCGGTGCGCATGTACGTGATGTGCCCCGCTTCGTAGAGCTTCTGCGCCGCCCGCATCGTCCTTGAAGGCGAGAAGCCAAGGCGCGTCGACGCGACCTGCTGCAGGGTCGATGTCGTGAACGGCGCGCGCGGATGGCGCTCCTCGGCGCGCTCCGTCACGCTCGCGACTTTCCACGCTGCCGCGCGGCCCTCGTTCACGATGCGGTCGGCGGCTTCTTTGGTGGCCGGCTGCTCGGTGCAGCTTGCCGCGAACTCGCCGCCCTTGGCGCGGAACAGGGCGCCGATGACGAAATAGGTGACCGGTACGAACGCTTTTATCTCGCGTTCGCGCTCAGCCAGTATGCGCAGCGCGGGGGACTGTACGCGGCCGGCCGACAGGCCGTAGCGCACCTTCTTCCATATAAGACCAGAAAGGTCGTAGCCGACGATGCGGTCGAGTACGCGGCGCGCTTCCTGCGCGCGCCGCAGGTCCTCGTCTATGGCGCGCGGGTGCGCGATGGCTTCCTCTATGGCGTGCCTGGTTATTTCATGGAACACCACGCGCTTGGGCGATTTCAGCCCCGCAGCCTGCTTGACGTGCCACGCGATGGCTTCGCCTTCGCGGTCGGGGTCGGTCGCGAGGTATACCTTGTCGGCCTTCTCGGCGGCGCGCTTGATGCGCTCGATGATTTCGCGTTTTTCTGCAGGCACGATGTACTTCGGCTTGAAGCCGTCCTCAATGTCTATCGCGTCGTTTCCGCTTTTCGGAAGGTCGCGCACGTGGCCGACGGAAGCGAGCACCTCGTAGTCTTTGCCGAGGTACGTCTGTATGGTGCGCGCCTTCGCGGGCGACTCGACGATAAGAAGCGTCTTGCTCATGTGCCTTTATCAATACCGCGCATACATATATATGGTCAAGCGCGGGTGCGCCGTCTGGACGCGTGATGCAACGCGAAAATGGCGCTTCTTGCGAAGCGCCATTCCCATAATTCAACCTTCAACCGGTGGGTCCGGCTTGTTCCCATACATCCTCGCTAATCGTGAAGAGCAGGGAGATGAACGCCAGTACGCCGAGTATCGCCCAGAGGATGACCGGCAGCGCCAGCCACCACGGCGACAGGAACCGTGCCACTACGAGCCACGCGAACGCAGCCATGCAGAGGCTGGCAACGACGCCGAGTATCGCGGCGATCGCCACGGCCCAGAACTGAATGCCATAGGTGTGGCGTCCTTGGTACAGGAATCGCCATATGGTAACCGGCCAGCATAGGACAGAAAGCACTTCTGTTACCTTGGACATAAGCCATCTCCCGCGTTGTACATCAGACTGGTTACGTTATACCACCCGCTTATAGCCGGCGCCACGCGCCGAACTCTTCACGGATAAGGCCCTTGAGTTCTAATGAGACGAGGATAGTCAGGGCTTCGCCAATAGGGATGCCCGAGCGGCGGATGAGTTCGTCGCGCGGCACGGGGTCGGCGAGCAATTCATAGATGGCGCGTTCTGAGCCGGCGAGCGCCGCAGCGCGGGCTTCGCCCGCGCTTTGCGCGTCCTGCACCGGAATCCCGAGCGCTTCCAGGATGTGCTTCGGCTCGGTAACAAGCGCTGCGCCCAGACGTATGAATACCGCCGACGCGTACCCGTGCGGGTCATTGATGCGATGCGGCACGCACAGAAGGTCGCGACTGTATTCGCCCGCGAGCCGCGCGGTGATGAGCGTGCCGGAGCGGTCGCCGGCTTCGATGACGAGCACGGCATGCGACAGCCCGACCATGATGCGATTGCGCGACGGGAAGTCATGCGGATGCGCGAGATAATCCGGCTCATGCTCCGAGAGCAGGGCGCCGCCGGCCAGCAGGATCTCCCGGGCCAGTCCGCCATTCGCCTTCGGTCCGATCACGTTGTCGTTCAGGCCGGAGCCCGGAATCGCGATGGTATGAAGACCGGATGCGAGCGCGGCGCGATGCGCGCAGGCGTCCGCACCGAGCGCGAGGCCCGATACGATGGACACCGGATAGCCGGCGAGCCCGGCTATCAGCATCTCGCACGCGTCCCTGCCGTATCTTGTGAGCGCGCGCGAACCGACCACCGCCAGAAGCTTGTGCCCGGGCGCAGGCATGGCGCCGCGCAGCCAGAGCTTTTCGGGCGGCTCGGGGATTTCATTCAGGCCGGCCGGATAATCGGGAGGCAGCAGTTCCCGGGCTGCGGATATGGAATCAGGCATGCCGGCAGTGAAGCACGCGGGATATGAAAGAAAGTTAAAATTCGCGGCTTTCCGAAGCCGCGGGGGTATCGTATAGTCGTAGCACATGCTCGATATCCATTTCATTCGCGAAAATGCCGACCTGGTGAAGGCCGGCGCCGCCAAAAAGCATATCGATGTCGATATCGACGCCCTGCTCGCGCTCGACGACCAGCGCAAGGCGCTGCGCCAGGACCTTGACGCGCGCCGCGCGGAACAGAACCGCATGAGCCAGACCATCGTGCTTGCCAAGGGCGAGGAAAAGGAGAAGCACCTCGAAAGCATGCGGCACCTGAAGAGCGGCATGGGCGAGCTCGACGAGCAGCTTAAGGACGTGATGACGAAGTGGCAGGCGCTGATGCTCCAAGTGCCGAATATTCCGGACATGTCCGTGCCGGATGGCGACAGCGATAAGGACAATGTCGAAGTGAAGACCTGGGGAGAGCCGACGCAATTCCCATTCGCGCCCAAGGATCATGTGGCGCTCATGACGGATAACGGCATGGCGGATCTGGAGCGCGGCGCCAAGGTCGCCGGGTTCCGCGGCTATTTCCTGACCGGCGACGGCTTCCTGCTCGCGAACGCCGTCTGGCAGCTCGCGCTCAAGCATTTCGTCGGTTCAAAGGGGTTCACGCCGATGCTCGTGCCGTCGCTCGTGCGCCGCGAGCCGCTTATGGGCACGGGGTTCCTGCCGCAGAGCGAAGACGATATATATAAAGTGCAGGACGACCTGTACCTCGCGGGTACGGGCGAGGTGGCGACGATGGGCTATCACATGAACGAAGTCATTCCGGCGAACGAGTTTCCGAAGAAGTATCTCGCATTTTCGCCGTGCTTCCGCCGCGAGATAGGCGCGCACGGCAAAGATATCCGCGGCCTTATCCGCGTACACGAGTTCTTCAAGTTCGAACAGGTCGTCTTGTGCGAGGCGAGCCATGAGGCTTCGGTGCGTTTCCACGAAGAGCTCACGCGCAATACGGAAGAATTCATAGAACTTCTGGGCATTCCGTACCACACGGTAGTGAACTGCGGCGGCGACTTGGGCCTCGGCCAGGTCAAGAAGTACGACATCGAGCTGTGGGTGCCGGCGGAAAAGACGTATCGCGAGATCGGCTCGGCATCCTATTTCCACGATTTCCAGACGCGGCGCCTCGGCATCCGGTACAAGGATGCGGAAGGGAAGCTGCAGTACGCGCATTCGCTCAATAACACGGCGATACCGGTGCCGCGCATCCTCGTATCGATCGTCGAGAATTTCCAGCAGGAAGACGGTACGATAAAGGTACCCGAGGCGCTTATCCCGTATGTCGGCAAGACCACATTGGGAAAATAGCGGCCGGGCGAGCCGCGCGGACTGCGTGCGAGAGGCATCGGCGCAGACCGAAACGTATGCACATACGGTGAGGGCGAGCCGTTATGTCTCGCAGCCGCAGCCCGCGCGGCGCAGCCGCCGATATTTTCACTATGGGGTCTAGATCTTGGGACGTCGAGCGTAAGAGCGCGCCGGCGCGCCGTCCGGCTCCGGAGCTGGTCGTGACGCGTTTCGCGCGTCCGAGCCCGCCCGCCCGCGGCGGACGCCCGCTGCGGGAGCGCCGTCGCGCGGCGCGGCGGCGGTTCGGCATCCTCATATTCGTGCTGCTGATCGCCATCATTGCCGGAGCTCTGTGGAGCCTCTGGCAGCCGTGGCTGCGCATTGGGTCGGTACGCGCGGAAGGCCCGTATGCCGAAACCGTGCCGGCTGTCGCGGGCGCGGCAAGCGCCGGCGCATGGTACGGCATCGTCCCGCGCGACTCTGCGCTGTTCCCGGCCGAGGGCGCGATGCGTGCCGCCATCCTTTCCGCACATCCGGATATTACGGCCGTTTCCATACGGCGCGACGGCATGACCGGACTCGCCATCACGACCATCGCGCGCGCGTCCGCGTTCCTGTGGTGCGGCGACACAAAGCCGCTCGATGCTGACAGCCGGTGCTATGCGGCGGATGCCGAAGGCCTCATCTATGCATACGTGCCGACGGTCCCGGATGAAATCCAGGCGGCCGCAGCGTCCGCGTCGGGCGCGCCGCAGGTATCGCTGCCGGAAGCGGCTGCGGGCTTGAACATCTACGGCCCGCTCGTGGAAGCCTCGACGACCGATAATCCCATCGGCTCGCATGTCGTCGATGCGAAATATATTCCCGCGGCGCTGCAATTCGCCCGTACGGTGCAGTCGCTCGGCGCGCCGATAGAATCCATACAGCTGCGCGGGGACGAAGCCGACATCTACCTCACGGGCGGCACGCGCCTCACGTACGTGCTTGGCCAGGAAGACAAGGCGGCGGCGCTCGCGAAAGCCGCGTTCCCGCAGCTCGATCTATCGGACGGCTCCATCGACTATGTCGACCTGCGCTTCGACGGCAAGGTATATTTCAAGAAAAGCAAAACCGATTAGTTAGTGATAGGGTGAGCGTATGAAATCGTTCTGGAAAGGCCTGCCGCGGCCGTTTTTCGTTATGGCTCCTATGGCGGATGTTACCGACCCGGCCTTTCGCGCGCTCGTCGCGAAGTACGGAAGGCCGGACGTCGACTGGACGGAGTTCGTCTCGGCGGACGGACTCTACCATCTGCGAGAAGTCAAGAAGATGCCGGATGCCGAGAATCCGCTCATGCGCGACCTGCAGTTTACGGACGCCGAGCGGCCTATCGTCGCGCAGCTGTTCTCCAGCAAGCCGGAGATGATGGCGTATGCGGTGAAGCTCTGCGCGGAACTCGGCTTCGACGGTATCGATATCAACATGGGCTGCCCGGACCGCGCCATCGAACGGCAGGGGTGCGGCGCGGCGATGATAAAGACACCGGAAGTCGCGAAGCAGGTGATCGCCGCGGCCAAGGCATCGGGCCTGCCGGTGTCGGTGAAGACGCGTGTCGGTTACAACCGCGAGAGCATCGATGAATGGGTGCCGGTGCTGCTTGAAAGCGGCATCGAGGCCCTGACGCTCCACCTGCGCACGCGCAAGGACATGTCGAACGTTCCGGCGAACTGGGGGCTCATGAAGAGCGCGGTCGCGCTTCGCGACCGTATCGCTCCGGACACGCTCATGATAGGCAACGGCGACGTGAAGAATCGCGAAGATGGGGAATCGAAAGTCCGCGAGAGCGGCGCGGACGGCGCGATGATAGGCCGCGGCATGTTCGGCAATCCGTGGGTATTTGCGGGCAGAAAGCCGGAGGATATCCCGCTCAGGGAGAAACTGGTGGCGCTCATCGAGCTGGCGCACGCGTTCGAGGCGCTCAAGCCGGGGAAGTCGTTCCACATACTGAAAAAGCACATAAAAGCCTTCGTCACCGGCTTCGACGGCGCCGCGGACGCGAGAGCGAAACTCATGGACACCGAATCAGCTGCGGAACTTGAAGCCGCCGTGCTTGCCGCCGGCTTGCTATAATCTGGCCATGGCTCACCAGTCGCTCTATCGCGCATACCGCCCGCATACGTGGAAAGATGTCGCGGGACAGGAACAGGTCACGGGGCCGCTGCGGGAACAGCTCGCGGCGAAAAAAGTCGGCCACGCATACCTCTTTGCGGGCTCGCGCGGGCTCGGCAAGACGTCTGTGGCGCGCATATTCGCGCAGGAGCTCGGCACGACCGACAAAGACCTCTATGAGATAGATGCGGCGAGTAACAACGGCGTCGACGCCATCCGCGAGCTCACCGAAAGCGTGTACACGCTGCCGTTCGAGTCTCCGTACAAGGTCTACATACTCGACGAAGCGCACATGCTCTCGAAAGGCGCATGGAACGCGTTCCTGAAGACGCTCGAAGAGCCGCCCGCGCACGCGCTCTTCATCCTCGCCACTACCGAGCTCGACCGCGTGCCCGAGACAGTGCAGAGCCGCTGCCAGGTATTTACGTTCCGGAAGCCGTCGCGTACGGGGCTCGGAACGCTCGTCGCGCATGTCGCGAAAGAAGAAGGCTACTCGATGGAGCCTGCCGCCGCGGACTTGGTCGCGCTTCTGGCGGATGGCTCATACCGCGACGCGCTGTCCGTGCTCGAGAAAGTAATATCCGCGTCGAGCGATAAGAAGATTACGCGCGAAGAAGCCGAGAAGGCGACCGGCGCACCGAAGCATTCACTGGTGCACGCGCTCGCGTCCGCACTCTCGAGCGGCGATACCGCCGGCGCGCTCGCGACCGTCCGCACGGCGAGCGAACAGGGCGTAGACATGAATCTCTACCTGTCGATGGCGCTCGACTACGTGCGCGTCATACTGCTCGCGCGCCACGCGCCGGAGCTCCGCAAGGAATTGGCGGAGGAGTCCGGCGAAGATCAGTGGAAGGACATAGACGCTATCGCTTCCGCGAAGGATTCCAGGCTCACGCATCGCGCGCTTCTCGCGCTCCTCGACGCCGCGTCCCGCGTCCGCTACGCGCCGGTGCCGTCCCTTCCGCTCGAGCTCGCCGTCTTCGAGCTTGCGGATCCCCAACCGCGCTCGTAGTGCTAGAGTGCATCCATTGCCGGGTCGTCTAATGGCAGGACAGGAGCCTTTGAAGCTCTTAATCTTGGTTCGATCCCAAGCCCGGCAGCAAAAATTCGTAATTAGCTATATAGTTCCCATATGTCGAAACCTCTGCCGGCGAACACCTTCTTTGACATAAACAAGCTCCCTGCGCAAAAGGGACTTCTTCTCTTCGGGCTCTCGATGAACAAACTGTTCCTCAGGCAAAGCCCTGAAAATTGCGTTCAGGACATACGTCATTTCCATACCGCTAAAGTCTCCAAGCCTCTCATAGGTCTCAATTTTATATATAGCGACTTCTTGTATCTATACAGCAACAAGCCGGCTCCAGAGCTCAAGCACTCGATCATGAATGAAATGATCGCCCACAAGAACGGAGTTCAGAATATCCTCGAAAGGAACAGCCTGGATTTCCAAATCCAGCATGCCTTCAGCTTTATGGCGTGGGCGCAGCTGTACGTCGGGACGACTAATTTCAACCAGCTTTTCGGCTCCCTAAAGAAGATATATCAGGAAGATGCCTTGTTTCAGAAGTACATCAGCGATGACTGCGATACATACGGCCGAGCCATGGAAGATCATCAGGTTGATTTCTTCCTCGAAGAAATCCTGATGTTTTATCTCCTCACTAAGAATGGCGTCAAACTCCCGAACGAATACATTGAAGGCCAACAGAAATGGATATTGTTCTGCTATCCTGGTCGTCCGCTCAAAAGCACGATATATCTCTATCAGCTCAATCCATTCAAATTAGATTGGAAAGAAAACCCATATCAGAACGCCCACTTCGATCTCGAGGCAAAGCAGCTCATTGAATTTGACCGAGTAGACCTTGGGACCTATTAAGTCCGTTGTCGCCTCCGGTAGCAAGCAACTTCCGCACCCTTCCGCCAGTTCTAAGTGGCAATGCCTCTCCGACATCAGAACATCATCCGCATCATTATCGTGGTCGCCGTCATACTCCTCGTGCCATTGGTCCTGACGATTCGGGACCACGGGGTCGGCTGGAACTGGTCGCCGGGCGACTTCGTCGTCATGGGCGCGCTCTTATTCATTACGGGCCTCGCCATAGACTCCGCCTGGCGGAAGATTACGGCGCCGGCACACCGCGCCGTCGCGATCGCGCTCATCGTATTCGCATTTCTTCTGATTTGGATGGAGCTCGCTGTCGACGCGGTGGGCCAGCTGCTCGACTTCCTCTTCTGAATTCAAAAGGCGGATGGAGAATTCATTTTCTTTAGTATCCGGCCGACCGTCTTCCAGGTACGGGTAGTCATATCCCTGCCGTGCTTCTTCTCGAGGTCGCGCATGAAATCCGGCGTTTTCGCATTCGAGAGGTCAAGAACGGTGCACAGTTCCTTGCGCCGGTCCTTAAAGAACGTCACGACGAGGTAATTCGGCTTCTTATCGGCGACGCCCCTGAACGGGTTCTTCCCGGCCAACCGCTCGAGATCTTCGCGGCTGCGAATCATCGTCGTGCTCCTGAAACCGAGCTGGTGGGGAAGCGCCTTTTCTATCTTCGCCTCGAGCGCATCCGCGCTTTTGGTGGGCGAATCGAACACGACGTTGCCGCTCGCGATGACAGTGCCGACATTCTTGAACCCGAGCGACTCGAACGTTTCCCGGAGCCGTTCGCCTTTCATATTAGGGTTCATGGGCATGATGCCTCTCAGGAGCGCGACGTACGTGGCCATGGTGCGCACAGTATACGTCACCGCTCTGCTACAATCCGATCATGGGAAACGAACCTGAAAAATCCGCGCTGCTGGTCATGGACGTCCAGCCCGGCATCCTCGATCGCGTACGGGACAAGGATGAGTACGTGGCGAGGACGAGCGCGGCGATACGCGCGGCACATGAAAGAGGCGTGCTCGTCATACACGTGGTCGTGGGATTCCGCCCCGGGGCGCCGGAAGTGAGCGCCCGGAATAAATCGTTTAGCGCCCTGAAGGAGAACGCGTCAGCGATGACCGATCCCCGGCCGTCCATCGAGCCCGCGGAGGGCGATGTCGTCGTGACCAAGCGACGCGTGAGCGCGTTCAGCGGCAGCGACCTCGAAGTCATCCTGCGCGCGCAGGATATCGGGCATCTCGCGCTCGCGGGCATCGCGACGAGCGGCGTCGTACTTTCGACGCTTCGCGAAGCGGCGGACAAGGACTATAAACTGACGGTCCTCTCTGACCTTTGCGCCGATTTCGACGACGAAGTGCATGCCGTCCTCATCAATAAAATCTTTCCCCGGCAAGCTGCCGTGATGACCGCCGCGCAGTGGGCGAACACGCGATAATTTCTGCCGCCTGAATACGGCGGCGTTTTGTGCTAGGGTGTATGGATATGGGCATGTTCAGGAAAGGGAAGCAGATGAAGGTGCTGTTCGTCACGACGGAACAGTTCCCGTTCGCGAAAGTGGGAGGGCTGGGGGACGTCATGTTCTCGCTCCCGCGCGCGCTCGCGCGCGAGGGATGCGACGCGCGCGTCATGATGCCGCGCTACGGCAGCATAGACCGCGAGCTTCTGGCAGGCGCGAAGCTCGTCGAAGAGCGCCTCGCCGTGCCGACGGTTTCGGATCGCAGCGAAGACGACCTGATATGCAATGTGTTGCGGGTGGATGCCACGGACGACGATCGCAGCCCCGTCACCACGTATTTCCTCGAGAATCAGGAATACTACGAGCTGCGCTCCAATGTCTACGGGTACATCGACGATCGGCTGCGGTTCGCGCTGCTATCCCGCGGGTGCCTCGAATTCCTCCGGCTGACGGACGAATGGACGCCGGACGTCATCGTCGCGACCGATTGGATGACCGGCTATCTCACCAATTACCTGAAGACCGACTACCGCGATACTCCGAGGCTCAAGAACATGCTGTCCGTCTTTTCCATACACAACATATTCTCGCAGGGCCCTTCGCGGCGCAGCCGGTTCATCCCGCAGACGGAGCTCGATGACGGCCACAGCCCGCTGCCGTATTTCTTCGACAAGCGCATGGAAGATATCAACGCGATGCGCCGCGGCATCATGTATGCAGATGTCATCACGACGGTGTCGCCGACCTATGCGAAAGAGATCATGACGCCCGAGTACGGCGAGGGGCTCGACGAGCTGCTAAAGGAGCGCCGCCACGATGTCGTTGGCATATTGAATGGCATCGATTACGACGTTAAGGACCCGGCTGCGGACCCCGCTATCGCCAAGACGTATTCGGCGCGCACGCTCGCGGACCGCGCGGAAAACAAGACCGCGCTGCAGCAGCGGTTCGGACTGCCCGAAGACCCGGACGTATTTGTCGCCGGCATCGTCTCGCGGCTCGATAAGCAGAAAGGGCTCGACCTGCTCGAGCCCATCATCGGCAGCTTCCTGAAGTCGACCGGCGCGCAAATCGTCGTCGTGGGGACCGGCGCACCCGAGCTCATGGACTTTTTCCATGGGCTGCAGCGGAAGTTCCCGGCGCAAGTCGGGGTTCATTTGCAGTATGACGACGTACTGCCGCATCTGGTGTGGAGCGGCGCCGACGTCCAGCTCATTCCCTCGCGCTTTGAAGCGTGCGGACTGACGCAAATGGAAGCGATGCGGTACGGGGCCATTCCGGTTGTGCGGCGCGTGGGAGGGCTCGCCGACACCGTCGCCGACTACCACCCCGGCACGGGCGTGGGCACGGGGTTCGTCTTCGATGAGCTCGAGCCCGCTGCGCTCCTCATGGCGCTCGTGCGCGCGCACGTGAATTGGCGGCATAAAGAGAGCTGGGCCGAGCTGCAGCAGCGCGCGATGAAGGCGGATTTCTCCTGGACGCACTCCGCGCGCCAGTATATGAAGCTCTTCACCGCCGCGCTCGACGGTCGCAAGAGCAAGACCGGCGCGCGCAAGAACATTCCGTCGCGCACTGACACCGAATAACGATAATTGGCTTTTATACGAAATTCGCGGCGCAGAAGGAAGGCCGCGCCAAGCTTGCTATAATCGGCGCATGCCAGCAATAAAGGCTGTCGTATTCGATGCGGATGGCGTGCTTATACATACTGAGCCGTTCAGCGTTCAGCTGGAGCGGACCTATGGCATCGCCGTCGAACGCGTATTGCCTTTCTTTAAAGGCGTATTTCAAGAGGCTCTTGTCGGGAAGACAGACGTGAAAGACGCGCTCGGCCCGCATCTGCGCGATTGGGGATGGAAGGGGACCGTGGACGAGCTCCTGACCTTCTGGTTCGAATCGGAACATCATACCGATGCGCACATGATCGAAATCATCGGTTCGATACGCGGCCTCGGCATACGCTGCTTCCTGGCGACTAACCAGGAGCAGCGGCGCGTGGACTATATGCGCGAAAAGATGGGATTCGGTTCCGTTTTCGATAAGCTGTATTCGTCCGCAGGCATCGGCCATCTGAAGTCCGATGAAGAATTCTTTCGGATAATGACCGATGATATCTGCGAGAATTTCTTGCCGGACCTTCAGCCCGGCGAAGTCGCTTTCTTTGATGACAGCTTGGGTAACGTTGAGGCAGCCCAGCGTTTCGGTATCCAGGCGTCGTTGTTCACGGATATTGAAGGGTTTCAGCGAAAACTGGGAGAATTGGGCGTTGTAATGAGCGACTAAGCTCGCGCTGATAGCGCGTTATCATAAGCCGATGAAACCTAAGATTGGACTCATCACGCTCGGCGTGCGGGATTTTCAGAAATCCCTCGCGTTCTATCGCGACGGCCTGGGCTTCCCGCTGCATGACTACAAAGCTGAACAGGGAGTCGCGTTCTTCAAGCTCGAGGGAACCTGGCTTTCTTTGTTCCCGCGCGAAGAATTGGCGAAAGACGCGCATCAGCCGGCCGAAGGCTCGGGCTTCAGCGGCATTACGCTCGCGCATAATGAGCCATCCAGGGAAGGCGTGGATGCGGTCTTCGCGCGGGCGCTCGCGGCCGGCGCGGCCGAAGTGAAAAAGCCGCAGGACGTATTCTGGGGCGGCTATTCCGGCTATTTCGCCGACCCTGACGGCCACCTCTGGGAAGTCGCGTACAATCCGTTTACCGACCTGACGTAGGCGCGTCCGCCCGCCGGAGCGCTGTCCGGGCTATCCACGGCGGCAGGTTGCGCCCGCCGCCCGGCTGCTATACTACGAGCGCTATGGATGAATTCCTGAAGATGGATATCTTCTTCGTGGTGGCGACCTTCGCGGTCGTCGTGCTGACCGTGCTTGTCGCGTACGCGCTCCTGCGCCTCAACCGCATTCTCAAGAACATCGAGCATATCAGCGAACAGGCCGCTCTTGAGAGCGAGAACCTGCGGGAAGACCTCGCGGAACTGCGCGCTGATATCAAGGAAGGCAAGGGGCGCGTCGAGTCGGCGCTCGGATTTTTCGGGCGCGTCAACGGGCGGCGGAAACATCGTTAATCTGGCTTTCATCGTGAACGTGCGCAAATAGGGAATGTCCTCTAAATCTAATCGAAACCACCTCTCGCATATGGCAAAGAAATCGAACAACGGGAAAATCGCGGCCGAAGTGGGCGCGGGGCTCGCTGCGGCCGGCGCCGCAGCGGCAGCCGGGTATTACTTCTACGGCAGCGATAAAGCGAAGCAGCATCGCAGGGTCGCATCGAAGTGGGCCGGCGACATGCAGAAGCAGGTCGTGCGGGAGACCAAGAAGCTCGGCAAGGTGAGCGCCGCGGACGTGGCGCGCATCGTCGATGTCGCGACGGTCGCATACGGCCAGGCTCGTTCCATCGACCCTTCTGAACTCCAGCGCGCCGCGGCAGAACTCAAGAAGAACTGGGAACTCGTTCGCCGCGAAGCTATCGGCGACGCGAAGCGCGCCCGCACGACCGCGAAGAAAGTCCGCACGTCCGGCGTTAAGGCGCGCGCGGCGGTCAAGAAAACCGCGAAGAAAGTCCGGAAAGCTGCCGGAAAGGTCCGCAAAGCAGCGACGAAAAAGCGTAAGTAGAGCGTATGTTCAGGAACCCCGCGGCCGAAGGCCGCGGGGTTCCTCATGTATTCCACATGCGGCGCTGTTATACTTCACGGGTATTACTTGGTAATCTCTCGCGCCATGAACCAGCCGCACAAGGGGGAAGTCAGCATCGCCGTCATCATTATCATCGTGCTCGTGTTTCTCGCGGTCGGGTTCTATGCCGGCACGTTCTTCGGTACCGGCGCAGCTACCTCCACTGCGCCGTATGGCGCGACCACGACCGGAACGGCCGCCGCCGGCGATCCGTATGCGAACACCTCGACCTGGCAGATAAACACCCGCAGCGACGCAGGATTCCGCATCGCCTATCCGGTGGACTTCGCCATCCAGAACAACACGAATCTTGCGCCATCCACCGACTGGCGCGTAAACGGCGGAGGAGAGTCCGGCGTGAAAGCCTTCAGCCTC